>DAGQ01000028.1 GCA_002498205.1 Euryarchaeota archaeon UBA596
CAATTTACTTAACAGAGTTGAAATTGAGTTTGAAATTCATCATTCTCAAAAACCTACCCCTAGTCGTAAAGAAATGATAAATTCAGTGGCAAAAGCTGAACCAGGCTCAAAATCAGAATTAATAGTCCTAAAGAGAGTTAATACACGATTTGGTCAGGCTTTAACAACTGGATTTGCTCACGTTTATTCAGATATCGATTCATTGAAAAACACCGAAATGGAATATATGATTAATCGTCATTCATCGGGAGAGGAAGAAGAAATGCCCCCTGAAGGTGATGAATCTGGAGGTGAAGAATGATGGCAGAAGGTAAAAATGTTTCAAAAAAATGGGAAAAATATTCAATAGAAGGAGATAAACTCATCAGAAAAAATGACTTTTGCCCTAAACCCGAATGTGGCCCAGGTATCTTTCTAGCACGCCATAAAGATAGGATAAGTTGTGGGAAGTGCGGATATACTCATGTGGAAGGATCTTCTTCCGAAGAAGAGTAATCAAGTGAAATGTTCAGAAAAATTTCCTGAGTTTTCAAGAACCATCCAAATACCTTTATGTTTGAATACAGATTTTCCAATTTCATCTCTACTTGATTTGGTAATTTCAGACCTAGACCACAATATGTCTTCTCTCCATTGACAAATTCTCCAACAATCTTTTTCTAAATCCCATTTTGCATCATGAACTGGCCCTTTTTGTTTCATATCTAACATACTTTCAGGATTTAAATCATCAATCCACAATACAAATCCATCAGGACTACAAAGTAATCTTTTATCTTCATGAACAAATATTTTTTCAAGAATATTTTGAAATTCAATTTGTCCATTTTTAATTATTTCTCCTGACTCTTTGTTTATTAGAAACCACTCTGCGGCTTTTGACCAAACAAGTATGCCTTTTTCAGTAATTTCGATTGAAACAATTACATTCGCATTTTTCAATTTCTTTAACCATTTTATTTCAGGAATTCTCCAGATTTCATTAGAATCATGATCTACACAATAAAGACCCCTTTTCCATGATGTAAACACAATTAATTCGTCATCTGAAATAAGTGCTAATGGTTCTGAGTCTAGAATGTGTGACCATTTTGAACTTTCAACCTGAGGTTGTTTTTTAGATTCTAATTTTATTCTTAAATCCGCACGAGAGTGTCCATTTTTAATTTCAGAGTTTAAATCGATGGACGCCATTCTTGCAATCATTAATTCTAAATCAATCCAACATGCAAAGAGTATGTTTTTTGATACAGAACTTATTGAAATTGACGTTGGGAACGGTTTTTTAAATTCAAATTCGCCGATTAAATTTTCATCAAGAATTTGAATTTCACCATTCATTCCAATTACTAGAATTCTATTGTCATCTAACTCAAATAGTTTTTGAGGAGGAAATAAAAGTTCACTGTACACGTACCTCCCTACCTTATCTCATAAATAATCACTAAAGACGATATGCTATCATACTAAAGATTCTCGGAGTCTCATGGTCGAACCGGTAGTATTGATAATAATTAGTGGAGGAGATATTGCTTCAACTAATCAGGCGAGATCATTATTAGAAAAATGTGAATGGAATATTGGTAATGAAGTTGAAGGCTTTAAATCTTGGAATTATAATTCAGTAAGGCTTTGGTGGAGAGATGGTGGTGTGTTATTTGAAGATGATTTAGATTTAAGATGGGAAAATAAGACTGGGGAGAAAGTTTCAGAAGTAATTTTTCCAAGCCGTCATGTTGCTGCATCTGGATTTCCTTGTTTAACCATTCATCCCATTGGAACTCCTCAATATGATTTTGATGAAATACCACCTTTTGGTGGAAAACCTGCCGATGCTCCACCTCCTTCTCCGAGAATGAGCTCTTGGATGCAAGAATTAAAAAAACAGGCAAAATCGCATAATTTATTAGAAGACTATTCGATCAGTTTTGAAACAACACATCACGGGCCTTGGATTTCAGTTCCTTCATTATTTATTGAAATTGGATCTACAGAAGAAAAATGGGGAGATAAAAATGCAGCATCAGCACTTGCTGATGTAATAATAAACGGTTTAAATCTAAATAATCAAGATAAAATTCCAAAAATTTCTGCGGAAAAAGTTGTATTTTGTTTGGGTGGAGGTCATTATGCACCTCAACCAATGAGACTTTCTGATAAAGGAATTGTTTTAGGTCATATGTTGGCAAATTATGCATTAATTATGCAAAAAAGAGATGAAGTTGAGGAAAACAAAAATAATCCGAATGGTACATGGAAAAAAGCAATTTTATCCGCTTATAATTCAACCAAAAAAGCTAATCCTAATTCTGAAATATGGGCGTATTTAGATCGAAAATCGTTCAAAGGTTGGCAAAGAAATGCAATTAAGAATTATTTAGAGGAGAATAATATTCCTCTTGGTAGAACTGATGATTTCTAAACTTGGAATCATAATTATCAAAGTTCGATTTCCCCTGTGCACATTATGGCTGGCGGAATGTTCGGGCGCGTTGTTGTTTCTTTACTGCCTATAATGCCTAAATTTGTGATTGGTTGGGTTGCAAGAAGATATGTTGCGGGAAAAGATTTAGATTCTGCAGTTAAAGCGATGAAAAAATTAGAATTAGAGTCTGCTTGTACTACTGTAGATGTTCTTGGAGAAGAAATTAGTTCGTTAGAAGAAGCAGATTTTTTTGTAGAAGAATACAAAAGAGTAATTATGGCAATTAATAAAGAGAATTTAAATGCTAATATTTCAATTAAACCTACTGCATTTGGCTTATTGTTGAATCGCGAAAAAGGACTTGAAAATATAAGTAAAATTTGTGAATTAGCAGCAAAAACAAATATTTTTGTCAGACTTGATATGGAAGATCATAGAGTCACTCAAGACACTATAGATGTTGTTTTAGAAATGCATTCACGTAATATAACGAACGTAGGTTGTGTGCTACAGTCTAGATTATTTAGGACAAAAAATGATATTAAAAAAGTATGTGAGAGTTTGAAAGGTTATACCGATTTTAGATTATGTAAAGGAATTTATTTAGAACCGCCTGAAATATCTCATACAAGTTATCAATCAATTGTAGACTCCTTTTGTTCGGATATCGATCTTGCTTTAGATTTAGATGCATATGTTGGAATTGCCAGTCATGATTTGAAAATAATTAATTATGCTCAAGAGGCATTAAAGTCTAGAAATTTAGGTCCAGGTTTAGATGATGGAAGAGCAAACCCTCCAAAGAATAGGGTTGGTAAAGGTCAAGGTTATGAATTTCAATTTCTTTTGGGAGTCAGGGGAAACATTAGAAGAAAATTAGCTTCAGAAGGGCATTTAACTAGAGTTTATATTCCCTATGGTGGCCAATGGTATGAATATTCTATGAGAAGATTGAGAGAGAATCCAGATATTGCTTGGCATGTTTTCAAAGCAATGATTTTTCCTTGGAGTAATAGAAGGTAATTTATTTCTTTTCTGGATTTGGATTATACCCTAATGTTCCTTCTTTCCATGCCTGTCTTCTTTCTCGCGATGTTTTGGGTGCCTTCTTAGGTGGGGGAGGGGGTTGTAAATACAATCTTTTTATTTTGTAAGCATCAAATTTTCCCCGAAGTGTAGAACCTCTAGACGTATTTATAGATCTAATTCTCCATTTTTCGCCCTCGTATTCAATAATTGAACCCGCAGCAAATACCCTGTCAGGCTCACAAATGATTAATCCAGGATTAGAAATGTCTCCATCCGTCATGGTTACTTTAACTCTAACTTCATCAAATCTAATTGCAGTAATTCTTCCAATTCTTTCAGGTAATGATTTTCTCATGAACTTATTTTGTGTAGATTCAATTGTATTTATTCTCCATAATTTTTCATCATGTTCAAAAATATCTTCAACACGAAACATTTCATCATCATCAACTTCAATTTTAACATTAGAACTAGTTGGGCCATCATTTAATAAAAATGCTAATTTAACACCTTTATTGGGCCGAATATGAATTTTGTGCACAAGTGAACAATCATTACATTGTATCTTTACATCTAATCCAGAACCAACTTCCCTCTTGCGAACAATTTGATGTTCTTTCTCGGCTTCACAAGTAGGGCAAATTGCAAAACAACTTGTTTCTGAACTATCCATTGTAGTTCACCTGTTGGCAACGTGTATTTCAAAACTTGGTGATGCGGAATATTGAAAATATGAATGCTTAGCAGTTCTTATGGACGCAGTTCCATCTGAACGGGATGCTCTAGCATGGCTATTGAGTGAAAACATCGAATTAGGTGAAGAACAACCTAAAATTGCCGCTGCAAT
>DAGQ01000065.1:0-8733 GCA_002498205.1 Euryarchaeota archaeon UBA596
GGTAGTGGAGTTCCCCAGAAACGTTCTCGTGAAATAGCCCAATCTTTCACATTTCTTAGCCACTCTCCAAATCTTCCTTCACCTACCCAATCAGGTGCCCATTCTACTTGGTCATTGAATTCTAGTAATTTTTCTTTTACTGCGGTCATCCTAACAAACCAAGATTCCATTCCATAGTACAGCAAAGGATGGCCTGTTCTCCAACAGTGCGGATAATCGTGAAGATACATTTTTTCTCGATATAATTTATTTGAGTCTGTTAAATTGTTGATGATGATATCGTCACAATCTTTTACGTATTTCCCATCTAGTTCTGGATGAACGCCTTCTACAAATGCGCCATCCATTCCGACAGTATGTACTTCTGGAAATCCAACTTCTCTACCAAGGTTATAGTCGTCTTCACCATACATTACTGCAGTATGGACAACACCTGTACCATCACTTGTTGTAACAAAATCAGCTGACACAACTGTCCAAGCAGTTTTGCTTTCACCTCTTTCAACAGCATTCGGGAATAGTGGTTCATATGCCTTACCAACTAATTCTGAACCAGGAAATTCAGAAATTACTTCTACTTTATGTCTCATCACTTCTTTAAGTAAATCCTTTGCTAGTATTAACTCCTCGCCGATATCTGCTCCTCCGCGACCTTCCCAACTTTTTCCTGGGGGGTCACTAATTCGTACTCTACAATATGTGACATCAGGACCTACTGCTAACCCTACATTTCCAGGGAGTGTCCACGGTGTTGTAGTCCAAGCTAAAATTGAGGCATCATCATTTTCTAGTTTAAATTTAACATACACAGATGGTTCTTCAACTTCTTTGTATCCTAAGGCAACTTCATGACTTGAATATGAAGTTCCAGTTTGAGGGCAATATGGTAGAACTTTGTAACCTCGATATAGAAGGTCCTTTTCGAACATTTGTTTTAATGCCCACCATGATGATTCAATGAAATTATTATCGAGAGTAACATATGGGTTGTCTAGATCCACCCAAAATGCCATTCTTTCACTCATTTTTCTCCAAGCATCTTCATAGGTCCAGACAGATTTTTTACATTCTTCGTTGAATTTATCCATTCCAAATTCAAGAATGGCATCATTACTCATCAAATCTAATCTTTTTTGAACCTCAATTTCAACAGGTAATCCATGTGTATCCCATCCACCTTTTCTTTCAACAAGGTGTCCTTCCATTGTTTTCCATCTGCATACTAAATCTTTGTATGCTCTTGCTACAACATGGTGTATTCCAGGCCGTCCATTAGCCGTGGGGGGGCCTTCAAGAAAAATGAATGGTTCTCCCTCACTTCGGTATTCTATTGAACGAGCAAAAGTTCTCTCTTTTTGCCAGCGTTTTATTATAGATTCTTCTAATCTTACAGAATCATATTCACCCGCTGCTTTTGGTGCTACCATGCATATCCGAGTCAAGTACACGTTTTGAATATGACCATAATCTACCAAACTTAATTTTTAAAATCATTTTAGTTCGGCCAGTTACTTTTTACGATGTTTTAATGTGATTACCGATGCATTGACAAATAGAATCTGATTCCAAGTGATGATGCACACCAGTCGAACCCAAGTTTTTGCAGCCGTTGCTTTGTTTTTTCTCACAAGCATGTTCTCGTTTATTTGTAATGATTTAAACATCGAAGATCTAAATTTGATTGGTGAAAATAAATTTGCAGGAGAGGGTGAAAATGTTGAAATTTCCATTGATGAGTGGCCAGAAGAAACATCATATGATTTGAGTGTAGATATTCTTGATGGTGATTCATTTACTCATCTTGAAATGGATTTAACTACTGGACATACAGTTAACATGGATTCAATTCAATGGGATAGTTTATCTGATTGGTCACATTATGACGCAACATATAATGGTGTAAATTATAATGGAACTTACATGACTACTTTTGGTGTTGAAAATCTTTGGGATTTTGAAAATCTTCAGGGGGTTTTACCTGCAGGATGGACCTCCTCTAATGCAGCAAATGGACTAGTAAATGATAATTCAAATACAGGTTCTGGTAATCTTGGATATTTGAGTTGTGGAACTAATGGGACTACTGGTGGTTCTTTGGTATTAAGGAATGGTGCTGTAAATGTTGAATCAAATACTATGGATCTTTCTGGCTTGTCTAATGGTTATGTTTATTTTTGGATGAAGGAAGGTGCTTCTGGTTGTGGTGAAGATCCTGATACAACAGAACATTTGTATTTCGAATATTGGGCATCAAATAACCAATGGAAGACAATTGCTGCTGGTAATTGTAATCCTGCAAATACTTGTCCATATTTTAATGCAGCATTAGGTAACCCTGGTTATTCTGCTCAAGATGTGACTTATACGCTTCCAACAGATGCTTTTTGGTCTGGATTTAAATTTAGATTTAGACAAGCAGGAGGTTCAGGAACTTGTTGTGATTGGTGGTTTATAGATGATGTAAAAGTAACAGTCCCAGGTCCTGGGAATTGGACCTCACCATCATTTGGTTCACATCAATCAGCAGTTTATTCCGTAGAGCCAGGTCAATATGGGATAGCAAGTATTGACGCTAAAACATCAGGAACTTTTGGTTTAAGTTGGTCTGTATTAGATGCTATAACTAACAAACCAATAATTGGTTTTGAAAATCTAAATTCTAGGCAAGTTGATTTAGGAACTATTGATTGGCAAAAACATCCATTGTTAAGAATTTTTATAAATTCTGAAAATGGTCCATTTCAAATAGATTCTGTAAATATTCAAGGGAAAATTACTGACACTTTCCTTTCAGACCCTAGTGCTTATTGGTCTGGAGATTATACATGGGATTCAATAAATCAGAGGATTTCAACTACAAGTACAATTACAAGTTCAATTATTAAATCACATAGGCCAATCGCAGGATGGGATTTAGATTTTGAGTTCCAATCTGCAGGTATAGTGGAGGTTTCTGTAGATAAAGGGCCTTTTTATGAAGTAGCTTATGATGATACGACTATGGATTTACCCAATCCAGCACATACAATACAATTTAAGATTTCAAATGCCGTATTGAGTACTTTTGATGTTGAATTATACTATGCTTCTTTACCTGAGAACCTCAAATTAAATATTGCAGATGATGAACGAATTGATTGGAGTTTAGACATTAATCAAATGGGGCCTTGGGGTTGGCAAAATAGATTTGCAGATGGTAATATGACACAATCCTTAGATTTGATTAGCTCAACTACTGCATCAACTTCTTTTTGGTTACCTTCTGATACGGTAATGAACTCATTTTCTTTTGAGTTATGGTCTGAGGACCCTAATCAAGATGTAGGTGGGGTCCAATGGGAATTATTTTGTGGAAATATTTTAATTGATCAAATGAACTTTGGTCCAATTTCTTCAGAAAGAGTAACTTATCGATTTGCCGAAGGGCAATTAGAAGAATTAAATTCTGCTCTAATCAATGGTCAGAAAACAAGCCTTTCTATTGAAGGTGTTGATTTTGTAGAGTGTCTTATTGAATTTTCTGGTTCTGGAAGTAATTTGATGGTGGATGGTTTGTTAGCAAGATTTGATGAATCTATAAATCTACAATTCACCTCTTCTTCATTATTCATCAATGAATTGAATGCGTATACATCAAGTGTACAAACAAGTTCAAGCAATTATTTGAATATCCCTATTCCTGTAACAACAACATATTCATCAGAGTTAAATTTTGAAATTATTAATATTGATTCAGTAAGTGGAATGACTTCTACATTAATTGACTTTGTAAATTCTTCAACGACTTTAACGCCTTCCGAATCGTGGTTGGAAATGGTTACGACCCATACCTCTGAAACAGAAGTGTTAGAGAATATTCAAGTTGAAATTGCTGGTTTGAATAATCGAGTAGTGATGGAATGGCCTATTCTTGGAGGCACCCCTACAGTGATTACAAACGGGGAAAACTCAAATGAATTAGTTGAATTACATCCTACTAATTCTGGAGATATTGTTTTAGTAAGTAGTACACCTCAAGAAGTGGATGCAACATTTAAATTTAGATTAAACCCAAGTTGGGATGACGAACCCTTTGTTACAATTTCATCGAGGGTAACAACACCAGAAGGTTTCAAGAGTTTACCTGCGGTACAAAAATTTGGTTTAGGTGACTCGAATGGAATTGAGAATGATTATTACATATCTGAATGGAATGTAATTAATGACATAGGCGCAATTATCCCATCTGATTTATCTTATCTAAAAGCGAGCACAGTAGTTACATTCAGTGCAAAATTGGCATTCGAAGGTCTAAATGATGGAAGTTCTCCAAGAAGTGATTTATTAGTTTTGAAATTATTTCAAGATGATTTGATTGTTGGCCAAACACAAGAAGTAGATGGCAATTTGATGAATATTTCACTAATATTGCCTCCAACCGAACAAGAATTAACCTATACTTTAGTTTTAGAGGAACTTGTTTCAGGTGGTGATGATTTAACTTCAATTAATCTAACTCGTGACTTCCTCACTGATTCTAGAGCTCCTATGGTTATGGGTTCAAGTGTAGAGGAATATGATCATAGAGAGCCAAATAATGAACAAACATTATCTTTTGAAATAGCAGATCGTCCAATATTGCCTCCCACTTTGACATTAATGTTATGGAGGCAGTGGATGGATGATTTTGATTATGATGACTATCCTGATCCAGAAGAATATCAACCTCAGCAATTAATTGCTCCAGAAAATTTGAGTGTTCTTCAAGACAACTTCACTTATATTTTTAGTGATTTATTAGGCGATGAGGGAGATATAGTTACAGGATATTTAGTTGGTGCTGATGCTGCAGGAAATGTTTTGCAACTTGGGGGTTCATCTGATCAAGATCAACAGTTATTCACTTATCAACTGAAAGAAGATGGTCCTCCGGAATTAGTAGGGGATGATGCAAAATGGGATATTGAATCAACAGATGCATTTAGACACCCTATGATTGATTATACTCTAATTTTCCCACTTGTGGAACCTAATGGGCTAAGTGATATAGAATTAATCTCCTTGACGCTTGATCAAGATTCTTTCGATGAAGATGATTTAGAAAGTTCTTTAGAAATTCGATGGGATGGAGAAACTAGACAGTGTTCTACAGAATCGGCCTATCTTATTTTAGGTACTTGCGACGTTTTTGCGGAAACGGGTTCCGTTGGGCCTTATACTTCTGATTTGGAATTCAGAGTTACATTTTCATTCAAATGGAATTTAGACGATACTGGTCAAATAAGAACACCCGAAATTATGGTTGTAGATCGAGGAGGAAATGAAGATATAAATTCATATCCTAATTTAGCGTGGAAATTTAATGCTGAAATTTGGATACCTTATGATACAATTCAACTTGAGTTTACATCAGGAAATCAAGATTATTGCCCAATATCTCAAACAACTCAAAACCCAACATTAAAATGCGCATGGGTATATCCTAGTAGTGAGATTACAATTTCTGGACAAGTACAATTTTATTGGACGAATGCATTACCTACTGAAGAATTAGATATAGAAATAATTATTTCTGGATTACAACCCACTTTGGCAACCGTAGAAAATGGTTTTTTTAGTGTAACAATTACAGCACCTCAAGCAAATGGTGGTTATGCATTAAGCTGGGAATTATTTGCACTACCGTTGTCGAATATTGATCAGACTAGCCAATCGTCTGTATCCTTGGTTGTAGATAGTGAAGAGCCAACAATTCTTGAGGTGGTTAAGCCTAGGACTGACGTTGAGATTTCTGAAGAAGATATGTATAGTATTGAATTTGAAGCAAGTTTCAAAGAAACATACCTAAATACAAGTAATGTGATATTGCATTGGAGAGTTATTTACGATGAGAACCCTTCTGTTACTATCGTAGAAGGGATGGAAGGTTTGGACGTTGTTAGTAATGCAGGTACTGGAACTTTGTCGACAACAATTCAGGTTGGAGGACAACTTTTAGATTCTCATTATACTAAACCATCGACCTTGCAATTGTGGATCACAGGAACTGATATGGCGGGTAATCCATTTAATCTAGATGAAAATAGTGTATCTACTCCTTTGGCAGAAATCCCTATTCATCATAGACGTGCGATAGTATCTTTGGCACCTTCAGACATTCAATATTCTCCCCCAGGAGAACAAAATTCAGGAGAGGTAATCCAGATTACAATTATGGCAAAAAATATTGGTGATGCTCAGGGAGATATATTCTTTACAATTTATGAAGTACTTCCCTCCGGAGCAACAAAAACTATTGCTAGTAAAAATGAAACCATCCCTCTTGGTTCTCAACCAATTCAATTAAGATATGAGTGGGTTCCAAATATGGAGGGTTTACATCATGTAAGGGTTGAATGGGGTGAACAAACAATTGAAGGTCCATTCATTGAAATTTTACCGCCTAAAGCTACAGGATTAAATGCAGTGTTTGAAGATACAAATCCTGTGTTAGTTGTAAGTTTTGTAGGATTAATTGTAGCTGTTGTGATTTTGTTGGTTGTAGTTTTACGTAAGGGTAAGGACGATGAATATGAATGGGTTGAATGGGAGGAAGAGAGTTACGATTCACCTTCTAAAGTCCCTCCCGTTTCTGAAAATAATCCAATTCAAACACCAGCACCAATGCCTGTTGCAACGCCACCGCCCCAAAAACAACCAGAAGCGAGATATCAAACAGATGCTTACGGAGCGGCTTATGAAGCAGCCACAGAAGGTAAAGGAGATGGTTGGTGGCAAGATGAGCATGGTCAGTGGTGGCAAAAATCAGAAGACGGTTCTTGGTGGCATCAATCAACAGATGGAGAATGGCACAAATTAGAAGGATATTAAAATTCTAAACTATAATGATCTGAATCAATGAGGAGGAGGAATGGTGCAAGATTGGCTTGATTTGGGGATTAAAATCTCTGAGTGGCTTAGAGATTACGCGGAAAAAAACCAGATAAAAACGTTAGTCGTAGGTGTATCAGGAGGAATTGATTCTGCAGTAGTATCTACGTTATGTGCAAAAACAGGATTGGATACAATAGTTTTGAATATGCCAATTCATCAAGAAAAATCACAACAAGATCTTTCTAATACGCATATTGAGTGGTTAAAATCAAATTGGAGAAATGTAAAAAGCGATTTAATTGATTTAAGTGGGACTTATGATTTTTTATGTAAGAATGATTTAAAAAATCACCAATTAACTAATTTAGCATTGGCGAATACAAGAGCTAGAGTTAGAATGGCCACATTATACGCAATTGCTGGTTCAAATAAGGGTATTGTAGTTGGAACAGGTAACAAGGTAGAAGACTTTGGAGTTGGTTTCTATACAAAATATGGTGATGGTGGGGTAGATATTTCACCAATTGCCGATTTGTATAAATCAGAAGTATATGCCTTGGCTAATTCATTAGGTATAGACCCCTTGATTCAAGATGCAGCACCGACTGATGGTTTATGGGCAGACGGTAGGACGGATGAAGAACAAATGGGTGCAACATACGAAGAATTAGAATGGGCTATGAAAGAAGTAGAAAATCCGAGTAAAGTAGAATTTAATGAAAGACAGAAACATGTGATGGATATATATTTGAAATTTAATACGGCAAATTCGCATAAAATGAATCCAATTCCTATTTTCAAAAATAAAACAAGGAATTCAATGGAGGGGTGATGGATGAATATTCCTTTGGAATTAAAAAAAATGTTGAATGGTGAAGAAGGTTCAACAAAGCAGAAAGCAGCAAGTTTAGTGATAGATTTGGCATCATCTGCTGGAGCAACTGAATTCATAAGATGCAGTCATGCACATGTTAGCGGTGTATCTCCTCTAACAGGAGGGCATGGTTTACGTAGATTTTTAGAAGATCTTTCTGAAGATGTAAATGCATCAGTTGAAATACCTACCACCTTGAATAGTGCTGGATGCGATAAAGAAAAAATGAAGGAGATGGACATTCAAACGATGGATTTTCTTGAACATCAATTTGAAATAATTCATTCATATTCTAAACTTGGGATTGATGCTATTTTGTCATGCACTCCATATGATAGAGGGATAGATGTTGAAGGGATTGGTTCCTGGGCTGAAAGTAATGCCGTTGCCTTTTCTAATTCTTATACGTCTTTAATTACAAATCGTGAAAGCGGATTATCTGCATTATCTACAGCACTAACGGGTTGGGCCCCAAAATGGGGTTTACATCTAGAGGAAAATAGAGTGCCAAATATTCAGGTTAATGTTGATTGTGAACTTGAAAATATTTCTGATTGGAGTGTTCTTGGGGATTGGATTGGGAAACAGATAGATTCGGGATGGATTTTACCTTGGGGTATGATGCCTTACATTACGGGTTTACCTCCAAATGCTTCTTTTGAACAGAAAAAAGCGTTAACTGCGGCTGCAGCAAATTATGGATGCCCGATGTTGTGGGTAGATGGTTTGACAAAACCTCCAATTTTAACTGATTTATGGGAACCTCAGGGAACATTAGTATTTACAAAAAATGATTTAATGGCGCGTTATGATGATTTATCACCAAAAGGTCAGGTCGATTTAGTGGTGATAGGTTGCCCGCAAGCAAGTGTTGGAGAGGTAAGGGCTACTGCAGCGGCAGTTAGGAATAGGATGGAATTAGGTGAAAGGATTCCAAATCAAAGACTATGGATTTTTACAAGTGGTAGTAATCATAAACTGTTAGATCAAGAAGGAACTTTAGATGT
>DAGQ01000065.1:9134-10466 GCA_002498205.1 Euryarchaeota archaeon UBA596
AAAATATAATCATCTGCTTACTAATTCATTAAAGGCAGAACACTATTTGACTAGTGGGTTAAATAGAATTCCAACAAGTGTGATGAATATTATTGATTGTGTAAGCCATGCTTTTAATCCAAATTTATCTTCTGGTGAACGCCCCGTAATTGGTTCCAAAAGAAAAGATATTTTTTCAACAACTAAAGTGCCTCAAACAGGAAAATTAAGCTCCAGAGGAAGGGGACTTCCGTCTCAGAATGAATGGTCTGTTAAAGGAACTGCATTAGTTACTGATGTTCCAATAACGTATTTGGGATATGTCAATAGAGACTCAGGAGTTATTGAAGAGCCTGGCCACCCTCTAGATGGCCAATCTATTGGAGATACAATTCTAATTTATCCTAAAGGTTCTGGTTCAACAGTCGCTCCATTTGTTTTAATGGGGTTAATTTATACTGGAAAAGGGCCTAAGGCGATAATTAATAATGATGTGTGCCCTTTGACGTTACCAGCTTGTTCATTGTTGAATCTCCCTTATGCTTATGGTATGTCTAAAGATCTTTGTATTGAAGTAAATACGGGTGATGAAATAGAAATGAAACTTATTGACGGAGTCGTCCAATTTGTTATTTTGAAACGTTTTTAATTACGGGCTAGGTTTAAAATCCGGATTATGCAAATTTATAATCCACTCGTCTAAATCTCCCTTTAACAATTCTTTAATGGTGTGTTCTGTAAATTGTTTGTATGAGTTCCATTTTTCGATTTCAATTTTTGCAGCGACAATTTTATCTTCTGGTAATCCTACTAATCTCTTTGCTTTTCTTTCGAGGGAATCTTCCGAATAGTTTATACAAAGTTTTAGAAATTGAATAATGTCCTCTTTAATCTCTTCATTCTTTCTCATTTTAAATCCTCAAATGCCTAATTCACTAATTATTAAATCCACATGGCCTTTCGCTTTAACATTATATTTTGCCAATTTTAATTTTCTATCTGATCCAATGACAAATGTGGATCTTGTGGTTCCCATGTATTTTTTCCCGTACATGCTTTTTTCTCTCCAAACACCATATTTCTGGTGGAGTTCTAAATCTTCATCCAACAGTAAAGAAAAGTTCAAAGATTGTTTTTTGATGAAATTCTGGTGGCTTTTTTCTGAATCTTTACTAACTCCAAGGACAACAACATCATTTGATGATAATCTTTCCATGTTGTCTCTAAAATCACAAGCTTGGACGGTGCATCCAGGTGTACTATCTTTGGGATAGAAATATAATATTATATCCAATCCTTTTGATGTTAAATCACTCAATGAAATAGAGTTTCCATCTGAGTCTAAAGTTGTAA
>DAGQ01000084.1:0-5239 GCA_002498205.1 Euryarchaeota archaeon UBA596
CCATAAAGTAGTGGGCCTATGAAGGCTGCAACTTTTCCGAAAAATCCAAAGAAACCAAAGAATTCTGCACTTCTTGTTTCTGGGACCATTTTTCCAAATAGACTTCTAGATAACCCTTGAGCACCACCCATTATAGAACCAAATAATACGCCTAATAATAGAAATTGTAATGTAACGTTAATTCCTAAGGGTTGCCATACTAAATCTCTCATGCCTTTTGCTATGAAATCAAGAGGGCCATCTCCAATATTTGTTGGATGATTGACCCCAGTAACAACAGATTCATTTTCACTTCCATTAATGCTTAAACTATAACGAGAATCTTCTATTTGTAATTTTAAAGAATCAAGCATTGAATAGTCTTCAATAATAATTTTTGCAGGATTTCCATCTGCATCAGTTGCCCATTCTAAAACTAAACCTTCATCAATTTTTTCATTAACTTGTACTGGTAAAACATCTCTATGTTTTAATGCCCAAATTTGTTCTTCATTATCAGGGTCTTGAGCTAATTGACCAAGGTTTGCTAAAGAAGTTACAGAGTATGTTGAATTTGTATCATCCCAAGTATACTGTAAATCATATTCTGTATGTTCTTCTAATTGAAGAGGTGCGAAAGTAAGTGCCAAAATAGCTACAAATGTAGCGACACATAAAGATAATTGTAGAGCTTTTTTAGTAGACCATTTTTCAGCCAAATAAGTAAAACCTATTGCGCAAGGCGCTGCAACAAATTGAATTACTAAGATTGTTAAAATTAAATCAGTTGTTGTTAATCCTAATACTGCTGGACCAAAAACTCCAGCAAGTGCTGTCACACTATTTATTCCATCGATATAGAAAAAATATGCTAACATAAAGAAGAATAACGTCCTAAATTCCTTGCGATTTTTTAATGTAGATTTAACTTCAGATAATGCAAATTTTGATGTTTCAAAAAACCCCATTTCCTCCATTTCTTTTTCAATTTCAGGTTCTGGAACATATTTGAACGTGATTAATGCAAACCCAAACCACCAGACGCCAGATGAAGCCATACAGAAGGGGATTGTTTCAGAACCAATTCCCATTACTAAACCAAGATGAATTACAAGTAGAATCCCTCCGCCTAAATAACCATATGCAAATGCTTTATTTGATATAGAATCTAATTCCTCGTCATCACCTAAATGTGGGAGGAGTGCATTGTAAAATACACCAGCACCATTTAATCCAATATTTGCTAGTACGAACATAATCATTAACCATGCCCATTGTGAATTTATTGGGAGAAATGGAGCAGCTGCTAGTAAAAAAGTTGAACCTGCCCCAATAATTGTAAGAATTTTCAACCACTTCATTTTGATTGTTCTTCGATCAGCAATTACTCCAAATGATGGACTTACTAAAGCAACAATCAAAGTTGCAACAGCAATTGAATATGACCAAATCGCAGTTCCTGACATTTCAATACCTCCAAGCGTGGTTGTTAATCCATTTGCTTCAAGGAATAAATAAGCAAACCAGGACGGAAGGATTGCAGTTGTAACACTAGTTTCAAATGCAGATTTACCCCAGTCGTAAAATGCATAACCTCGGATTGCCTTAGATTTTTCATCTGGATGTTCTGACATGAAATCAGAATGCCGTTACACTGACAGGTTATGATTCTTGAGTATATGTCTAATATGAACAATGATGTTTATTTGCATAAACTTTGAGCATATACCAATGGCCTCGTCAGTTATTAATCATGATTTGAAGGAGAACACATTACCTTCGTTGGTCAAAGGAATGGAATTATCTGATGGAATTGAATTTGATGTTAGAATGACATCAGACGAGGAACTAATTCTTCATCATGATAGGAGACTTTCAGTAAGTAAGAACATTAAAGGGGATTTACCAGAATATGTTGAACAAAACACATTATCAGATTTGAAAAATATGGGTTTCCCTTCATTCAATGAAATCGTTAAAAATTCAAAGATTGGTGACGCATTGAGAACTCAAGGTAAAATAATGAATATTGAATTGAAACTACCTCATCCATCTAGTGGTTCAGGTGGTGGATGGTTAAGTAATAGAAAAAATATACCTTATATTGGGAAAGTATTGAAGCAATGTAGTGAAATTTTAGATGAAGAAGAAATTCCAAAACATAGTGTAATTTTTTATGGATTTTTCAAACATATGAATTATGCCGCAAAAAAAATAAATTTTGATTGGAAAACATCTTCATTATTTCCGAATCAACTTAGATTTGGTACTGAAAAAATGAATAGAATTTATGCAGCACCTGAATTTTCATTGAGGTCATTTAAATCAATGATAAAAAAGCAAAAAAAGAGAGGTTCTCCAATACTCCCCTGCGCTTTAGAATATTTTATGCCACCATTAAATAAATTAAGATTAGATAGAACATATGGTTT
Source organism: Euryarchaeota archaeon UBA596 (assembly GCA_002498205.1). GTDB lineage: Archaea > Thermoplasmatota > Poseidoniia > Poseidoniales > Poseidoniaceae > MGIIa-I. Next base: position 2,412 of record DAGQ01000084.1, read on the forward strand.
GTCTGGTCAACCCCTTGAAAGATTATTAAAGGTTAAAAAAGGATTTCCAATATATATTTGGCCAGGGTTAATCAAGGATGAATTAAAATTATATGAAGCAGGAATTAGTATTTTGACAGATAATTTAAATTCGAATGTATATTCATTGCCTGAAGGTATTGCCAGATGGACTAGACCTTCAACTCAACCACTAAATGAAACTTGGAAAAATAAATTTAGAAGTACTGATCTTGAAAATCATCATGATTTGATTAAAGAAGCGAAAAGAGAAATTACTCCATGGCATGAATTGAATAAAAATGAGAGAAAGAACTTTTTAGAGGGGTGGAGTAAAAAATGGTATTGGGAAAAAACATCTGAAATCATTGAAGCATCAACCAATAATAAATTACCTTGGGAGTCTGTAAGAATTATTGGACATAGAGGTTGTGGAAATTCTCCAAGACCGATATTTAATTAATCTAACCTACGAAGTTTTTGTCCTTCAGCAATATATTTTGGTCTATATATTGGAACACCCTTTCCATCTCTTAAAACCATTCTTTCATCAACTATTTGAGCACCAATTCCTGCAGTTCTTGCCCATCCAAAAAAGGTGGTATAATATTCAGGTTTTGTAAAACCGATAAAATTCAATAGTGAACCAGACACTAAATCTACGTTAGCATTGGGATTAGTAATTTTAGGAATTTCTGATAATATTGAAGGAACAATTTTATTCAATGTTTGAACGATTTTGATATTTTTATCATTCGGACAAATTTTTTGTGCTAATTTCAATTGAATTGTTGCTCTAGGATCTTCCTTTCTTAAGACTGCATGACCAAATCCAAAAATTGGCCTCTTTGCCATTAATTCGGCTCTAACAAATTTTTCTACATCCTCTTCATCATCACTTCCAATACTTTTGACGAATTCTAGAGTTGCTTGATTTGCTCTGCCATGAAGTGGGCCTGAAAGAGCATTCATTGCAGCAACCATACTAGAATGTAAACCCGCATGTCCAGAAGCCACAGCTTTCCCTGTAAATGTAGATAAGTTACCACCTCCATGGTCCATGTGTAAAACAAAAAATGTAGAAAGAATTTTTGACATTATTTCGTGATCAGCACCTGGAAGGTTAAGTAAATTTACAAAATTTCTAACTAAACCTAATTCAGGTTGAGATGCTTCTAAATTAGCTCCTCTTCCTTCTCTAATTCTCATTATTAGTGCCATTAATGTTGGCATTTGTGCGACTAAATTAAGTGCATTACTCCTCCAATCACCTTCTTGACTATACATGCCCAATGTTTCAATACCAACAGATAACCATTGCATTGGATGCCCTTCCATTGGAAGGGTATGTAATACATCAACTATTGCTGGATTAATTGCTCCTCTTTTCGATAATTCTCTTCTAAATGCTTCAGATTGGTCTATTGTAGGCAATTCTTTGTGGAACAAAAGGTATACAACATCTTCTGCTCTTAATTCTGCAAGATCTTTAATTGGATAACCACAATAATGAACACCTTGTTCAGGGGTGACAAAACTTGTTCTACAAGTTCCGACAGGTACTCCTCTTAATCCAATATTGAGGTGTTTTTTTGTTAATTCAAGAAGAATCTCGTCACCATCTCCCATAATACAACCTCCGGGTTAAAGCCTGTTTGATTTTAGGTATAAGTGCAACGCAAAAATAATTCAAAATTCTAGATCAGATTCTCTGATGCCTTTTTCTGAGATTTTATCTGCTTCAGTCCAAAATTTTATTGTTTTTTTATTAATGATTAGTGCTTCAGGATGGTCAATTCCTGGACATATTTTTTTTGTATTTTCCCATGATTCTTTGTTAACCAAATTTTCATTCCACCAAGGGAATGCACTACATTGATCTGGTTTTGAATCATATACCTTACAATTTAAATCGTCATCAAAATAGATACATATTTTATTTTCTTTTTTACTTTTTAAAATATATCTTCCATCAGAACTTTTTCTACAATCTCTACTAATCCATTCTTTTAATGGAAGATTATGGAAGGATGCCAGGCGACTCATATCTTTTAATGAAAGGTATACGATACCATCTGGTTCATTACAGCATTTCCCACAATTTGGTAGGCATGAAAATTTGAGCCCAGAATCCCACCATTTTCTTTTTTTAAATGGGTTCAACATAAGTATCCTCAAATTATTCTTCCGCAAAACTAAAATTATTTTCTGAGTTAGAATTTGCGATTGGAATTAATACTGGAAAATTTATAGGACTTAATTGAGCATCTAATAAGTCTTCCATTTCTATACTTTCAGAATCTATATTCCATTCATTTTCAGGAATATACTCATCAAGTTCTTTCAATTTATCTAAATTCGGGAGTTCTATCTCATTTTCTGGAATCTTTGTTAGGGGTTTTCTATCTAATGAACTAATTAATGGTTTTAAATCTTGTAATGAATATTCTAAATCTGACATTTCATCTGCTAATTGTAGAATAGTTTCAGTATCTGAATCTTCAAGAGTTTTAGAAATATGTTTTATTCTAGATTCTATGTTATTCAGGATATCATTATATTTTTCAAAAGCCATTCCTACATCCGCCATTCTGCTTAATCCGTGTTCACTTAATTCTCCTAGTAATTCTGTAGTTTCGACTTTATTTGTAGGTAAATTTAATTCTTTATTCCATTTTGAAATAACTTCGTTATCTTTTTTAAATATTTCATTGGTTTTGGAGTTTATTTCACGTAGTTCTGGAAGATTGTTAATATCTAATTCATAATCATCTGAATTTAATTCAAATTCTTTAACTTCTGTAGATTCAATAGTTTTTAAAGCAATATCT
>DAGQ01000084.1:5620-9515 GCA_002498205.1 Euryarchaeota archaeon UBA596
CCATCTAAACTTGCTATTGCTTCTTCAGGATCTGCTGACAGCGTTCCATCTTTTTGTGCGATTACAAATTTTTCAAATGCAGATAATAAACTTGGTAAATTCTTTTTTGTAGAGATTAGGAGAGATAAATGCTCATCTGAAAGAACTATATTTCTTTCAGTAGCCATTCGCCTTAAAATCCTCATTTTACTTGAATTTGCATAATTATCGATATTAAAAATTATACTAGATTCTAATAGTCTTTTAGTGTCACCTCCTGTAGTATCTAAATCAATAGTTCCGTTAGAAGTAATAATAATTTGAATTCCATTATTGATATTCCAAATTAACCAATTACTTAATGACTGCATTCTAGATAAATTACTTTTCAATTCTTCAAAATCTTCAATAAGTATCATTTTTAAATTAATAATATCTTGAGCCATATGAGGTAATTCCTTTGAATTATCTGCAAGGGTTCCGGAGCGAATAATCCTTACAGAATCATTTCCATATAATGTTTGAATTTCATAGCAAGTGGCTAACGAAATATGTGTTTTTCCAACCCCCATATTTCCTTGAATATGTATTGGATTTAGGTGTGAACCTGGTCTTTGAATTATAGATTCCATGGTCTTTGTTAATTGTCTATTTTCTTCCACAATATGCCAATTTTCCATTGTTTTTGCAATGTTTGTTGATAGGACTGGAGGCCATTTAATTTGATTTGAGTCTTTAGATATAGTTATTTGAGTATGGTCTTCATTGTTGTTTAATTCTTCAAGTGCAACTTTCCAAATCGGCCCTTGTTTTTTCTTGTTTGGACTCTCTTCGTTCGTTTGATACTCATTTAGTTCATCATTTTTAGTCAACCAAGATTTTCTATTTTTAGACTGAATGGGTAAACTAATTCTTGGTTTCGACTTGTAATTTAATTCTAATAAACTCGGACGAGTTACTGCTTTTCTTTTGTTTTCTATGGGTTTATCTACAATTCCTAATCTCTTTTGAGCTGCTGAAATAGCATCATCTAGAAAACTTGGAACCCGCTTCAATCTAGTCCGCCCGACTACTCCTTGTGTTTAGAAGCATCATAATATTGACGATAGGTTTTATTCCTGTCTTTTTTCTCCCAACTAGTTTTTTTTGCATTGGTAGAATCATTTTCTTTAGTGATTTTTGAGGCTTGTTCAAGGCTTGATTTTTTATCAAATTTTCTTAGATTCTTTCTTTTTTGTTTTGTTCCTAAAAGTGTGACTTTGGTCGGAGATTTAGGGCCTTTATTTTCTTTAATTTCTAAAACTTCTTGTTCAAATGTTTTTTCTTCTTCGATTTTAGTTTCAATTACGGTTCCTGTTTTCGAATCTTCTTCATCCCATTTTTCAATAATTCCACTTAAATCTAATCTACTCGCTTCATTATTAATCTCTTTAATTTCAGTTTTTTGAATTTCAATTATTTCTGGTATGATTGGTAATTCTATTTCCATTTCAGTTTTTTTAGAAATATTTTTTGAATTTAATATTTCATTCCATAGAATTTCTTGTTTATCTGGAAGGTGGAATAGATGACCTTCTAAATCTTCCGGAGATAAAATCCAGTCTTCAATATCTTCCGAATTTAATTCATCTAGTTCTCGTTTAATTAATGCTTTAGATCTAGTATCAAATGCATCAAGATTTATTGGAATAAAAGCCAAATCATCTGACGTTGTAGAAATGTCAACTAATCTACGTAAGAAATCTAATGTTCTATCTCTTCCATGAATTGCATAAAGGAATTCAAACCCATCTAGTACGACTACACTGCGAGGATTTTTCTCAAAAAAATTCTTAATCTCAGAATATAGTACTTCTAGTTGTGGGCCCATGATTTGCTCATCTCCTTGAGATTTTTCTGTAAGCCAATAACATGAATCTAATTCAATTTCAAATTCTTTATTTATCCTAGAACCAGGGATTCTAGAGATAATCATTAATTCATGTTCGATATTAGATAACTTTGATGCTAATGTTAATGCATTTTTAGGATTACTTTCAGCAATTAAATATGCATGACCTGGATATAATTCGGAAAGATTCCCCCCCTTCATTCGTCTTAATTTCGCCTCTATTGCTCTTTCAAATTCTGGAGAATTATTCGTATCAAATTTTTGTTCTGGTAATTCTCTAGAACTAGTCCATGTTTTTGAATTAATTTCTTTTTGTTTCCACCATTCTGAATTTTGTTCCTCATCTAAATTTAAATCCAAATTAAGTAATGAACTGGGGAACGTTTGTAATAATAAATCTACATCTATATTTCTATGTACAGTTAATAGACAATCTAATTCTGCAGCATCATCATCAATTTTTTCTAATGCATTTGCAGCATGTTTAATGATGTTTCCAGAATACATAGCCATTAAGGGTGCCCCATTTCTAAAAACAACATATCCAATTCTTGAATTTTGATTTTTAGGCCCTATTTCAGAACGAATGTATGAATCTACTTTAGCATTAATAATGTCTTTTGCCAATAGAGATAAAACAGAAGGACCACCTCTTCTTTTTTCAGTAATTACGCCTATGGGTAAATCCAGCAATTAATCTCCTCTTTTTTGGTGATGTGGATTATTACTTCTTGAATTCATGGGCTATTATTCTTGAAAAAGAGTAATTATTAGATTATTTTTGATTGGCGAGATTTATTCACTTTGACTAAATGCCCAAGGTATGGACGATGACGGACCACCAGTTGGTTTTGTTGTTTTGAGTAAATTAGAATCTGGAAAATCAATATTAAATGAGTCTTTATTACGAATTTTCACGTCTTTTTGTTTTTTGATATTTGGTTTAGTATTCTTCATATTTTTCTCTAAAATCATTTCAACTTTATTTTTGATACCTTCTTTTTTTATGATGATAATTTTCTTAATTAAATATCAAAGGAAAAAAACAATCATGAAATCTATTGCGGTTAATTTAGGACATCCTTGGATCGAGGAAGAACATGATGTTGATGAAGCAGATGTAGCTTACAGAATGTTAGAATCTTGGGAAATATTACCTAGAGTTGGTAGAATTGTTAAAAATTTAGATGGGGCAGGGCTTCTTATTGATGATAAAGAAAATGAAAGAATCTTTGAAATCTCAAAAACATTTATTGGAGCGACAATTTTTGATGGCAATAATGAAAAAATAGAATTGGAAGTAATTAAATGGCTAAATTTAGCATTAGCTATTAGAGATGCACAGAATAGTGTTGAAGATGAAATTGAAAATGCAAGAATACGTGAGGAAGATGATGGAATAGATATAGAAAGAATTTGGCCAAAGACTAATCCCGGAGAGTTAAATGTAAAACCTGGTGCAATATTCCGTAAATTGTCAAAGAGTAAAAAATAATAATTTTTTGTTTAAACTAACCTTCTAATTTATGAGGTGAATATACACCCGAAAACTTAGTGACTTCTGAAAAGAATTGGAGAAAAATAGTAGATGATTTCCCAATAGAACAAAAAATTCTGTTAGAGGGAGGTAATCTTTCTACGAGATTTTCAAAATTACCATTAACACTTTCACACCCAGTATTCCTTGGCTCTTTTTATGGAATATTGCTTTCAATTGTATTATTGCTCCCCTATGGATATACTTCAAAATGGAACTTAAATGAATGGTTTGTCGGATGGTCATTATATTCCCTATCGCTTTTGTTGAGTTTAAGCTTACTCGGAGGATTATCTTCATTATTTGTTAATTTTACAAAAAGGATGCCAATTGCAGTTCCAAGGTTTTTGGTATATTCTGCACCATTTTTAGGATTGGTATTATTGACCTTTTCAATTGGTATTTCTCAAATTCCTAATTGGGTAAACGATTTAGGATTATTTTTGATGATTTTTCCTGGTCCTGTTTATATCCATCTTTCTTGGGCA
>DAGQ01000057.1 GCA_002498205.1 Euryarchaeota archaeon UBA596
GATATTGACGATTAAAACTCCTTGGTTAGATCCTTGGCCCCATTTTGTTGTTAATGAAAACCAAAAATTTCTAAATAAGAACGGATTTAATGTTGCTGAAGTTCCTCCTACTAAATCCTCTACCAAGTATTCGACTTCTGTGGCAGCCATAGACACCTCTCCAATTTCTGCTGCTGCGGTTGCATTTCTCAAACCCATCAGAATTTTTTCTAATTCTCCTCTCAAAATCTCAGGATCTCTTAACAATCTATGTAATAGTGCTATTGAACGCCTAAGTCTTTGGACATCTTCTTCTATATCTGTAAGATTTTTCTCAGCAACATTCAGTGATTTGTTCGCTGTAAGAACTCTTTGATCTTGTAAACTAATTTTAGCTTGTTGGACTTCAAATTCTGTTTCCACTAAGCTTTTGTTATCTACTTCTGTAACTTGTCTTACCACATTTCCAACAGCTTGGCCTGTTGCTCTCATCAATTGATGGATTCTCATAGTTGCTTCTTGGTTCATCCCTGAAGCAGTAACGTCCTCTTCAATATCTTCTTCGAATTCATCTAAATCCGTTTCAGTAGGCACAATTGGCTCCTCCCCAATAGGGATTAATTCCTCTTCGTCAAGTGGTACAATTATTTCTTCAACGGGTTCTTCAAATGTTTCTTCGGGCATTTCTTCTACCTGAATTTCGTTGGTTTCTTCGATAGCGCCCTCAACAAGCACATCATCAATTAGTGATTCTTCGGGTTCTCCGGTTTCATTTGTTTCATCAGGAATCGTAATCACCTCCTTCTGCCTGTTCAACTACTGCATCTAAATCGATATTTGCAATTTCATTAAGTAATCTCGCTGGATCTCCAAGAGAACGTTCAATTGAACGTAATCTGGCCTGAACTACAGTTAGTCTGCTGTAAACCTGACCATACTTTTTATCTATATATTTTAAAATAGCACTAATTGAAATGGCCGTAACGCCTACAATCAAAATTAATGAAAGGATATTCAAAATATCTGCTGATAAAAGAGGAGGGAATCCCAAAATAGCCATTAAGAATCCCAGTAAAGGTAATGTGAAAATTATGGTTAATTGTTGCCTAGATTTCTTCAAGCGTTTGAAGTGGTCTGTAAATAATGTTGTTTGCCCCAATCTAGCTCTTTGGTAATCGGCATGAATAATTTGTAATTCATCAGATGCTGAATATGCATTATAAATTAGCCAAAGAACAACTAAAACCAATAGAATCGGACCTAAGAGTGGCCATTCTGACAAATGGAAGGCCATGCCCAAGAATGCTGCACCTGTATATGCACCTAGTTGCTTTAATTTTTCCCTATCTCTCCCTAATTGGAATAAAAATACAGACACTAAAAATAATCCCATCACAATCCCTACCGAAACAAATTGTGAAATTGGGCTCCAAGAAATTACGGATGCATCCATTGCAACAATATCGTCTTCAACGACATTACCTTCTGCACCTGTTGAAGAAATCGAAACAATACAATCTACGGATTTACTAGTTTCCCACCATTCTAATCTGTCTGCATTAACATCCCAACTTAATTCATAGTCTGTAGATTGTGGTAAAACAAAAATTGATTGTGTTTTAACTTCATCTTCTTTTTGTCCATCTTGTATGATGAGTTTTACTTTACCGTTACAATTTAGTTCTACATCCATATACGGTGTTACTGCAGTTCCACCATTACGGATTATAACGAAAATTTTACCAAACTCTCCTTCTCCAATGGCAGTACTATCTTCTTGGAATTTTATCGACTTAACAAAGGGGTTTGCAAAATTTGCTAAAGTAACTACAACACTTACAATTGTAGTTGAACCATCATCTGGATGTGTTAGTTTTAATGTTAAATTATAACCATCACCTGGTAATACTCCTTCTACATTTGATGCATTAATTACGATTTGCAGGGGGTCTTGTATGAAACGATTTCTAGACTCTAATTCAATATTTTCTCCTTGCATTAAAGCAACGGGTCCGGCATTAGCACCCAACAAAGTAAATGTCCAATTATAATTATAGGGGTTATCCAAGTTCAGTTCTGAGATATTCAAGAATCTTTCAGAAGACATTAAAGTAACTTTATATTTTGGCGTTGGATCAAAATTTACTGCAACATATTCTTCTTGAGAGGGGACATGTGACCAGGGAATGTCAATTGTTGTGGCTTGTCCATATACCTGATATTCGGAATCAAGTATCCTTTCAATAACCAAATTAGCTGAATGTGAACCTGCTCCTACAACTTCTAAATCTACAGGCGATACTATTAGATTTAAAATTCCCGTCTCTCCGAGATAGTTATTATCGACAATTGATTGTACAGTCATTGAAACTGTTACTTCTTCGCCTAATGCTAAAGTGAATGCAGATAGAGGTGGTTGAATTATTTGCCACTGATCAGTTTCTAATTCTGCAGAAACATTTACCACAATATCTGTATTTCCCGAATTTTTGAGAATTGCTGTTATTTGTTTAATATCTCCTGGTAAAAATTTAATTTCTTCTTCCCAGTCATTTATTTCCAAAGCAAAAAATGGCCTTACGGTTACAGTCTTAGTTTCGTTCAATAATTCTGCCCCTGTCGAAGCATTAGTCAATGAAAACCATAATGTAAATTCGTCTCCATTATACAACATATTATTCTCACTAATTGGAGGTACGTCGATAGTAAATGCTCCCGAATAACTTTGGTTAATCGGTATTTGTAGCGATAAGGGATTTAAAGTGACGTTCCAACCAGTTTCTAAATATACTCCAATGTTGATATTTTCTAATAAATTACCTGAATTTGTTACCCAATAATTTATTGTTTCATTTTCTCCAGGTGTAACTTCCATATTTGGAAGTGTTGCAGCCAAATTATGCCATTCTTGAATTTGTACGATAATTTTTCCTGATAAGTTTATATCGTCTCCTGAAGTAACTTGAACCTCGATTTCGTAAGTAGTGTCAAATGATGCGCCTTCTAAAGCAGTTACTTGGAATCTTAAATCTTGAGTTCTTCCTGATTTAAGAATAAATTCATTACTTCCCATTACTGTGATTTCTATTGGATCTCCTTCTTTTACAGTTGTTACAATATCGAATTGTGAAAGTGTATTACCTGTATTATTGACTTGAAGAAGTGTGATTTGGTTACCGAGGTAGGATATATTCACATTAGCAATAGAGGGTGTTAAAATTGCAGATGCTTGTTTTCCTACAGCAACGGGTGAGTAATGGATTAATACTTCATCTCCTGTATCAGCATCTAAAATAGTGATTACGATATTTTCAACATGCCCTTCTAATGTGCCGAAAGGTGCTGTGACTGTCATAGTTGTATTTTCGACATTAACTCCTGAAAGTGTTGGCCAATCCGCCATCTCCGGGTTTACTGAAAAAGTAGAGGTTCCAAGTGTTACTAACCATCCGTCAGAAGCGCTAACTTGGATCGAGTAATTGGCAACACCATTTCCTTTGTTAAGAACTGAAAGATTGAATGTTGAAGGAGTTCCTGGAACAATGTTTTGAGAATCTAATTCGAGGATTTCTGCTGAATGGAATTTTGGAACGATGTATGTTACTGTACGAGTTACGGGTGAGGTATCTACAACTAAACCGGTGGTATCTGAAATCTGAGCAGTTACTGGCACTTGCAAAGTTCCCGCAAGTGGTCCCAAGCCATCTGCAGATGGTTGTAAGACTGCCAATGCGGAAAACACTGGTTTTCCATAATTAGGGTTTGTAGTTGGTGAACCAACAGTATCGATTAAAGGTGCAGAATGAGAATCTGGAGTAATTGTGGCATTCCATCTTGTATTTTCTTGATTACTTGTAATTGAATCGTCTGCAGGTGTGAATAATAAGTCGCCAACACTCAAAGATGCTCCTGATGTATCGGCGGGATCATCTACCAAATTATGCCTCATTTCGATCCCAAAGTCAATTGCTTGAATCGTTTCTCCATATCGGGACTCTCCTTCTGAAAGCACGTATTCCAAGGTATCAATTGCCGGATCTACAGCAATTACGGGTTGTACCTCGATATCGGCTTGACCTGTTACTGGGACACCACCTCCCGTGGCAGTTGCTTGAACCCAAACAATCATCTGAGTTCCTTGCATCAATTGATGTGCGGGATTAAGAGGGTTTGACAAGGGCGGTGGTGAAACTTGCAAAATAACGCTTTCATTTTCTCCGGGGCTTAATACAGAAGTTCTCACAGAGAGTAAAGAAATATCCCAATCCTCTGCTGAACCTCCCAAACCAGAAGTTAAATCAAATGATGTTGCGGCATTCCCTACATTTTCGATATTAAATATAATTGGAGTCATATTTCCTGGTCGCACTGGTGCAACTGGTAAAACTGTAGAAGCACTTACTGATGCCAACAATAAATCCCCAGCCATCACCAAATTATTTGATGAAAGCATAAATCCATCGCCACTTGTAATATTAACAAAAATTCTAGAGGAATTAGCCCTATCTTCACCAACAGGCACTGTAATTATAACTGCGGTTGCAGCACTAGCGCCTGGCTCAAGACCTGAAATAATGGGGGGCAATGCAGCGGCTGATGCCCAGCCCTTTGTATCTTCAACGGAAACTGCATAAGAATCAATTAAATCCCCGACATTGGTGACCAAATAGGTCAGCATGGTGCTTGAACCAGGGACGACAGCTTGATCTGGGGCGGAGATTATCTCTGCCCTATATTGGCTGAAATTTACTATCCTGGATCCTAAATCCTCGACGACAAAACCTATGCCTGTGAATGTTAACGTAGAATTCATCCACCAACTCCCAGTCATTGAACTACTGTCGAATGACAAGGTTAAATTTTCGGCGTTTGCGGGATATTTCAAACTACCTGGGAATATAGGCACATTACCTGTTGAATAAGTTGTAGTAGTTCCATCTGTTAGAGAATACATACTGATCTCAAATAATGCGTTAACCGCAACAGTTCCTGCATTCCTAACT
>DAGQ01000080.1 GCA_002498205.1 Euryarchaeota archaeon UBA596
AAAAAATTTCTTAGCAAAAGTTACCATTGATGGAGGGGAAAAAAGTCAATGTCGTTCTACAATTCAAGTTCTTAATACTGCTGATCAAATAAATTTACAAGAATCATTTAACATTACAACTACCAGTTCAAATTTGATCTTTAGAATGAATGCATTTTTTGATGAACCAGGTGAAAATCCTAATCAAGTAGAAATTACTCAAGCACCAGGAGGTAGTGCTGAATTTATATTTTGGATTCAAAATGACGGTGTATTTTATGGAAACCCCCAAGAAGATAATGCCGTAATCACAGTAAGAACCATTAATGGAATTCAATATGAATTACTTATAGATAAAAATGGAATAATTTATGATGGTTCAGAATCAATACCTGTCCCTATGAAATATGTTCTAAGAGAAATTTCTACTGGTGATTTTGCTACTAACCCTAATGGTGAAATTCTTGAATTTTCTGATATGGATGAAGCAAATAACACATGGTTAGCTGGAGGGTTAGTAGAAACTCATCAAATCATGTTATATGCACTTCAAGTTAAAATTTCTCTAAATATTGATGAAGATGCTGAAGATGGTTCAGGAGGAACAATCTATATTGATGTTAGATCTGAATTTAATGCTGAAGATATAAAGACATTAGAAGTTCTAGTGAATATTGAAACAATACATGATTTGAAAATTGAAGCGATTGGTAGTACTACTCAAAATATTAATTATCCAGACAATGCAAATTTTGAATTGAGAATTTACAATGATGGTAACACCAATGAACGAATTGTTGTAGTTGTATCTGAAGGCTTAAGAGGTTGGATTCCATTAATCCCAGACAATGATGATCTAGAATTTACATTAGCACCTGGCGAGTTTAGAGTAATCGTTGTTAAAGTTGAGCCACCAGAATCAACATTAAGTGATGAGTTTGATTTTACAGTCAGCGTTCAGCCCGAAGATACTTCAGGAATGATCGGTAGAGAAAATATTGAATTAAAGGTAATTGGAGAAGAGGGAGGCGGTTTCTTACCCTCATTTAGTCATGTTTCTGCTCTATCTTGTATCACAATAGCAGCATTATGTAGTTTATATTTTCAAAAAAGAAGATTAGATTAACTCAAAAGATTAGGCGCGCCTAATCTTTTTTATAAAAGCATATGCTTATTTTCTATGTTTAAGTCGAACTAATCAGGGGGCCCTTAGGACTCTCTAGGATGTCGAAAAAATGACCGTGACCGAGAGTTACGTAGCCGTTGGATTAATGGCTATTCTGGGCATACTTTTCCCGCTTAGTCAATTCATTGTAACTCGGTTTGTAAGGCCTGTAACTGACTCTGCAAATCCAAATATAACTCGATCATATTTCTTACCGGGATATGAAAGAGATCACAGCATGTATCCTAGAAGGTTATCAACATATGAATGTGGATCTGAACCTGTTGGAGGTGCAATGATTCAATTTCATTTCCAATATTATTGGTATGCTATTATTTTCCTTGTTTTTGATATTGCATTTATGTTCCTTGCATTAGCAGGAACATTAACCATGAATGCTGATGTTGCTGATGTAAATAGTCAAAGTTACCAAGGAGCAACGACTGCAATGTTTAATGCTGGTATATTTTTACTCCTAATGAGTCTTGGTGTTTGGCATGTTTTCCGTAAGAGAGGAAGAATCTATATTTGAGGAATTAAAATGAGTGAAGAAGCTGAAAATTATACAATCTTTAACAGCAGAGCATTAATTGATGTTGTTGGTAATGTTACCGATGAAGCACTTAAAGCAACAAAAATTAAACAATTGATTGGCGTATTAGGTGGTAGATTTTTTAATTGGGCTCAAAGAAAAAGTTTGTTTCCTTTGCATTTAGGAATTAAATGTTGCGCACTTGAAATGGCTGCCGCGGGTGCACCTAGATTTGATGCTGAAAGGTTTGGTGTGTTCTTCCGTTCTTCACCAAGACAATGTGATGTTTTATTGGTAAATGGCCCTATTAGCAAAAAATTTGCAGATCCTATCGTCCGGTTATGGGAACAAATGCCAGAACCAAAATGGTGCATTGCAATGGGGGAATGCGCTATCTCGGGTGGACCTTATTTCCAATCATACAATATTCTTGAAGGAGTAGATACAATAATTCCAGTAGATGTTTACATCCCTGGCTGTCCGCCTCGTCCTGAAGCATTAATTGACGGATTCGGAAAGTTAAGAGAGAAAATCATCAGGATTGGTGCACCACCAGTCAAAGAAAGTGAAACAGATGCTCCAATAATCGTTGGAGAAGATTAAGAGGTTTTTAAAATGCAAAGTATTTCTCCAGAACAAAATATTTCGGCTGTTGAAAATGCTGTTTTAGAAACCAATAAAAGATTTGAGGTCGCTGGAATTAATGCAGAAGCATGTCAACATAGAAGTGGTAAAAAATATTCATTTGTACATATTGATTGCCCCCCTAATCATTGGCCTAGTTTAGCAAAATGGCTAAGATTTGAACAAGGTGTAGATTACTTAAGTATGATTACAGGCACACATTTTCCTTTAGAATTTGAGTTTTTTTCGGGAAAACCTGGCTATAAACCTGGAACTCCAGAAAAGGGTTGGGAAGTTGTAATTCATTTGACTCGTAAAGGTATTAAAAATCCAAAAGTAGGAGAGCAGACAGTAATCAATGCGTCTAAACTCTCTGGGATGGAGATTCCTTTAGAATATCAAGTATCACTCGTTCTCCCCCAAACAGATGAGCCTAAAGTTCCAAGTGTCCAATCTATTTGGGAAGGTGCTGATTGGAATGAAAAAGAAACTTGGGATTTAGTGGGTATTGAATTTGAAGGGCATGAAAATATGATGCGCGTCTTAAACCCTCATGATTCACCCCCTGGATTTCATCCATTACAAAAACAGCATAAAATCCGATATCATGATCACAATGAAATGTACGATGACGCTCAAGGTTTTATGAGAAAACCATTAGATTCAGACAAAAAGAAATGAGGAGTTAAATTATGGCGGAAATGTGGATTACTATGGGGCCTCAGCACCCTATGACTCATGGTTTATGGACCTTAAGAGTGAAAGTAGATGGAGAAACAGTTGTAGATACAATTCCAGAATTAGGATATATCCATAGAGGTGTAGAAAAGATTTGTGAATCTAGAGATTATACACAAATCACACCATATTGTGATAGATTATGTTATGCGTCTGCTATGACTTGGGCACAATCATATATTTACGCAGCTGAAAACCTACTAGGTGCTGAAGTACCTGAAAGGGCTGAATATATTCGACTAATTTCAGTCGAAATGCAAAGAATTGCAAGTCACCTTATGTGGTTAGGAGCATATTGTCCTGATGTTGGAAATCTAACCGTATTCGTATGGTGTCTTCGTGATAGGGAGTTATTCCTTGATTTATTACAAGAATTAGGAGGAAGTAGAATGCATTATAACTTCCCAAGAGTAGGTGGAGTTAAGCGTGATTTACCGATTGGTTTCGCAATGAGAGCAAGGGCTAAAATTGAAATGTTCTTAGAGAGACTGAAAGAATATGAAATGTTATTAGACGAGTCTACAATTTTCCTTGTAAGAACTCAAGGTGTTGGGGCTTGTAAAGCAGAGGATATGATTAATTCTGGAGTCACTGGGCCTAATGTTAGGGCTGCGGGAGTTAATTATGATGTTAGATGGGCACACCCATACAGCGTTTATGATCAAATTGATGGGATGGCTGCAATTGAAAAAGCATCATCTAATGAAGGGTCTGATTGTTATGATCGATACCGTGTAAGAATGACAGAAATGATTGAGTCATGCAATATGATTTTATCAGCACTTGATAAAATTCCTGGTGGGGCTGAAACACATTACAATAAAAAGGATGAGATGATTTATCTTAAACCGCCACAAAGAGCCCCTGCAGGACAAACAGGATTCCATAATTTTGAAGACTCAAGAGGAGAGTC
>DAGQ01000128.1:0-4669 GCA_002498205.1 Euryarchaeota archaeon UBA596
GCAGCATTCGCAGATGCTGGTTATGATTGTAAAGGGGGATTATCTGATCTTCTATCAATTTGTGATGTGATTATAGATTGTTCGCCAGGAAAAGTAGGTGCTGAAAATTTAGATAAATATCAAAAAGCAGGAGTAAAATCTATTTTTCAAGGCGGTGAAAAACATGAATTGACAGGTAAATCATATACCTCAAGTGCCAATCATCTTGAAAATTTTGATATTGACTGTACTAGAGTAGTTTCCTGCAATACCACTGGTTTATCTAGGACATTGGTTCCATTATTCAAATCAGTTAAAGAAAAAGGAACTCTTTCAGTAAATTCAGTTATGATTCGTAGAGCCGCAGATCCTGGAGATTCCTCAAAAGGACCTATAAATGCAATAAAACCAGTTCTTAAAGTTCCTAGTCATCATGGACCAGATTTAATGACAGTTAAGCCAGAAATTGAGATCACAAGTCTTGCCGTGGCAGTACCAACAACAATAATGCATTTACATGCAATTACTGTTGAATTGCCTTCTGATCATGGCCTTTCAACACAATCAGTAATTGAGATGTGGAAGGAAACACCACGTGTAATTATTATGAATGGTTCAGATACAAAAATTACATCTACTGCAGAAGTAATGGAATTAGCCAGAGATATTGGCAGGAAATGGGGAGATTTACATGAAATTTTTGTTTGGGAAGATGGAGTAAGTTTACAAGGAAATACATTATATTATTTTCAGGCAATTCATCAAGAAAGCGATGTTATTCCAGAAAATGTGGATGCCATTCGGGCGATAATGGGTTTGGAAAAAGATTGGATGGTTTCTGTTGATAAGACAGACAAGGCGATTTCAGCATATTATGGTATTTAATACAGTTACAAATACAACATAGCATCAAAAACTGTAACTAGTTCGGAGTTCTGTTTCGTATGAATCGAAAGGCAATAACTCTTGTTTTATTTATGATTTTATTATTGCCTTTATCTTCAACAAGTATTGTTTCAGAGAATACTAATGAAGATGAGATTGGGTGGGCGTCACAAGCATCTGGAAAGTGGCATTCTTCTACACCTTTATCCGTTCAAGAAACATCATTAAAGCCGATTAATACTTTGGTCCCCTCCCCTTACGGTGAATTCGATCCCTTAGTTGATTTTTCACCAGTTCCTGAACTAAATCTTGAACCTTCTATGAGTCTTGCATTAATACAATTGAACTCTAATGATGGTAGTCTAATATCTGAATTAAGTGAAGAATTTTCATTTTCGATATTGGATAGAATCTCAACTAATGTTTGGATGATAAAAACATCACAAAGTAATGAATTAATAGGATTAGAAGATGAATTAGAAGTTCGTTGGTTCAGTTATTTGCCTACAGGATGGAAACTACACCCGATATTAAATTCGATTGGAAATTATGATCAATTAACAATTTTAATGGTCTTATCTCCTGATTTAACTGTTGAAGATACAGAAAAGTTACAAAAAGAATTAATTGAATCTGGTATTGATGTTGTGTCTTGTGGATATACTGATTGTGTAATAAATTTAGAGAATTCAGAAAGTAATCAATTAGATAAATTGTTGATTGATGATAGAATAATTTGGATTGAACCTAGTATCTCATATGTGCTTACAAATGCTCAAGCAGCAGAACAATCTGGAGTTCAACAGATTTTATCAAATTGGAATTCTGGTTTGAATGGTAGTGGTGAAACCGTTTCAATAGTTGATACGGGATTAGACATGGATCATAGTGACTATACAAGTCAATTAATTGCAGTTCAGAATGGATTTGGACTTGATAATAATCCTGCTGATTCAATTTCAGGGCATGGTACACATGTCACAGGAACTTTGTTGGGGGACGGAAGCGGTGAGCCAGAAGCAATGGGAATTGCTCCTGCAGCAACATTGCATATGTATCAACTAGAAAATAATCAACAAGGAGTAATTGCTAGGATTGGTTCCATTTACGATTTAATGCAAGATGCTTATGATAATGGAGCGAGATTCCAATCAACTAGTTGGGTATCTGAAAATGCTGGTGGTCAATACAATGGAGATAGCCAAAGTGTGGATAAATTTTTATGGGAAAATAGAGATTTCATAGCCATTTATTCTGCAGGAAATAATGGTAGTGGTGGGGCTAATACTGTTGCCGCTCCATCAACAGCAAAAAATGTGATTTCAGTAGGTGCGTCTACAGATATGAGTCAAGCTTCAGTTGCATCTTTTTCAGGACAAGGACCTACATTTGATGGGAGAATAAAACCTGATCTAGTAGCGCCTGGAGAAAATATTTGCTCTTCTAGGGCACAAGAGGCAATATCATCACAAGGTGTTGATTGTACTGATGCTTTCCATTCAGACGGAACTACTCCTTTGCATACTTCTTTGTCTGGCGCTAGTCAAGCAACACCAGTTGTAAGTGGTGCGGCGGTTCTTACGAGACAATACCTTAGGGAAGAATTAGGGATTTCTACCCCTGGAAGTGATTTGATTAGGGGGATATTAATTCATGGAGCTGAGGATCTAGGTTCTAAAGATGTACCAAATTCATTGGAGGGATGGGGGAGACTGAATCTTGAAAACTCATTATATCCCGAATATTCCAACACGCAATTAGACACCTGGTATGATCAGTCTCAATCATTAGATCCAGGACGTATGTTCATTTATGCTTACGAATTAGATTCTAGTAAAGGATTAGAAGTTACTTTGGCATGGAATGATGAAGATGTATCTTCAAGTTCTCTTCAAACATCTCCAAAATTATTGAATGATTTAGATTTAGTTGTTATCGCCCCTGATGGTACAACTTACTTAGGCAATGATTTTGCAAATGGAGTATCTACAATTGGTGGTGCTGCTGACGGAGTGAATAATCTTGAACGAATTAGGATTGACCCCTCAATTTCAACTTCAATAGGTGTTTGGCAAATTCAAGTTCATCATAGAGGCGGAACTTCCCAGGACTTCTCTATAGTTACTACAGGTTCAGGTCAAGAAGAATCCTCCAGTGATTTGTCAATGATAACTGATAGTTTGTGGATTAGTGAATCAATGCCTATGGTAAATACTGGTGTTTTAATTCGTGCAAGTTGGACAAATCAAGCCAACTTAATTACTGGAAATTATCAAGTTTCAGTAACCGATTTGACAACGGGAGAATTAATAATTTCTGAAACTAGATCTCCATTAAGTGGCGGTGCTATAGATAGTATTCAAAAAACACATACATTTACTGTAACAGGGTCTCATGATTTACAATTAATAATAGATGTTGGTGATGCCGTAGGTGAATTGAATGAAGATAATAATATCTTCAATCTTTCATTTATCGTTGCTTCCGAAGGTGTGAGGCTTGATATGCTTAATTCAAACGGAACTATTGATGGTATTAGAGAGTATGAGTTGGATCCATTTAATGAGACTAGTATAGATTTAAATTTTAGATTAGAACATCAAGGGACTGATACAGAAAACGTCCAATTTAGTGTACTTTCGATAAGAGCAATTGATCAAAATAACCCTCTATATACATTACAGACTACTGATTCATGGACTTCATCAACGAATTTATCAAATTCAATAATTTCCATGAATCCAGATGGAACTGATGGGTCAATCGTAGATTTCACTTTAAATTTAGACAACCTTGATGCCGATTTAGATTCAAATCCAAAGTATTATGCTTCAGCTGAAACAATTATAGTTGAGGTCGTTTCATCTTATGTTAATAATCCCTTAGTTACGGATTCATTGACTTTTGTAGTTGTAATCGAGCCAATCGCAGACTTAGAAGTAATTATTGCAGGTACAGGAACCGAAATAGCAGCACCTGGAGAATGGGCTAAATTTTCTCAAGGAATTAGAAATACTGGTAACTCAGCAACTACTTTTCAATTAAGTTGTATTACAGAATCAAACTGGGAAGTGAGAGTTGGTAGAAATTCAATTTCTAATGTATATGAATTAGAAAAAATGAATCAGGGGGTTGAACTTTCAACCGATGTTTTAGTAAAAGTTCCAACAGTTGTTGGTGGTAGTCCTTCTTTAGGTCAAATAGAAGAAGTATTTTGTACAGTAATTGATGTTGATGAAACGATTGATGGATTTGAAACCAGCCTAATAATTACGGTAGGAGAGCAATTAACATTTGAAACAACGATGTATGATTCAGAGGGGCTAAATATTGCCCCTTCATTGTATAATCCTAGTGTATCTGTGAAACCATCAGAAACTGTAAATTTAATTATTAATATTGAAAATACGGGAAATGTTGTTTTAGATTTAGATATAAATATGGAGAGGTCAGAGACTGATTGGAATTATCAAATCTATTATTCCTCTAATCAAAATCCTTTGAGTGGCACATCTTTTTCAGTTCCTATTGCTTCTAGTATCGAACTTATAATTGAAATGATGGTGCCATCTAATGCAGTGATTGGTACATTTAATAATCTTGAAATTAAAGTTGAATTGACTCCTTTCATTTATTCATTAAATACGACTAAGTTGGTTTTGCAAGAAACGCCTGAAATAACTCTAATTGATTATGATTCACCCTGTTTCACAGTATCTGGATTAGAATCTGTTTGTTCAATCACCTTGAAAAATACAGGTAATGTTGATTTAGAGATGGTTTGGCCGAGTTCTTCTGATTCAAC
>DAGQ01000128.1:4778-8062 GCA_002498205.1 Euryarchaeota archaeon UBA596
TTTAATAATCTTGAAATTAAAGTTGAATTGACTCCTTTCATTTATTCATTAAATACGACTAAGTTGGTTTTACAAGAAACGCCTGAAATAACACTAATTGATTATGATTCGCCATGTTTCACAGTATCCGGATTAGAATCTGTTTGTTCAATCACCTTGAAAAATACAGGTAATGTTGATTTAGAGATGGTTTGGCCGAGTTCTTCTGATTCAACGCTTGAAGATATGGGGATTATTGTGCCAGCTGGTTGGTATGCATTTTTGTCAGATACTCCCTCAGTCATTAAATCCTCAGAAGAAAAAACAATTAAATTACATCTTCAAACAGAATTTTCTATTCCTATTGATACTACAGAAGTAGTAGAAATTATTTCATTCAGTGAGTTGCCTAGTGGTGAAATTTTCGAATCAATTCTAGAATTAAATGTGATTGTAGCACCATCAACAGTAATTGAATTTTTAATTGAAAAAGATGGAGATTATGTAAGTGTAGAAGGAGAATTTTTTGATTTAACTCCTAATTCAGAATATGAGTTCAAGATTCAGGTATTTAATGTTGGAAATCAGGAAGGAGGAGTACTCATTGAATTTGAAGATCATAAGTATTGGGAAATAATTTGTGAGGATGAGATACTTTCAATAATGCCGGGAACTTATAAAACTACATCTTGCATTTTATTTGTTCCAGAATCAGGGGCTCCATTGACAGAATTATTTTTTGTTGGCATGGTGTCTAATAATATAGAAAATAGTACAATAGAATTAGGTGATTTAATTTTAAGGGTTTCTTCACCTGAAGTAGAGTTAAGTGAAAGCATGTTTAACTTTTCATCTGCTACTTTTGGATATGTCCTTATTATTGTGGTTATTTTAGGATTATTTGTAATTAGGTCAAGAAATATTCATTGGACATTAGGGGCTGATGATGAGTCTCAAGCAATTACCGAATTATTAGATCCAATGGAGCGTTTGGATAGATTGATGAATAAAGATACTAATGAAGATGATGCTATTTCTGGAGGCGTAGATAAAAGTGAAATTGAAGCCGCTTTAAATCAAAGTAAACCCATACTTCCAACATTGGACATCTCTCCTAATGTTCCAAAGGTACAGCCGAATCCACAATTACCCGAAATGCCTGTATTGCCCAAACCACCCAGTGCGAAAGTGTTTGGGCCTCCTCCAATACCTCCTGAAGGTATACCTCCCGGATGGACGATGGAGCAATGGATACATTATGGTCATCAATGGTTAAAAGAAAACCGGAAATAACTTTTCAAAAAAATATTTTTTTATGGGTTAGGGTGAAAAGAAATGTCTTTTTGGGTTGTAATATGAGCAGTATTGTATTATTTGGTCCGCCAGGTGCTGGAAAGGGAACTCAGGCAACTGCAATAATGAGAAAAACAGGTTTACCTCAAGTTTCAACAGGGGATATGTTGAGGGCGGCTTTATCCAAAGGAACTGATTTAGGGTTAGAAGCTAAAGAATATATGGAAGCAGGAAAATTAGTTCCAGACGAATTAATACTTTTATTGATTGAGGAGCGCTTGAAAGAGAAAGATGCAGAAAAGGGGGTATTGTTTGATGGTTTTCCAAGAACAATTCCTCAAGCAGAATCCTTGTCTAAAATAACCGATGTTTCTATGGTAATTTCTATTGAAGTTCCTGATGAAAATATTGTGGAAAGAATTGTAGGAAGAAGGATGGATCCCGAAACTGGAGAAATTTTTCATGTAAAATTTAAACCTGCGCCATCGGAGATTAAAAATAGATTGATACAAAGAAAGGATGATACAGAAGAAACAGTAAGATCAAGATTGAATGCATACCATTCACAAACTGCACCCTTGGCGGGTTTTTATCAGGAATTAGGCGTCTTGAAGATTATAAACGGAAACCAGGATATTGTAGATGTGACAAATTCAATAATTGAATTGCTGGTGTAATTATGTCTCGGAAAAAAACCCTGAAAAAATCAAGGCAAAATCGTGCAAAATTAGCACAGGAGTATCTTCAAAAAATTTTAGAAGAACCTCAAAAAAACTCAGAAGATTTTTTGAAAACAGCATCTAAACAACTTTGGAATATCTCTACCAGACATCGTATAGGGCTGCCTGAAAAATTCAAAAACAGATTTTGTAGAACATGTAAAAATTTATTATATCCTGGTTTAAATTCAAGAGTTAGAATACGTTCTAAGGTTAGATATTTGACTTGTAATGAATGTGGAATGACGAAGAGGACTAATTTTAGGAGGTAAGTTATCATGAATAAAAAATTGAAAAGGGAAATGCAAGATCTAAAAATAACTGTTAGGATTGGATATCATGGCATTAAAGAGAGCTTGATTAAAGAGATAAAAGACCAATTAAATTCAAGAAATATGATTAAATTAAAGGCAAATAAAGGTGTTTTAGACGTTTCTTCAAGAAAGATTTTCTGGCAAGAATTAGCTGACAAGACTAATTCAAAAGTAATTAATCAAATTGGTAATGTGGCTGTATTCGCCAAAAAATGATTGCATTGGAATCAACCTAAAAATTTAGTTAGAGACCGAATGCTCAATAAAAGAATTGTTTTCCCGACCATATGGGCGCAAGATTACAGTTCACAAAAAGGCATCCTGCACAATTAATTGCCTTTTTTCTCTTGATTTGTGTAGCATGCGTTATTGTAATGCAAAATAGTCAAGCCGCAGGCGGAGGGTCTGCAGATATACATCTCGAACTAAATATAAAAGAAGGATTCTCTACTCAAGCCGTATATGTTGGTTTAGCTATTCTTCTATTTGTTTATGCATTAATCATCACCGAAGTAGTTCATCGAACACTCGCAGCAGCGTTGGGCGGTTTGATGGCAATGGTGGCTCTGAATTATTATACGGAAGAATCGGCATTAAGTTTGAAAGCAGTTACTACGATGATTGATTGGGAAACAATTGGTTTATTGCTTGGTATGATGATAATGGTAGGTATTATTTCACATACAGGTGTTTTCGAATGGTTGGCGGTTCAGGCATACAAAAGAAGTGGTGGAGAGATTTGGACATTAGTTGTAATTTTATGTTCTGTTACTGCAGTACTTTCTGCTTTTTTAGATAATGTGACAACAATGTTGTTACTTACTCCAGTAACCATTCAACTTGCGAGAGTCTTGGATCTTGATCCGATACCGATTTTAATTTCGGAAGTACTCTTTTCAAATATTGGTGGCGCGGCAACAATGATTGGCGATCCACCGAATATAATGATTGGTTCTGGAATGTCACCAGATGCAATGAG
>DAGQ01000019.1 GCA_002498205.1 Euryarchaeota archaeon UBA596
ACTAATACTTCAATGTCGTCATAAGAGCCGTTCACAGATGCATCCCTATCCATATCACAACCTCCGTTTACATCTCTATCTGGTTCATATGCTACTCTTATCGTTCTTAATCCTTCAAATTCTCCTGCAACTGGTTCAACTCTTACTGCAGGTCGTTCATTATTTGAATACCAAACCATTTCACCCGTTGATGGATCTGTTTCAATAAATGCAACAGGATATGAGGTCTTTTCTGGTTCAACATAAATATTTAGACAGTCTCCAATTGGTAGTCCATTAGTTTGTTTTAAGATGGCATGTATATGGAAACTTTCCCCAAAGAAAATTACTGGATATTCTGTTCCATTAGCAGCGATATAATTAGCAACATTAAACTGTTTAGGGCCTATTTCTGTAATTTCTAATGTAGAATTAGAGAATACATCGAAAGTTGCATTTTGCGTCTTTCCTTGATATCTGTAAGCATCGTTATTTTCTTGTGAATTATATTCTACTGTTACTGTTACCTTTCCAGATTTAACATTTTTAAATTCATCACATTCAATTTCATAAAATCCATTAGTATTTGTTCTTTGTGACGGGCAAAACTCGGGTTCTATTGAATCACCTAATAAATAAGACACTCTAATCCACCTTTCTGAAAGGTTATTACCCATTTCATCCGATAATTGGCCCGTAACAACCATTGGTTTTTCTATAGCTTCTCCAGTTAATGGATCTTCTCCGCTTGTATACACAATTTGATCATCAATAGTTAAATCAGTATTTCCTACTAGAGCAAAGCCGTTTGCTTGATATGGTAATACCCTTCTGTAATGTGTTTGTCCTGATTTTAGTACGCATGAATCCCAGAGTCCTACAGCTGAAAGAGTTTCTGTGTTTAGTACGTCACAACCCTCATTGGGTAAAGCTTCCTCATATCTTAAAATTACATTTACAGGTCCATATCCATCAGGTAAGAATGTTGTTGAATCTTTCATTAATGTTGTTGGGTTTAATGGATAAATATCTGCTTTCAAACAATTAATTCCTTCATTATATCTATCTAAAGTCCCATCTTGGAATCCTGTTCTACTAGATGGATCTAACGGATCTAAAAGCCAACCTATGTCTTTGTCCCAAAAACCATCCGAACCTTGACTTTCTGAAAGTACGTTTGTATTTTCATTATATGTATGTGTTAATGTATCTTCAAAACAATATTTTGTAGGAAGTGTGATCGTTCCTCCACTTGGGGCTACTGTAGCAACAATTTGTCTATTAAAATCATTACCAAATGAAATTCCCTCAAATATTACATCAACTAATCCTCCGTTAGGTGCAAATGGTCCATTCAAACCATTATCACTAATATCTGGTATCATTGGTGTAGAATTATCATCTAATATTTGGGCAGTAAATGACCATGCATCTCCTGCTGTCAAAATATTTGTTCCCTTTTCATCGGCAAATGTATTTTCAACATGAATAAAGGTTTGAGATACTATCCACAATTTTTCTACAGTACTAGACGGTTTCAACATTGAGTTTCCTTCTGGAGAATAAGCTAAACTTAATTCATATTCCCCTAATTCCATATCTGAGTCTACCATAATTGGAAGGCTTAATCTTCCATAATCATCGGTATAATTCGTTCCCTGTCCTCCTGCTTGCCAAGACCATACAATTGGTGCTTGTTTTACTGGTACGCCTGCATTATCAATTAATTCAGCAATTACTGTTGTAGTTGTATTTCTATACAATCGTGGAATCGTATTTAGATTAAAATCCGTAGTTCCTATAACAGATACATTTTGATATGCTCCTGTAGGCGCTAAAGCATTTAAATCCCCTGAAAAATAATATTCTGGGGCTGAAAAGTCTGCTCTAATTCCATATGTTCCTGCTTGGAATCTTGACTCGAAATCAAATGTATAATTGAATACTGCTTCTCCATCAACATCAAAAGGAAGGTTATTCCAAAATGTTTCACCTGACGAACCAAATACTTGATTTCCATCAATATCTACCTGAAGAACAATATTATCATTATACCAAGGTACTTTAGTTCTATTTTCTACAGAACCAACTACTCTAATTTGGTCCCCGGTTAAAACTTCAGGAATTATTTCACAACGAGAACCTGAATCTGGATTAGATTTTTCAATCGGCCCGCATGGAGGTAATTCGTTGAATGCCCCATTAGACATTTTAACAAACCAATGTGTAGAGTTTGTTTCTACAAAAGGTATCAAAGCTTTAGCTCTCGAATTATTTTGAGGGCCATATAATGAAGTTGGATCGCCGTCCCATAATAATGGATATGGCTTATACGCTCTTGCATCATTAAATGAGACTCCTGCGTTAAGAAGTGCCTCTTCATGGAATAATGTACTCCAAGCACCAAAGGTTCCATCTCCATTACTAATTGATGAATTCCACCAATATAATGGAGCTGTACCATCAACAATCATGTGTGCATCAATAAACATTCTTTGTACGGACTTCATATCAAAAGCCGGTGTTTCTGAAGGCTCAACATAAGGAAATACGGAATCCAATGGACCTGCTAAAGAGGGATCCATATATCCTTTAACAGTGAATAATCCTGGTGGCAATGAAACATTAGTATAATTATATCTACCCTGTACTTGATGTTCTTTCAAAATATCATTCCAAGTTATTAATTCGTATCCTCCTGTTAATTGGCCAACTCCATTATCTAAAGAGGAATTCCAACGTACTTGTTCCCATGTTCCTGAAGAACCATTTTCTTGAACAAAGGTCATTGAAGCCCATCCATTAGAATCGGCTCTATATCCGCTTCCAAAACCATCATATTGAGTAGGATTTGTTAAATTTCCAAAAGGTCCGTAATTTTGTTGTTGTCTTACTACGCCGCTTATTTCAAAAGTTACCGGTGCATATGGGATCCTTTTATCGAAAATTCCTCTATCCCAATCAGCAGTATAATGTGTTTTGAAATCTATCCATAATGGTTGTTCATCAGATCTTACATAATCCCAAGA
>DAGQ01000069.1 GCA_002498205.1 Euryarchaeota archaeon UBA596
GTATTTTTGGGTTCTGTAAAAGCAGATAAGAATGTTTGGAGAGTTGGAAACTGGTGTGATGTTTTACCTTGGAAGCCAATTCCAGATAGCGGTGTTCCTAAAACTTAATTTAAAATTAAATTAATCTCTTCAATTATTTCATCAGATAATTCTTTATTACTTCTTTTAATCCAAATTAAATATTCTCGATCAATTTTATTTATTTCTTGTAAGGTTCTTCCTTTATGCCTTCCAAAGGCCAGAATAATATTTTCACCAGAACGTCTTAATCGTCCATTTGAATCAATTATTGGCAAATCATTAATGCTCGGTCCTAGAGCCTGTTCGTTTTTATCAATATTAGAAGGGCTCCAAATTTGTAGTTCTTCTAAAGATTTTCTAAATGGCATAGGATTTTCTTCCATTATTTTCCATAATAAAAGTAAAGTTGCCGAAGCATCACTAATAGCATCATGGGCATTGGTTAATGAAATGCCATAATTAGAACATAAAGCCTCTAGTTTGTGAGGACGTGTTAATTTCAACTTTCTTGCTATTTCAAGAGTATCAATAATTGTATGAGGTTTTGGAATTGCTTTTCCACATCTTAGGAATTCATTTTCTAAAATCGGCCAATCATATCTCTTAATATTATGACCAATTACAATTGAATCAGTCAATAAATTAGTAATATTTTCAATATGTGCTCTAAATCCAGGTAGCTTATTTACATCTTCATTAGTGATGCCGTGAACTTTTGTAGCATTCTCTGGAATACGAATTAACGGATTAACAAGAGAATTGACTCTTATTTCCTCACCATTTATCTCAGAACCAATAATTCCATATTGGACTATTTTAGATTGAGTGATTGAGATTCCAGTTGTTTCTAGATCAAATCCAACAACCCTATGGTTGCTGAAGATATCTTCCGCCATACTTTGGCATTCAACTTATTGTCTTTGAATATTACATAAGAATCAATAAAGAGTGACCCTTGGTTTGGTTGTGCGCTGGCTAAAAAAGTTTAAGCATCTTTGGAAAGTTGAAATTAAAGAACCTCCAACTTTCGAAGAATTAGAAAGTCAAGCAGAAAAAAGTTTAGAAGAAGATTATCAGAAAAAAAAGAATACAGAAATAGAAAATGTATTTTCAACACTTGAAAGTGAAGAAACATTGATTGAAACTGATGAGATACACTCAGCACCAGATTATGATGTTGGTGAAGTTGAAATTGATGATTTATTAGAAAATAATGAACTAGAGTCTAATTATCAACTGAATGTCATTGATGCAAACTTGGATGGTGCAGATGAACATTTAGTTGGAGTAAAGCATATTGAGCCGTGATTTTTTTTAACTATTCAAAACTAAGAAATTGATACAATTGATACTTAGCGTTGAAATATAATAAGGCTACCAAACCATGTCGGGGATGGGACATGGAGAGGTTTTACCGTAGAAAATTTATTGCTAACTCGTTAGTAATTTTAATGATTACAACAGTATTTTTTGCTGGTTGTACTAGTATAAGTGTCACTAAACCTAGAGCCTCATTAACAGCTTATCCAAATGAAATTACTTCTGGAGAGGCAGTAAATTTTGATGCAAGAGAAACAACAACTTCCGAAGGAGTAATTACAAATTTTATATGGGATTTTGGAGATGGAAATCAGTCAGAAACACTTGTTGGTTTTACTAGCCATGTCTATAATCAACCAGGTCAATATTCGATAACTGTAACAGTAACTAATAGTGAAGGAGGTGTTGATAGCACTACTACGGATATTTTTGTAAATGGAATACCTGTAATCGTGTTAGATTTACCACTTTTAGTTAAAGCAGGAGAATCCGTAGTTTTAGATGCCTCTTCATCATATGATCCCGAAGGAGGACAATTAATCTATGAATGGGACTCAAATCTTTCAAAAGATTCAGATAATAATGGAAATCCTGTTGACGATATCGATTATACAGAATCAATTATTACTTTGCCAACTACTGAAAGCGGTTTAATTTCAGGGAGATTGAAAATTATTGACGATGTAGGCGCAACAACAACTCAAGATTGGGAAGTAGATGTAAATTCACGTAACTTTGAAGTTAGATGGGCTAAAAGAATAAGAGAATATTCATGGTCTGGAAATTTAAAAACCGGTGAAGAATGGAATAATTCTCATATTCCTTCAATAGATGGAATTTTATATTCAATTAATGCAACATTAATTTTAACTCAAGATGGGAACCTTCTTGGAGATGAAAACTTTTCTTTATCTTTAGAAGTACCAAATAATAGCTGGGCAGCTGATGCAGAAAGTACAAGACAAACCCCTGCAGAAGAAGCCAAGGCAATAATTTTCCGAGAAGAGATGAATCAAATTCCAAATGGAACACAAATGTATTCTTCTGACTCTAAAGAAATATTAATGAATATTTTATTTGATGATAATTCAATTTTTGGAACTGGAAATTGGGTTTGGGAAGTTTATTCAAGAGGACTAGATTCTGGACTTCCATTTGATTTTCCAGATGGAATAGATCCAGGAAATGATTGGACACTACATCTTACTTTCGAAGTTTACGAACCAGTAGTTGTGGAACTTGCTTATCTAATTATTTAAATTGAATCGGAAGTGTAGTTTTCCAACTTGACATAGGTAATTTCTTAGCCTTTCCAAGAGCTACAATCGGATTAACCATTTTCAAATTTCCATGAATTCCCATAACTTCAAATTTGACCTTTAAATCTAAAAACCGGTCTCTTTCAGCAATTTCTAACATCTCACTTTCGAGTTCTAATCTTCCTAACTCCGCTCCATTTACCGCACTGGTGATTATTAATTCTGAACCATTAATACTAGCCCTAGGACTAAAATCAAAATCTTCCGTATTTGACATAATAGCCAAACTATCTACAATCAATTTATCTTTAACTTGTATTTTGTTGATTTTCAGACTCTCGACCATGACACTGCGATATGATACACATTAGAAGCATTTCCTCTTAATTATCAGTGAATATGAAACGAAAAGTCGTTTTGGCAAGCATATGTCGAAGTACAGTGGAGCGGCTTACTTTGATCTTGATGGTACATTATTAGATGCATCTAGCGAAAAATCATTGACAGCAGAATTAGCTAAGAAGAGGCCTTGGAGAATACCTTTAGGGGCTACAATGTGGGTTTTAGGAACCCTTGGTAATTTGTTACGCGGTAGGTCATTTTATGATGCAACTAGGAATCGTGGACATTTTACTTTAGCATCATGGGATGTATTAGAGTCCCTTTCTCAAGATTTAATTAAAAATAAATTGTTAAATCGAATAACTCCCGAAGCAAAAGAGTGTTTAGAATGGCATAGAAAACAAGGTCATAGACTCGTATTGGTAAGTGCCACAATCGCACCAATGGCTGAAGCTATGGGAGAGGCTTTGGGCATGGATTATTCCTATGGTTGCGGACCTAAAAATCGAATAGGCCGATTATCTGGATCGGAGAAAGGTTGGAGTGTTCCTCGTAGGAAAGGAAAGGTTCCAGTTGTACAGAAAGATGCCAAAGAAAATGGGCATGATCTTTCTGAATGTTATGCTTATGGAAATACGATGGCAGATTCTTGGTTTATGCGAATTACTGGAAATCCTATTGCTATAAATCCTGAAAACCCGTTGAAACGTTATGCAGTAGAAAATAATTGGAAAATACTTAACTGGAAAATATAGAATTATACGTTGTGATTAAATCTTTTATCGGTCACGCATCATTATTCTGGACCATTGGGGTAGCTTGGATATCCTTCGACCCTGCGGAGGTTGAGACCCGTGTTCAAATCGCGGATGGTCCGTTTTATTGTATTCTAGGATAAAAACAGTAGTTAATATACTCAACATAGATAGTAACATTATGAAACGACAGACTTACTCTAAAAAATCTAAGTCTAAAACGGCGATTGGATGTAAAAGTTGTATTTGCTGTCCACCTAAATCTAAAAAGTAATATAAAATAAGGAGATGATGACGATGAATATTGGATTATTTGATAGATTCATGAGATTATCGGCGGGATTAGGTTTTGTATTTTTTGATTATCTTTCAAGTGCAAGTTGGGAAATATTATTTTTGATGATTGGTTCATGGAGTGTATTAACTTCAGTATTTGGATGGTGTCCTTTTTATGGATTAATGGGAGTTAGTACATGCCCAACAAAATTTGATAAAAATTACAAACCATCAAGTGAAGAAATCTTAGTAAATACGTAAAGGAATAATTCCTTATCTAGTTCTAATCAATCGACTATACATGGCAGCAAGATTTTCCCGTAGGATAGATTTTCCAATGGTTGATTTGGCAGGAATAGTTTATTATCCTATTTATTGGGACTTAGCACATCGTTTTTTTGAATTATCTTGGGAAGAAATATGTGGAATCGACTATCCAAAAATACTTCAAGAATTAAAATTAGGTTTTCCAGCAGTAAAAAATGAATGTGAATTTTTAGCCCCATTAAAATATGGAGATATTGTAAACTGTAAGATATGGATCTCTGAAGTGGGCAATAAAAGTTGTACCTGGAAATATGAATTTGAAAATCAACATAAACAACTGGTTTGGAAGGCTACAGTAGTTACAGTTTGTGTTAATATGGACACATTTGAATCAATTAAAATCCCCAAAAACTTGGTTGAAAGTTTAACATCCAATCGTCACGATTAATGAGTACCAGTATCCTCATAAAAATATGGGAGATGATAAGTTAGGTACTATGATTCTGTCTAGTAATAACTTAAATTCATCCTTAGTGATGCCGGAAATTCCAATTCGCCCTAATCCTTCAATTCCCAGAACAATTGGCATCTTTTTAATTTTAGGAAGTTTAGTAGTAATTTTTGATGGAGGCGGGTCATTAGCCACCCATTTTTCTGAACTATCAGAGGCAGGTGCAGCTAATCAAGTTGAATTAATGAAAATGCTTGGAGTTGATATTAGTGTTGAAGAGATGATACAATGGGATTCAGAATTTAAAAATAGTAACTATCATTTAATTACAGGATTAATTAAAGTTTCAGCAGGAATATTACTTTTTATAGGTGGTGTACAGTTGTTATTAAAAAAATATCTTGGAGGAATATTCTCATTATCTGGTGGAGGATTGTGGTTTTTATCGCAAGTAATTTCTATTTATTGGGCTACAATTATCGAAGATAGAATTGGAATTAGTTTAGCAACTCAATGGGATTTAGCAGCAACAGCAATGTGTTTTATTTGTAATTTATTTTGTTTAATTCTCCCATTAATTCCAATGTTCGGACCAGCAGGAAGGGCAGCATTAACGCCGCCCCTAAACCCTAAGATAGCCATTTTTTCAGAAGAAGAATAACTTATTCTTCTTTAGGCCATTTTTTTGACAATGCTTTTTTCAAATCATCATCCATTTTCGCATCCCACCAATTTGCATTACGCCATATTGCATAACGCCCTCTTATTCCCCTAAGGTCTGCATTTTCTAAACGACAACCTTGGAAATTTGAGAGGTTCATTTTGGCTTTTATGAATGTAGCCTCTCTCATATCAGCACCATCAAATGCAGCCTTCATTAGATTAGATCTCTTAAAGGAAGCCTTTCTTAAATCAGCACCCGATAAATTTGCACCTTCTAAATTTGCATTATCAAAAACAGCACGTCTTAAATCAGCACCTGAAAGATCAATTCCACGTAAATCAGCACCTATGTGTGATGTAAATGACCAATCTTTAGGGTCTTTTTCTTTATCCATTATAACATCTCATTTTTTTGATAACTTATCTAAATGAGCCCTTCCTTCTAAAGTTAGATTTGCATGTTTGTTTTTATTTTTAGAACCTTTTGGAATTGCTAGATAATCTTTCTCAAATAATCTATTTAGATATAATGATAAATTTTTAGGGGCTTCTAATTGAGAATCTTTAAACAAATCCATAATCACTCTTGGAGGCACATCATCAATACCTTCCACGTCTTTAAGATAATGAATTGCAGCAAGCACACGATCAGGCTTCTTAGAAATATTACAATTTTCAATTAATGATTTGAAAGCTGAACCTCTATTCGGTAAACCCGTATTTCTTGCAGCCTGAATCGCTGCAGCAATAGCAGACTCTCTTTTTGAACGAATTTTTGTTAATGCTATAGACCATTCTTCTCCCTCCATAATTTTCATTAAATGGACGTCAACTTCTTGTTGTTCTCCAGAAATATCTATTTCAAGGTCACCAACACGAATGTAAACACGTGCATCTTGAGATTCGCTTGTTTCCATATGGTAATTAGTGAGTTAACAACTATTATTAACTCTTGTATGGTATTTTTTTTACAAATATTCATACTTTTCATGAAAAAACATTAAAAATAGCCCAATTTATATGAAAAAATCTCCACTCCAATCAAATTTAAACAATGCCAATTAAAAGAAACCAACAAGAATGATGAGGGCCTCGCGTACATGATGACGAGTGGTAGCCCCATGTCTAGTATGATTAAAATTAAACAAAAAGCAATCTTGCTAATTTCAATGATGTTATTAGCACAAGCGGTCGTATTAATCCCTTCTGTAACAGCAAATATCTCGCCTAATTCTACATTAAGAACAACATTTTCAAACGACGATATTTCAGTAACAATTCAGTTTGATTCTTTAGGAGACCAAATTCAACCAGGAGCTTCTTTAGAAATACCTCGTAATTCAACAGTAGAAGCATTAAATTTTGGTCTAACTTACAATTCTACTAATAGTCCAGGAAATTTTTGGTTAGATATGAATGAAGATGGAATTCCAGAATATGGTTATAATGGTACAGGATATGGTCAATTAGGTAACCAAACAAAATTTTCAGATGATAGTACAATGTTTTTCTCTTCTAATCCAGCAGGGAATTGGGCAGGACCAGAGTTTATTCTGCCTCAAGATATAATTTTGGAAGATTCTTTGCTTGCCATTGATTTCACTCCAGATAATAGTGGAAGATGGATGCTCGAATCATCAATTATTGACATTACAACTTTAAATTATGATAATGATACTTCAGATGAAATTATGGTACTTTCAAGTTCATGGGATACTGGAAATGGAGATTTCTTCCCGGCTATTGGATGGATGAATAATAATTCTAATAATGATGGAGTAACAAATTTGTCTTGGCATCAAACTTGTAATGATGTAGAACATTTAGAAATTACAGATTTTAATGATGATGGACACGATGATGTATTGGTTTGGACCCCACAAGTAGGCCGTTTCTGCTATCATTTATGGTTACCAACACAAAATACATTTTCAGCCCCTCAAGAATTAACAGGTGGTACAAGTGGACAAGAGGTTTTTGTTAGTGCTGCTGATTTAAATCTTGATGGATATGGCGATATTGTTTATGCTGATGCACAAGGAAGTTACGGACTTTATCAATGGAAGCAAAGTATACCAGGGTTTGAATTTATTGATGAATGGGCATATGAAACTATGATTGGCGGAACCTATCAACAAACAGGAATCACACAATTTGATGTAGGAAATGTCATGCAAGGGAATGATAATGCAACATTGATTTTTGTTTCAGATCAATTTACAGCAGATGCTCTTGCATGGGACTTAGGATCTAATGAATTTACTTCAGTATACACTTCGTTCAGTAATATAGACATTGAATTTCTTTGGTTAGAAGATTTGAATGCTGATACATATGATGATATTATTACTTGGGGTCAAGGGACTTCTGGAACAATTTTAGTATCTGATGATAATTCTGGAACATATGTTTCTTCTTCTCAGTCTGGACTTGAAGCACCAGAAAACTCAATTGCTTTAGATTATGACGGCAATGGGATTTTAGATATTTTAATTCCAGAAAATGCCACTGCAGATAGTGACGATAATACGATGAACGGATCTCTAATGGTTTACAATTTTGTAGGTGGTTTGCTCACAAATTCAAATAGAAATTTAACACCAAGAACAATGCCTACCTTAACAACATTTGGAGATATAAATGGTGATCAGAATCCAGAAATTATTGCATTTTGTGGTGAACAAGATACAGGGATTTTTATCGACTCTTGGCATAAAATGAGTTTTGATTTTGACTCTGATGGTTTAGTTGAATTAAGTGCAGAAGGATTTGCTCAAGCAGATTCAGGAGCCAATGGTACACAATTAATTAGAGTTACAGATTCTACAGGTTCAATTGGAAATACAATTGAATTAAATAAGCAAAGCTATTCATTATCTACAGATTCTTATGGGAATGATATGATGACAATTTCTTCTGCAATTGATATTTCTACAGCAGGTTCAGTATTATTTCAAAATTTGAGAATAACCTATGAATGGGCACACCATTTAGAAGATTTTTATGATGGTTCAGGACATAATTTTACAACATATGTTAATTCAGAAGTAATGGAATTTGGTACTGGAAATTTCACTTTACCTCTTTTATTCTCATCAACACACGCAGGTGAAATAAATGTAAATGATTTGTATTTGGTTACAGCCCCAGGCCATCCGGATTTACCTGATTTAGAACCATTATATCTTCAAGCAATAAATGTTCAAGAAGATTCAGTAGAAATGAGATGGTCAGAAGTAGTAACAGGTAGCCAATATTTTTCCTCTTACGAATTATACCGTTCAACTGTAGTAAATGCAACATACCCTGGAGATTATAATCTATTAGTGAATAAATCTGGAGATCACACAGATGTTTCTTATACAGACTCAGGATTAGCAGAAGGTGGGCATTATGAGTATGTAGTTAAAGCAATATTTTCAGTTGGTGGATTAGAGAGCATGCTCTCTAATGTAATATCTGTAGATCTACCCGCTATTCCTCGTGTAGAAAATGTTGTAGCAATCGACACTCCTGATGATCTAGGTGGAAGTATAGATGTTAATTGGGACGAGGTGGATGATAGATATACGGGATACTATGATGTATTTGTATCGACCCAAAATTTCACAGATACGACATTGATGGATTCAGTTCATACTCTTCTCCATACAGAAACTTCACATTCTGCAATTTATACAAGTGCAATTAGAGATATTGATGATACTGTTTTGGTGCCCTCAGCCACAATTAACAACGAAGAAGCATTATGGGTTGCAGTTGTAGCAACAAATGATTCAGGTTCAAATCCATTCGTTACTGCAGTAGGGCCAGTTTATGCATTGAATAATAATGAACTTACAACAGAACTTACTATGGAATTATCATCTGTAATAATCTTTGGGAATTCTGTAGATGATGAGAATTTAATTGTTGGTGGAAACGAGCCTACAATTATTTCATTATCTCTTTTATCAGATACGGGCTCAGTAATTGAAAATGCTAATATCATGACTACAGTAATTGTAGACCCTGATGGTGAGGCATACGAGTTCTATTTCAATTCAACAACTGATAATACAGGGGCGGCTAATGTCCAATTTAATTGGAGAGATTTAGCAAATGAAAGTATTAATGTTAATGGAGGAGATATGGAAATAATAGCGCAGTATGATGGGCGTGAGGAAACATTAGAGAAAGGACCTTTAGGTTCATCAGATGCAGAAATTAAAGATATTGATATTGTTATCCCTGCATATTTTTCATTGTTAACTACCGTTGTTATGGTCGATGAATTTGGAGACACAAATCTTGAAGTTTCTTTAATTGCAGAACACGATTGGCAACAAGCAGCATTTTTAGGTACAGAAATTACTTTCAAATATTATAAAAACGATGGAAGTTTAACGAGTACAACAAAGCAATCAATTATGGATTTAGATGGTAATTTAGATGTATATATTGATGCAATGCCCGAAGGAGGATATGTTCTAATAACCCCTGATGATTCTGCAAATCCAAATAATCCAGCAGCTTGGAAATATTTGAATAATTTTGAATTAAATGCGACTTTAGTAGAATATGATGATTCGGGACAAGCAAATTTAGATGATGATGGCGACTTTGTTTTGAACGATGATGATTTATGTCCAAATACTCCTGGAAATGAAGTAGGACAAGTAGATGCTGATGGCTGTGCCCCTTCACAATTGGAAGACCAAATTGAAATTATCGATTTAACATTAGAATGTCCTACAGTTGAATGGCTGATAGAAAATTTAGCCAACTCACAAAATCCAAACAGGGAGTGTGAATTAATCAACTCTAATGATTTATTTATCACTATCGAACACCCAGATAAAGTTTCAGTTGGCGGAATTGATATGGGAATTAACTGCCCCTCATTTGTAGGCGCTAATGCTCAAGTTACATGCACATTTTC
>DAGQ01000127.1:0-10170 GCA_002498205.1 Euryarchaeota archaeon UBA596
GGAGATAATGTTGGAGATGTTGCAGGAATGGGTGCAGATATTTTTGAATCATTTGTAGGTTCTTTAATTGCTGCTATGGTGATAGCATCAACAATTGCATGGATTGATTTAGGACAGATGGGAACTAATCCAAATGATCTAGTAAATCATCATGAATCTTTGATGATTTTACCTCTTTTACTTGCTATAATAGGTTTTGTAGCTAGTGTGATTGGTGTATTTTCTATGAGGATTTTAAAAGAAGGAGATCCTGCATCAGCATTAAGAAATACTACATTCATTGGAGCATTCTTATTCTGGTTAGGTAGTTATATTGCATTACAGACTTTTGGACTTCCTATCGAACCATTATATGCAATAATTGCAGGAAGTATTGTAGGAATCTTAATTGGGCTTGTAACCGAATATTATACATCAACTGAAAAAATATTTGGAATTAAGCCACGTGCAGTAATGAGAATTTCAGAAGCATCAAAGAGGGGACCAGCGACTAATGCAATTTCAGGCTTATCAGTTGGAATGGAGAGTGTATTTATTCCACTAATATTAATTGCAGTAGGTATTTACATGTCAAACTATTTCGCAGGAGTATATGGAATTGCATTAGCAGCTATGGGTATGTTAGCTACAGTAGGCGTCACAATGACAGTGGATGCTTATGGTCCAGTTGCAGATAACGCTGGGGGAATTTCAGAAATGGGTGGATTAGGCCCAGAGACAAGAAAGATTACAGATGCATTAGATTCTATTGGAAATACAACAGCTGCAACAGGTAAAGGTTTTGCAATTGGTTCCGCAGCTTTGACAGCACTTGCATTATTTGCAGCATTTAATACATCAGTTGAAAAAGCAAGTGGCCAAGACATAGATATTTTACTTACAGATTCAGCAGTAGTTATTGGATTATTGATTGGTGGAAGTTTACCATTCTTAATTGGAGCATTAACAATGAGTTCAGTTGGTAGAGCTGCCGAAGAAATGGTAGATGAAATTGTAAGGCAATTCAAAGTTATGAAAAAAGCATTAAAAGGTACAATGAAAGATGAAGAACTTGATGATATCAATAAATGGCCAGAAACGATTGAAGTTAAAGAAGATGGAGGAACAAAAATGTATCCCGATTCCGAACAATGTGTCAAAATTAGTACAGATTCAGCAATCAAAGAAATGGTTTTACCAGGAGTAATTGCAGTATTCAGTCCACTTGTTGTCGGCCTTGCATTAGGCGCAGAAGGACTTGCAGGAATGTTAGCAGGTGCCACAGTAACGGGAGTATTACTTGCATTATTCATGGCTAACGCAGGCGGTGCATGGGATAACGCAAAGAAAGCTATTGAAGCAGGAGAATTAGAAGGAGAATCCAAAGGCGGAGAAGCACATTCAGCTGCTGTAATTGGAGATACGATTGGAGATCCTTTCAAAGATACTAGTGGTCCATCATTAAATATTCTAATTAAATTAATGTCCATAGTTTCTTTAGTAATTGTACCAGTAATTGTTTAGATAGGGTGTAAATATGGCTCAAAACTGGGCATTAGGGAAAAATCAAACAACCACATTAATTGTGGTTTTGTTAATGTGTTTTTCTGGATGTGTAGGTTCAAATAACGCTAGTAATTCAACTGATGATGAACTAGTGGTTCCTCTATGGGACGTTGGTGATTGGTGGATGTACACTTTTACAACACCCGAATTCGGAGATGTTACTACAAGGCTAGTAGTAACAGAAACCGATGCCGAGGAAAACACATCATATATGTTAGGAATTACAAATCAATTAGAAGCACATAGACATGCATTATTGAATTTCAATCCCTTTTTAGGAAGGATTACCCATTCTAATTTGTCCGTATATGAGAATGGAATACCTCAACCAGTCTTCAGTTTTCCACTAATGGAAGGAAAGACATGGACATTTGATTTATTTGGATTTACGAATTGGAATTCTCAGGTTTTAATGATAAATGATGGAATTGCCTATATGACTGCAAATCATGACGATGGAGGTTTAATTGAATATTCATTTGATACAAGCATTGGATTTATTTCTAAACTGGTTTGGAAGGAAAGTGAAGATTTAACTAAATTAGAAATGATGTGGTCAGGTCAAAAAGGAGAGGATTATGCAGGCGATGCATTTTTTGTTAGGGCATATGATTTGAGAAATGAGTTATATCAAGGAAATGATGGTGAGGTTTATGATTCGATGTTTTTGAATAATGGCCATCCTAGTGATGGAGATTTTGATCATTTGTATATTTATTTAGATGTTGAAATTACTAGTTCAGCATCATCTCATGGCTCCTTTACAATCAAAGATCATACAGGTATTAGCCCAAAAGTTGAAGCTTGGAATGCAGGAACATCAGAGAAGGGTTCAATCTCTGTTATTCCATCTCAAGCTGGTGAATATTCACTGACCGTAACATGTACTGGAGCAGATTCAATGATACATGTAATTGTGGTTGGTGGATTAGAAACAGTATGGGAATTTTAGGTGAATAAATGCAGCAAACATTGGTGATGTTGCACGGACTGACAGGTTCAGCAAATTCAATGTCCCAATTTGCAAATAAAATATGTCCCGAAGGATGTAATTTGTATATCCCTGACGCTCCCTTCAAACATGAAAAAACAGGTTTTTGTTGGTGGGAATATACAGCAGATTCAAGAGTAAAACCTCAAAAAATTAAGATTACTTCAAAATTACTCGAAGAAATAACCCACTCTATGAAATATCTAGTAAAAAATATTCCTGGTGAGGGTAATATAATTTTAGGAGGATTTAGTCAGGGTGCGGTCATGGCTCAAATAATGATGTTGAGCGAAATTTCTAATCGTATTTCGGGATTGGTATTACTTGGAACTAGAGCAATAGAGGAAAAGAAATTACGTGAAGCACTAAGAAAAAATAAAATGATACCAACACTCTGGATGCACGGTAAAAAAGATAAAATCATAGATTTTGATGATTCTTACGAATTAGTAAAAATATTTGAAGATGAAGGTTGGAACCTAAAAAAAATCATTCATGAAAAAGGACATATGATCCCTTTAAGTGAACATGAAAAAATAATTACTTTTATTCAAGAAATATATTCAAACAATTCCTGACTCTTGTAAATTATCAAACCCTCCAATGAAATTAATTTGATTATTTCTCACATCAAAAATTACTGGAACAGTCCTATGTCCAGTTTCTAGAATTATTTCTTTTCTTTTTTCAAAATTATTTGTTAAATCTACAATGGTAAAACTAAATCCATGACTTTGTAAATATCTTTCAGCAGCAACACAATATGGGCAAAAATCTGAAGAATAAATTAAAAAATCAGTATCAATTTCTTTCGCATCATTTGAAACTATATTCATGATTATTCCTCTATTTTTTCTATTAATATTCCTTGTGTCTCTGTAGACCATTCAATTACCATCCACCCTGCAAGTTCACATTGTTTTTTTGTTTCTTCTATGTTTCCTTCATTTGATAATAAAGCAACAGCGCCGCCGCCCCCTGCACCCATTACTTTCCATGCACTAATTGTCTTATTATCAATTAATCTTTCACAGACCTCTCTTACAGGGTCATTTATTGATTTTGACAAATTATCAGTTGTTTTAGTAACCTCGTTTAGAATATTTTTTATTGAA
This sequence comes from Euryarchaeota archaeon UBA596, assembly GCA_002498205.1. Taxonomy (GTDB): domain Archaea; phylum Thermoplasmatota; class Poseidoniia; order Poseidoniales; family Poseidoniaceae; genus MGIIa-I. The sequence continues at coordinate 3,652 of DAGQ01000127.1, forward strand.
TCACGTTCATCTTTTTCTAATGCTAAAGACATTTCATCTGCTAGATTCTTTAATTTATGGATTGCATTTAATATTTTAGGATCATCTTGTTTGAATTTTTCCCAAATTGGTGCATGAACTTCACCAGATTTATGTGCAATTTTACTATGGGCAATAATGAGGTACTTTTCTAACCATTTTATTGCTGATTCCATTGGTTTAAACGGAATAATTTCTACATTGTCCTTATTGAATTTAAGGTATTGAACACCACCGAATGCGCTAGCCCATTGGTCTTGTCTTCCAACAGGTCCACCTAGTATTACCTCAAATTTATGGGCAAGTTCCGCTGATTCTTCTGGGGAGAATTTATTATGATTTATGCAAGAAAGTAAAGCCACATTAATTGCACTTGAGGTCCCTAATCCAGTACCTACAGGTACCTCACAATTATAATTCATACTTAGATATCCATCCTCGTCAATTTCTAATTCTGCATGCGCTCTTTTGTTAATTGCAATATTTACAACAGCTCCTGGATAATTGATGGTATAATCTCTAATGTCGCTCCAGCCTCCTGCCAAATCAATTCTTATTGGGGCACTAGTTCTAATTTTTACCATGTAATCACCTACCCTTCAAAATAAGACTTTATTGACGGATTTTGAGGGTTTAATGTATTCGTAAACCCGAAATCTAACGGGATACCACTTACAGTTCCAACTAATCCTGTAAGTAGTAAATGATTCCCCAATGGTCTTTCATTTCTTGTTGGAATTAATTTCTTTTTATGTATGTTTTTCATATTCCTTTTTGAGAAATCAATGTTGGCTTCCCTCATTGATTTATTTGCCACCCATATGTTTGCTAACATTGATTGAGCCACCCCAGAAATATCAATGTTGTTTGATAATATTGGTTGTACGGTATATGTATTAATCCACTTTTCATTCCATTCTTTTGAATCAATATTATTTTTAATACTTGGCCAATCAACAGATTCATTTTGTTCAAAGTTCCAATTTTTTGTTGTTAATCCAGAATCCATAAAGATCTCTAGAGCCGCTTTAACCATTGGGTGTCTTGGTTCATACATGTATACTTTTTCGAGAGTTTCTTGAGCGGAAAATTGCAAACCACAATCGATTTCTAGTAATGATTTTGCCACTAAACCAGATGCCCATAAGTCTTCTTGAAAATTTTCTTCCATCCACATTTCAAGCATATCTAAAGCATCTTCACTTCTATTTTCTATTCTTAATAGTGCAATATCCCTTAACAATATTTTCCGGGATACTGGTGTATTTGTTTTTGGCCCGATGATATTTGGATTAGGTGTTTTATTTCCATACCATTTCAGTAAATCCAAATTTCCTTTTATTGCACTACTGACTTGAATGTGGTGGATATTTTCCATATTGAATTTAATTTCTGAAGGAGAAAGTAATGAACCAATCCAATTTAATATTAATCGCTCTTGTGATTGCTCAGGTACCGCATTAAGGTGGTGTTTCGCTTCCTTATAATCTCTGGTGGCTAAATTTGCCGCTATTAGGGCTAATCTCGCAAAGTCATCTTCTCCCCCTTCTAAAGCAAGTAATTTATCAGAAAGTGTTTCAGTTAAATCCCAATGTCCTGCAATCATTGAAAGAGTAATCTCTGATCTAAGTTTTGCAGTGATTGATTGACCATCTTTGTTTTCAATCATATCATCATATTTTTGAAATGCTTTAGTGATTCTTCCCTTTCTAATTAAATCAATTACATTGACATCTCGAACTCGAATTTTTCTTTTTAATGTTTCAAGCTCTGATCTTTTTGATAAATCAACAGCATCAAAATTCATAGCGTTTAATTTTTTTAATTTTCCAATAGATATTAACCATACAAATAAGAAAATTACTTGCCCCGCAGATGCCATCATCCAAGTTAATTCTTCAAGCATATTTTTTGTCGCTATAGAACATACATTAGTTTCTAAATACCCACAAGCTTCATTTTGGGGTAAGAATGTGGAATCCCAGAATGTCATCATTGCTAATGCTAGAAGAAACATTGATTGACCAGCAAATCCACTGAAACAGAAACTAAGAATATCTGCTTGTTGCGCTCTTTCTGTACGAATTAATTTATTGTCAGCAAGTTTAATTCCAGCTCTTCCAGAAATATGGGTGACTGCGAGAAACATGGTTCTTGCGACTTCAAAAACAAAAGCAATACCTACTACAGCTATGTTTAGGATTAAAAATAATAATACTGCGCTAACTAATGGCTTTCTAATCATGTCAATTTCTATTTTCGTAAATAATTCAATGGCATAGAAACCTAACAATCCACCCTCTTCCATAATTGTGTCTTGTTTCGCTATGTCTCCAAAACGAAATACACTTTCACTATGTACAAATTTTTCAGGAATAAAAAACGTGGCAAATAGAGACAAGAGAGTATTTATTGCTGTAATTGGCATTGTAATTGCTGTAATTAAAACAATTGTTGATAGGACTCTCCCTCTCTTAGAGGGAGTTTCTGGATTAATTTCCGTAGGTTTTCCTCTTGCATGTAATAGTTTATTTTTTACTAATAAATTCCATGATGATCCAAGAACTCTACCATAAGCAATAATTGCTGGTAAAAAGATAAAGAATACTGTAGAAGAATTTAATCTATTACTATTGTCAGTAATGATATATTCTCTCATTATGATTCTAAACAATAATGTTAGTCCAACCCAAATAATACTTAGAATCACCATTTTTACAACTCTTTTGTAAATTCCCTTTAATTCTAAATCTGCTCTTCTGTTTCTTAATTTAAATTTTAATTGAGCATCTAATGAGGATAATATTGAAATTAAAGCGGGAATTGAAATTAATGTAATTGCTACAAATAATACCCATTGATTTAGTTCAAAAACTCCTTGAGAATATGAAATCAAAAACTCCATGAATAATATTGCAATTCCCGTTAAAGACCAAAGATAACTTTGAATACCAAATCTTACTCTTGTATCTTGTAATAATTCTCTTGCATCAGCAGTATTTTTTGTTAAAATATGAATCTCATAAACATTTTCTTCTCTTTCAAATGCGACTCTAAGGCCCCTTAAACCATGAGGTATTACGAATCTCCATAGAAATATTACAATTCCTAGACTAGCAATAATTGGAACAAAATCATCAATAGAAACTGTTGATACTAGCGAAAACATGTTCTCCCCTGTTACCTTGAAGACTTAGTCCTTCATAGAATATACCGTAAAATGGCTATTGCTCCGCCCATGCTTTTTAATTGTGATCCTAAGTCATGATCAGAACTACATTGGACTAAATTTCCACCATATAGTTCTAATTTTTTACACCAATCCGACCAATTTAAATCATTAATTTGGGATTCTTCCTCTCGTAATAATTCTGCAGAGATTAGTAATGTTTCTATTGCTCCTTCATCCATTGCTTTTACTAGTTCATATTCTCCATAGGCAACGGCTCCTTGTTTTGCAATTCTAGTAAATGCATCTTCCAATAACTCTATTTCTTTGATTATGGAATGGTTTTTTAATAAATCTAAATCTAAACCTTCTTTTAAAATTTCATTTGCAGATGCACGGCCTCCCATACTAGTTGCAATATTACGAATTGTTCTACCTGATTCAATTGAATTAAACATACTTTGTAATTTATCTCGAGCCATCCCAGGGCCACAAATAACTAATGGGATTTCTTTGTTTAATTGTATATTGATGTCTGTTGCAACTTTTTTCATAAATTCATTGAGAATATCATTTGATGATTTAGCATTTCCAGAATATTTCCCACCTCCTCTCATAGAGAATGTTGCTATGTCTTTCATTCCATGCATTGTAACTAAAAATAGAATAATTTCATCCATTTCAGCAACAATTATTGCCACTTTACTAGATTTAGAATGATTTTTAGCAGAATTAATTAACTGATTATCTTCATATGGCCATTCTCCATTAATTGATATTTTAATTTCATCTCCAATTTGAACTATATGTGTGTGGTGACTTCCTTTATCAAATGCTGCTTCATGTATTATTCCATGAACTCTTAATGTATCGCTAAATGTTTGAAATTCTGAGTATTCTATAATTAATTCAATCCACGTTTTTTTTCTAGTAGCTGCCTTTGCTCTTCCACCTTCTTCCCCAGCCGTAGTTTGATCTCTTCTTTCTCCTAACATCCCTATTCTTCTGCCCTTTTTACAGAGTTTAGCAGTAGTCCACAAATCATCTTCTGATGAAATTCTAAATTTAATAAAATCTAGGCCACGTTTGAGAATTTTCATACTATCTACTCAACCGAACATACCTTCTAATTCACCATCATCATCTATTGTCATATGTGTTGCTGCTGGAATTTTCGGTAATCCTGGCATCGTCATAATATTGCCAAGGATTGCAACGATAAACCCAGCACCCGCATTCAATCTTCATTCTCTAATGGGGACCTCAAATCCAGCAGGAGAGCCGAGCAATCCCGCATCATGACTAAGTGAATATTGTGTTTTTGCCATACAAATTGGTAAATTACCATATCCCCATTTTTGAATTTGTTTTAAATCTCTATGTGCTTTAGGGTATAAGTTAATTCCTTCAGCACCATATATCCTTGTAGCAACTCTTAGTGCCTTCTCAATAACAGGCATATCATTTGAAAATAATGGATTAAATGGTCTTCCTGCAGCCATATGATTTTGACAATTTGCAACAACAGCTTCGGCTAAAGCAGCACCACCGGGCCCTCCGTCAGAATGAACATTTGTTTCTACGCAAGAATTTGCACCTGCTTTTTCTGCAACATCAATTAATGCTTTAATTTCATCCTCATGATCTGTATAGAATCGATTAATACTAACAATTACAGGAACGCCAAAAATTAACATATTTTTGATATGTCTTGTTAAGTTAGTTTCAGCACCTTTTATTACAGCCTCAACATCCTTTTTCCTAATGATCTCAGGTGATGGACGAGTTGATGCGGAGTTACCAAAAGCACCTCCATGTAATTTCATTGAGCGAACAGTAACATTCACGATTACACAATCAGGTGGATTTCCACTAGCAGGTGTTTTGATGTGCATGAACTTTTCAGCACCCATGTCAGAACCAAAACCGGCTTCCGTAATTACATAATCAGTACACGTTAAAGCAAGTTTATCTGCTATAATACTCGAGTTTCCATGGGCAATATTAGCAAACGGGCCACAATGTATGAAAGCAGGATCTCCTTCAATTGTTTGTACTAGGTTCGGCATTAAAGCATCTCTAAGTAATAACGCCATAGCGCCATCGGCCTTTATGTCAGATGCCAAAACAGGGTATCCATTTTTTCTCTGACCTATCACAATTCTTCCTAACCTAGTCTTCAAATCTGCATAATCAGAAGCGAGTGCTAAAATTGCCATAATCTCTGATGCTGCAGTAATGTCAAAACGATCTTCCCTCACATTTCCATTTGCTGGACCACCTAAACCAATTGCAACTTGTCTCATCGCTCTATCGTTCAAATCTAATACTCTTGGCCATGTGATTCTACTTGAATCAATGTCTAATTCATTCCCATGTTTAATGTGATTATCGATTAATGATGACAATAAATTATGAGTTGAAGTAACAGCATGTAAATCTCCAGTAAAGTGTAAATTTATTTCTTCCATTGGTAATACTTGAGAATAACCTCCTCCTGCAGCACCTCCTTTTATGCCAAATACAGGACCCATTGATGGTTCTCTAATCACGCAACAAGCATTTTTCCCTATTCGATTTAATGCCTGTGATAATCCGATTGTTGTAACCGTTTTACCTTCTCCAAAAGGGGTTGGGTTTACACTAGTAACTAATACAAGGAAACCTTTAGGTCCGTCAAGACGTTTTTTCAAAGCATCCCAACGAATTTTAGCTATTTCCCCACCGTATTGTACAATTTCTTCAGCATCAAAACCTAGCTTCCAAGCAATGTCTTGAATAGGTACTAATTCCGCTTCGCGGGCGATGTCTAAATCGCTCTTCATGTTATACGCGCGACTTATAGGTATTCAATCATTCATGTTCTAAACGCCGTTATAGTTTCATTTGAGTTGTTCATCGGGTCTACCATGGGGGGCTCAAAAGAGTGCATTGTAGCAGGATTTCCAATCGAACATTCATTATCTCCTCATTTATTTTCATTAGTTCATGAACACCTAGGTCTTCCATGGAAAGAAACTAAAAAAGTTTTAACTTCTGAATTAAAAAATATCTTTACAAATAATGAAAATCAGAAATTTTCTAAAAAGTATCAATTAATGATAAAAAAAGTAACTAAAGAAGTTAAAGGAGAAAATTTAGTATTGAACTTTACCAACAAAATAAAAATAATTCATTATGAAAAAGAGTATGATGGAACTATTTTATGGGGTTCAATCACATCACCTCTGAAACATCAATTGGAAGATAGTTTACTGAATTGCTTTACTCTGGATGAAAGAGGGCTTAGAATCTCAATGACGGACGGCTTTGGTGTAGTACTTGCAGCACAA
>DAGQ01000127.1:10563-13807 GCA_002498205.1 Euryarchaeota archaeon UBA596
TCAATTGCAACTGCTAATGCTTGGCTTTCTATGGGTGGTATGGTTAGAGCAATAAGGGGTAAGAGGCTTTTGCCCAATGAGATTTTAGAAAAGTGTGACTCCCAATTAGATCCAGATTTGTATATTGATTTTGATGAATCTTCAGACTCAGAAAATTTAGTATTATTTCCAAAATATGATTCTAATCTTGTGAGTTCTAAAAATAAAATTGATGGAAGGTGGATGTTAGTTGCACAACATCTATTGTCATGGTCCGTATTATTTGCACCTGAAAAACAAAATGATTTGCCTAGTATTAAATTACTTTTCAAGAGATTAGTATTACTTGAATCAATGATGTAAATATAAGAATAATATAGTTAAGATTTATATTAGTCTTACTTCACGGAGTGTTATGGGTTTTTTCGCAGCTATCGGCCGAGGATGGAAATTGAGTAAGTTAAGTTTTAGTGTAGTAAAAGCAGATCCTGAAATATTAGTATATGTTTTATTGATGGGTGCAATGTCTGTAGCAACACTTTCAGCAATGAATGCACCATTCATTTTACAAATGGATTGGGCTGTAATGTTAGAAATGGATGCTACAACTAATGAAGAAGTTGTAGCAGGACTTACTAATGCTGGAATGGCTTGGTATTTTGCATTCTATATGTTATTAAGTATTATTGTGGTTTTTTGGAATTCTGCAATTATTGCTAATTCACATATGAGGTTAAGTGGAGGAGATCCAACATTTATTTATGGAGTTAGTAAAGCATTCTCAAGGATACATTTGATTGTAATTTGGGGTATGATTTCTGGAACTGTAGGTTTAATTTTGAAGTTGATTAGAAATACAAATGCAAGAGAACAAAAGAACCCTGGATTGCAAATGTTAGTTATGATTATATCTTGGATTTTCGAAGTTGCATGGTGGATAATGACATTTTTTATGATACCTTTAATGGTTGTCGAAGGTAGATCAATTAGAGAATCCATGAGAGAAGGAAAAGAAATGATGAACAGAACATGGGGGACCAATATTGCTTCAGGACTTGGGATTCAGATCATAGGAATGTTTTTCGGATTCTTGATTGTAATGCTAGCTATAGGAGTTGGAGTTGCTTTACAACCAGTAGTGGGAATTGTAATAGGAGTCGTTGGAATTGGACTAATACTAATGTGGGTTACTGCAGCAGAAACAGTTTCAATTTCTGCATTGTATGTGTTCGCCAAAACTGGAGAAATGCCTCAAATTTACCAAAATAAGGGCATGAATTCATTTAAATTTAACGTCTAAAGTGGAATATTTCCGTGCTTTTTAGATGGACTCCATTCTTGTTTTGAACTGAGTAGTTCTAATGAATCAATAATCCTTTTACGTGTTAATTCAGGTTCTATAACATCATCTAACCAGCCATTTCTTGCAGCAACATATGGATCTCCAAATTTTTGTTTATAGCGTTCAACTAATTCTAAACGGACACTTTCCTTATCTTCGTCTTTTGCTTCTCCTATTTCTCTTCTATGTATGATATTTACCGCTCCTTCAGCACCCATCACAGCTAATTCTGCTGTAGGCCAAGCAATATTCAGGTCAGAACGTAAATGTTTACATGACATTGCTAGATATGCACCACCGTAAGCTTTTCTTGTAACAATGGTTAGTTTGGGGACTGTTGCTTCTGCATATGCATAGAGTAGTTTTGCTCCATGTCTGATAATTCCTCCCCACTCTTGAACAACGCCAGGTAAGAATCCAGGAACATCTTCGAAGGTTACAAGAGGTATGTTAAATGCATCACAAGTCCTGATAAATCTAGCTGCTTTAATTGATGCATCAATATCTAAACATCCCGCAAGAACCTTTGGTTGATTAGCAATTATTCCAACCGGAAATCCACCAATTCGTGCAAAACCGATGAGGATATTTTCTGCATACTGTTCGAATAATTCCACAAAATATTCATCATCAACTATTGGTTTAATCACTTTTCTCATGTCGTATGGCTTGTTTGGATTATCTGGTATTAATTCATTTAATTCCGGTAATAAATCTCTTTCATCACCACTGTATGCAAATGGTGGATCGGCCAAACAATGATCTGGTAAGAATCCTAGTAATTCTGATGCCATCTCAATCGCATCATCTTCATCTTCTGCAACTAAGCAAGCAATACCTGATCGACTTGAATGAACTTGAGCATCGCCAACTTCTTTGGGTGTTTGTTCACCAGAAATAATTTCTGGAGTTACTAAAGGACTAGAAAGAAATAATTGACCGTGTTGACTGGACATGATTGTAAAATCAGCAATTCCAGCACATAGTGCAGAAGCACCTACGACTGGTCCAAGAATAAGGCTAAAAATTGGAATTCTTCCACTACATTGTACAAGGTGATCCATTAATACTCCTGTTTCAGCTAATGATGTTACTCCATCATGAGCTCTTTGTCCTCCTCCATCCCACATGCCAATAATTGGTGTTCTTGATCTTTCAGCCATCTCTATTGTTCTTGTTATTTTTGCAGCATGCATTTCTCCCATACTTCCTCCATAAACTCCAAAGTCTTGTGCAAAGCAATGAACAGGTCGTCCATTTAGTGTTCCATGCCCTGCTACAACACCGTCACCAGGATGTTGGTGAACGTGTAGATTAAAGTCAGGATTTCTATGAGTTATGAATGCTTCAAATTCAATGAAAGAGTCAGGATCTAATAATTTTTTGATTCTTTCTCTAGCAGTAAGTCTCCCTGTTTGGCGTAATCTTTCAACATCATGAGGGTGCCCTCCACTATGGCTAATAGAACGAATTAATTCAAGGTCTTCTATGGCCTCATTGTTTCGTTCCATATTCCTACCAGTACACAGACAGACCATCAAACAAACGGATAATATTTTGTAAAACAATTCAATTGTAGAATTAAATTTTCAATTGAAAAATTAATTATTAAGGGTGGGTTGATTTTCTCCACATAAATTTTTCAAAAGTGTGGATTTAACATCATAATTTTCCCGCGAGAGTATCCAATGCAGTTTTACTGCAGCTGTATCTGGTGGAGTAGTACTTGGATGGCCTAAAATACCAATTTTTTGTTGCATTCTTCCTTTAGAATAAACATCCAAATTTATAGGACCATTGATACATTGTCCTACCATTAATACATGCCCTCCTGAATCAACATAATTTTCGATAGCTTTAGCGACTTTAAGATTTTCAGGGGCATTTCCTAATGGGTCTTCTATAGGCAAATGGCCTAAACCC
>DAGQ01000066.1 GCA_002498205.1 Euryarchaeota archaeon UBA596
GTATCCCAAAGGTCAATCGTTCCATCATCATCTGTATCTTTAGGTTTTAACCAAATATCTGAAGCTGGTAAATTATTACCCATTGAATCTGTAGTTGAACCAACAGAGGTTACACCTTCATGAGCTAATTGGCCATTTGCGTTAGATCCCCAACATCGTACTTGTCCATCTTCTCTAATTGCACAAGTTGAAGAATAACCCAATGCTAATGATTCAACATTTCCACCAATATCTGTAATTATGAAATTATCGCCAACTTCTGAAAGTGAATCACCAATTGTATCTGTAATTTCATTACCTAGTTCTCCATATGACCCAGTGCCCCAACATCTTACTTTTCCATCTGAATTTATAGCACAAGAATGAGGATTTCCCGTAGAGTAATAATTAAAATTCAATTCTCCTTTTGAAATATATAATTGTTGGGTTTTTATATCAGTTCCAAAATCTACAGCAACTAAATTATCACCCATTTCTGATTCGGAATCTCCCACATTTGAAGATGGATTACTTCCTGTACCTAATCTTCCCTGGTTATTAGCACCCCAACAATACACTTCTCCATCTGTTGCTAATGCACAGGACATTGCTTGACCTGTGGAAATTTTGAAAACACCTCTATCAGAACCTAAGTCTATAAATCTAAAATCTGAATTTGAACCTAGAGCCGAGGTTCCAAGAGCAGTGGTTGTTTTACCAATTCCTAATTCACCAGCCTTATTATCTCCCCAACATTTCATTAATCCATTTTCTAATATTGCACAAGAGTGGTCATAACCCAGGGAAATATCTAACGCCTTCATATCATTACCGAAATCTACAGCAATATTTGCTGTACCTGTATTCCAAGTATTACCTACTCCAAGTTGACCTACACCATTTGCACCCCAACATTTTACATCACCATCTTCAAACAATGCACAGTTATGATAACTTCCTGCACTTAATTTCACGATATTAGAATTTGTTGTACCAAAATTAATTGGGACCAATGAATCTCCCATCTCATTAGGATTATCTCCATAATTATAGCTATTTGATGCACTACTGACTTGATTGTACTGATTATCTCCCCAACATACTACCTCCTCAGTATTTAGTAATGCACATACATGAGTTGCTCCTGCAACTATTTGTTTGGCTGTTCTATTAGTTCCTAAATTTACGAACTGAAGGAATTTTCCAGTTTCATTTACGTTATCACCATATTGAGTATTGTTTCCAATTCCTAATTGTCCTTGAGTATTAGCACCCCAACATTTTACTAATCCTTGAATCGATCTTGCACAATAAAACTCCGTTCCTGCCGCAATTTCCTCAACTCTGTAAAATGTTTTTGAAATATCTGGTGTTTTGAATGATGTTATCAAATCATCTCCCCAACCACTATCTCCATCTTGCACCCAATCTACCGGTTCAGTTAACCCTCCAAGGTTAACCCATCCTAATCCTGGCTGGCCCCATTCATCATCTCCCCAACACATTATTCTGTAATCGGAAGAAACACTATCTGAATTAAATAAAGCACACGAATGATGCCCATTTACTGAAACTTCAACTGGAGTATAACCTGTAGGCAAAGATGTCACTGTAACTGGAAGGTTAGATGAAGATAGACCTGAATTTCCGTCCCCTAATTCACCAATTGATTCTTCTCCCCAACATTTTATTGATATTTCAACAATTGCACAAACATGTCTTTGTCCAACAGAAATTGAAGTAACTAAATCTGAAGGATCGTCCTTAAGATCTCCTACTTCATTTCCATTAACATTTGGAGATGCACTGCCTAACATTACAGTACCATCAACACCATTACCCCAACAACGTACTTCGTCTGCCGCGCCTCCTAATGAGCAAGTAATATCTTGACCTGCACTAAGTGCTTTAAACTCATAATTTGGTTTTGTAAGTCCAATACCTCCAGCTCCTTCATGATCTACTTTAACCAATGAACTACTATCTGTGGAAACTGTAGAACTATTTCCAAGTACCATAGAGTTTGAACCACCATTATACCCCCAACAATATGCATTGTCTTCTGAATTAGTTACACAATTATGCCTTTTTCCTGTGGCAATTGAATCGATAAAACCAACATCTGATTCAATTAAAATCTTTTTAGGCGTACTAGAATCTTGTCCTGAAATTAAAGCCTTACTTGTTTGAATTTCAATATCGTCAATCCAAACTGTATCAAATCCTCCAATATTACTTCCATCTTTATTGTATGTCCAGGTAAATGTATGTTCTCCAGAGCCAAACGAAGTTGTATTTTGAGCCCATGTGTTTGAAGCACCTGACCATTCGTCGATCAATACTCCATCAATAAAGAATTGTAACTTATCTGATGTATCTGTGGATGTCTTAAACCAAAAACTTACATTGCCTCCAAATGTATCAACTGTGGTTGAAAACGATGTACTACTGCCTTGGGCAAGTGATGGTGATCTCCATGAATATCCAGAACCATCTGAATCTGTAGTGGCATCTTGAATCCAAGGATTTGAACCATCTGGATCCCAATCCAAATTTAAATCGACTACTGCATCTGGAACTCCATCCGTATCTGCGAATGTTTCAGTTAATACTACATTACTATCAAATTCATAATATTCTCCAAGTTGTTTATGACTTCCACTACCCCAACAAAATACTTCACCCTCACTGGAAACAGCACATGTATGTTCGTCTCCAGCAGAAACTGATAGAATTGTAACATCCTCATCAAAAGAAACAAACGTTGGTAATTCTTCAGTTGATGTATTGCCTAATCCCAATTGTCCTTGATCATTAGCACCCCAACACATTACACTTCCATTACTACTTACAGCACAAGTATGGCTTGTTCCAGAATCCATAGAAATTACTGTGAAATCTTCGGGTAAATCTACTTCAATCATATAATCTGCTAAACCTAAACCATTAGAGTTTGCTGTAGTGCTACCTAATTGTCCTTGATCATTATGACCCCAGCACGCTACTTTTCTACTATCTAAAGTTGCACAACTGAAATCATCACCAGTTGAAATTACGCTTGATTCACCAATTGCAGGACTGTCATCTTTAGTATCAAATCTATCACAAATACCATCCTTATCAAAATCAGCAGGTATACTTGTTTCATCAAATCTGTCGGTTAAACACCTAATTTCATCTAAGCCATTCCATCCATCTCCATCAGAATCAACGTACAATCCTGTTCCAGAGTACCCAATATTGCTTACTACCCAAATATCTCCATAATCTGCAGTATAATCTGCAATCCATAATCTTCCAGATTGATCGATTGAAATTGAAAGTGATGTTGGTTGTAAAGTAAATACTAATTCTGGAGTTGTCCAAACACCCTCTGACCTATGGATAATTTGTAATTGCCCTGAATTATTGAATGCTAAATAAGGTTCGTGATCAGCATCAATTGCTAAATCAAAAATTCCAGTATCATAAGGTAATGTTTCATTTTGCCAATTATTAATTGAATCACAACTTCCTGAACATGAAGAATAAATTAAACCTAAATCATATGTTTCGTGAACAATATGTACTGAATCATCTGGAGATATACTAATTGCTATGGAAGAGTTCTCATCATTTCCATAGGCTGATGAATTTAATGAAAAGTTTGTAGAAGTGCCATCTGAAAGTAAATGATAATATGTTAACGAGTCGTTGTTAAGATCTCCGTCTCCATCATCAAAAATACCTACAATATGTATTGTATTCTCTGAATCAATTGCAGCATCAAAATTATCTGTTACAGATTGAGGGACTTCATGGGCAGTTAACGTCCAAGAGGTATCAGTACTGCATGTTGAAGAACATTTGTAAGAACCGATACTTGGTGCGGCTATCACAGCTTCTAAAGTATCATCTGAATGTATTACTAATTCTAAATTGGTCGTCACTCCAGTTAGTGCAGTTGTAACCCATCTCCCATTTTCTTTAGTAGTATAATGAATTTCATTACTAGTTCCCCCATCTACTTCTGAATGTACAATATGAGGGACGTCATTAGAATCTACTACAATATCTAAATCTGTGATTTCACCTGTACTTTCTCCTAATAGTTCAATTGTCCAAAGACCATTGACATATGTTGCAAATCTCAACCTATTATCATCGCCACTAGCATATGCTAACGCAGGACACCCATCAGAACGCAAAGTCATTGAATTGAATTTGCCCATTTCTGCAGTAGAGGCATCAAGTTGGTGATTTTCCATAATTGGATTAGTTGAGGGGAATAATTCATTACAATCATCACCTTCAAAAGTATCATCTAATTTTAATTCAACATCATCAGTTGGCATATCTAAACTATCATCACCTTTGAAAGCAAGATCTCCATATCCTAATCTACCATTACTAGCAGTACCCCAACATTTTATTCCATCAGATGTTAGTATTATACAAGCAAACTTTTCCCCAACTTCAATACGATCAGCTGAGCCACCAATTGATACTGGAAGTAAATTATCTCCCATTTCATTAAATCCATCTCCTCGGTCTAATGTATTTCCAAGGCCTAATTGACCTACGTCATTTTGTCCCCAACATTTCACTTGTGCATTGTCTAATATTGCACAAACACTTGTTGTACCTGCATCAATTTCTACAGCAAATCTATTAGTTCCTAAATCAACAACTCCTAATGAATTGCCCATTTCTCCGCCTTGATCACCTATATCATTAGTATTCTCAATACCTAATTGACCAAATTGGTTATCTCCCCAACATACTGTATCTGAGTTATTTAATATTGCACAAGTGAACCCATCTCCGGCAGTAATATTTACAGCAGTGTTACCGTTTGGAAATGATACAAATCCAAGATTTGAACCCATTTCACTGCCTTGATCTCCAATATCGTCTGTATTTTCAATACCTAATTCACCATTATCATTACTACCCCAACAAGAAACTGACCCATCATCCCATATCGCACAAGTATGTGTTTTTCCTAATGCTAATTGTGAAACATTTCTACCTGGAGGTAGATCCACAGTTGCAAAATCATCTCCAACTTCATCTAAATCATCTCCTAAATATGATGTGTTTCCCATGCCTAATTGCCCAAAATCATTAGCCCCCCAACAAATTAAATCATCGTTATCTAATTCTGCACAAGTGTGTCCTGCTCCAGCTTCTATCATTGCAGCATTACGACCTGATGGCAATGATAGAGAAGGAAGCATGTCTCCAGTTTCTAAATATCCGTCACCAAAACCATCTTCACTTGCTGACATACCTAAACCTAAAGCAGCAACATCACCCCAACATTTTATTGAATTGTCATCTAATAATGCGCAACTATGCTCATCACCAAGAGCAAGGGAAATTGGAATAAGTCCTGTTCCTAAATCTAAAAATGGTAAATTAACTCCCATTTCTCCGGATTCATCTCCAATGTCGAGAATATTACCAATTCCAAGTTGACCATCGGA
>DAGQ01000095.1 GCA_002498205.1 Euryarchaeota archaeon UBA596
TAGATTTATCACTTTTTTTCATAAAATCGTGGTGTTAAGAAAACTACCGAAGTTACAGACCTCTCATGGGTTTAGTCTACTTTTTCTGGAGGCATTATTTATCATTCTTAATTAAATGATACAATGTTCTTACATGAACTCCTGTAGCTCCGTGTGCGACAGTTGCATTTGTAGAAGCGCCCCATGCAGTTCCAGCAATATCTAAGTGTGCCCAAGGATATTGTTCAGCATCTTTATCATCACTCATTTTTGGTACAAATTGTTTTAGGAATGCAGCAGCAGTATTAGATCCACCCCATCGAGTTGTACCTAAATTTCTAACATCCGCAATTTTAGAGCCAGTCATTTCTTTTTCAAACGCAGGTAATAATGGCATTGGCCAAGCTAATTCATCTACGTGTGCTCCCATTGCACGGATTTTTTCTAATAACTCATCATTATTTGACCAAAGTCCACTTGCTTCATGTCCTAAAGCAACAACACAAGCACCAGTTAATGTAGCCAAGTCAATTATGAATTTTGGATTAAATTCCCCTGATTTCCATAATCCATCAGCTAATACATTTCTTCCTTCAGCATCAGTATTTAGAACTTCAATTGTTTTTCCAGAATATGTTGTAATTACATCTCCTGGTCTGTAGGCGTTAGCACTAGGCATATTTTCTGCCATGCAAGAAATACCTATGATGTGTTCAGAATGACCATTAGAATGTAGTGCTTGCATTAGTCCAAAAACAGTAGCAGAACCATGCATATCATATTTCATTTCATCCATACTTGCTCCAGGTTTGAGAGAAATCCCACCAGTATCGAATGTAATACCCTTACCTACAATTATCGGAGGGTTTCCTTTCCCTTTTGCTGGTTTATTAATCTCAAAAATTACCATACAAGG
Source organism: Euryarchaeota archaeon UBA596 (assembly GCA_002498205.1). GTDB lineage: Archaea > Thermoplasmatota > Poseidoniia > Poseidoniales > Poseidoniaceae > MGIIa-I. The sequence continues at coordinate 896 of DAGQ01000095.1, forward strand.
CTTCCTGCTACTTCCTTTTCCAACATTTTCAAGACCACCCATTTTATTTTCAAGAATACCTTCCCAATCAATTACAGTTAGTGAAACATTCTTTTTTCCTTTAGCCCAATCTTTTGCCATATTTGCATAAGCCATTGGATATAGATCATTTGGAGGTGCATTACCTAAGTCTCTAGCTAGATGGACACCTGTTGCAATATTTTGACTTTCTTCACATAAATCACTCAATGATTTTACATTTTTTGGTGTACATTGAATGTGTAAATTGTATGGTGAATCATCGTTCTCATCATCATCACTTTTTGAAAGATATTTGTCATATTTATAATCTCTTAAAAGCATACCTTCTACGAATGCATTCATGGCATCTAATTTCCAATCTGAAGAAAATCTTAAGGTAAGTGTTTTACCATGTTTTTTGTTAAGTTTTGCTAATAATTTAGCACCTGTATCTCTAGCGATTTTTGTTGTAAGCTTTTCTTTTTTACCTAATCCCACAATTACTGCTTTATTTTCTCCTCCAAAAACATTCATGGTTTCTTCTGATTTTCCAGTGAAATCTTCACTACTCAGAATCTTTTTGATTAATGTTCTTGTTAGCCTATCTGCATCATTCATTGTTTTACTTGGGGGTTTTTCACAACCCTCAAAACAAGGTAAAATTAATGTCCCATTTAGAGATGAAATTTCTTCTACTTGTATTTTCATTGTATCACTTGATTGGGCCATTAAGTTCGACTATTCAAAGTAGGCGATTAATAACGACGTTTATTCCAACTGGCCGCCAATAAAAATACAAGAATTATTGCAGTAGGATCAAAAATTAATGACCCTCCAAGAAAACTATCTTCTTTCTCGGAAAAGATCTGAATTAGGTCATTAGAAATATTCTCATTGACCCATTTAGATGAATCAATCACACGTTTTTGATAATATAATTCAAAATTGCCGTTTTCAATTAATGTTAGATCAGATGCATCTAATTTCACATTTGAACTATTTGTGGCATTTACCGAAAAATTGCTTGAACTCCACAATATGGCACCAGAATCATCAACATATTGAATTGTAGCATTAGAAGTAGTTGCATGACCTAAATTTTTAACGTTTAGATTAATTTCTACACCTTCATTAATTTCCATTGAAGTAACATTTAACCTAGCCCTCCAATACCAAACATTATTGATTAGATATCTCATAACATCCATTTCTTCATCTAATCTATCCTCTAATGATTCAAATGATCCAGGGATGAATTGTTCATCATCGGTTTCGAAGGTAAATGTTGGAAAGCCCATAACGCCATATCCATAATCTCTGCTAGTTCCGCAGTTTGGATACAAACCTTGGTTTGCATTTTGAATTGGGATGTCCGAGATATTAGCATGAACATCATCACGAATATGATGGAATAATTCCCAGTCTGAAGGCTGTTCTGGCCATTTACCCCAAGGATATAGCATTATCCAAACCCCTGTGTGCATTGTAACATATAGATCAGCATCGGGAACAACCGTATTCATGTAAATTGAATTAGCTAGAGTTTCAGATTCACTGAATGCACTACTACCTGGCTGAGTAGTGGGACAGGTATTCCAGTAATGATCGTAGTTTCTATTCAAATCTACTTGATTTATATTCCAACGAGTGTCAAAGTCATTACCATCTGGATTTAGCATAATTAGGATGTGAACTTCAGAGTTTTGTAAAACTTGAATTGCTTCTTCATTTCCTTCTGTCCACCCATTGATGTACCATTTTGCTGATAACCATGCAAGAGCAGTACCTAAGTATTCGTTCCCATGATGTCCTCCATCGATATATATTATTTCTTTAGGGCTTCCATCAGCCTTAGTTTCCATGGACCAGTCAGATAACCGGACAACCCAGAGGCTTCTCCCAAGTTCTGATTTACCCACATCAGCTAAATCAACAATATCTGGGTGTTCATCCGCCCATTCATTTACTTCAATTGTCATCGCAGCCCAAGTCATGTGAACGTGATTATCAATTGGTTCCCCAGGCCAAGTGTTTTCAGCCATATTTACATTAGAAAATAATGAAGCAGAAATAAAAAAAGAAAGAAGAACAATACATCTTAATTTCATATTTACACCTCTTGTGAATTGATCCATTTTTCAAATTCAATGTTTGCATTTGCGGGGATTCTCATGATACATGGCACCTCATAAGGATGTAATTCTTTGATTCTCTTTTCTACCTCATCTATTTTAGTTTTATCAAATTTTATTAAACTAACAGTTTCATTTTCTTTAATTAGTTTTTTTTCCCAGTTATAGAGACTATTAATAGGAAAAAAGTTGGCACAGGAGATTATTTTTTCATTTAATAATGATTCACAAAGCCTTTCAGCATCATTTTCATTTGCATGGGTCACGTACAACAAACCTAGTCCCATAGTTACATGCTAGAGGTGCAATACATTGTAATTTTGGTCT
>DAGQ01000044.1 GCA_002498205.1 Euryarchaeota archaeon UBA596
GTTGATGTTTTAGCATTATTTCCACTATTTTTATCTGCAGACAATCCAACCAGTTCAGCACGTAAACTAGTAGATTGGACATTTGAAGAAACAGTACTTGAATCAAAACTTGTTTGGAATGTTTGTGTTGCTCCTGATGTTGAAAAGGCTTGTAGAGAACTTGTGTAAATTAAATCTTCTTGATTAGGGCCTTTTACATGATAAACGTTCAAACTACCTCCAGAAGTATAGGCTTCGTCACCGTTATTTGTTACTACAGCAGAAACACTAAATTGATCTCCTATTTCAAATCCATTTCCATTCCAATCATCATTTATAACGGATAATGATGTGACTTCGACATCAACTAGTGGACCCATGTCACTATTTCCTGCAACATAAAAATCATTCCAAGTTGTGTGTGGTCCAGACATTAAAGCAGCTACAGTCACAGTATTAGATGCACCACCACCGGCTGTATTCGCAGGTACTGTCCAGGAAGCTGTTTGAGGTGTATTAGCCGAAAGTGTGAACATTTGGAATCCACCTGCACCGTTCTTGTTTCCTCCTGTTGTTAACCAAGCAGCCCAACAGTAATGTGGGTAAGAACCATCATCATAAGCAGTTGTACATACTTTCTCTGTAATTGCTGCATATACGTAAACCGTAGCAGTACCTGTTCCAAGGTATTCAGCTTCGATTTCAATATCTAGATTATTACCATTTGTTACTTGGGTTACCTTGATATCAAAGTCTTGAGGATTTACCATATTTCCACCAGCAGTAAATTGTGAATCAAATTGACTATCTGCATAACCGTCACCATCTGTGTCAGAACCTCCGCCACCTACCACGTAATATGTACCAGAGGTAGCATCAGCAAATGCTGTAGTAGGATATCCATTAGAATTAGTCATTATGTGGTTAACTCTTGAAATCGAACTGTGATCGTTTGGTGAGCTAGAAACAAAAGAAACATAAGTAAAATCGTTTGGTAAATCATATGCTAATTGTTTCAAAGAAGGTGATGAATAACCCATACATGGTCCACACCATGTTGCTCCAACATATTCAGCAAATACCACACCACCGTGTGAAGGTGTTGCTGGAGGGCTTGCTGCAGAATAATCAGGCTGATTTTTCATTTTTAAGGGTGTCTCATTTCCCTCTGTTTCCGTTTCATGAAATGCTAAGATACTAGTAGATGTCAACATCAAAGTGCAAATGGCCAAGATTAAGAATCTATGGTTGCTCATAGTATTACGTTTGCTGACACCATTATAATGATTCGCTATTGTTGTTCTCTTACTTCGTAAGAGAGGAAATTGAAAGTTTAAGCAAAATTTGCTTCTATCAGAACCTCCTGCGGTAGGTGTGAACGAACCTAAGAATGAACAACTAGTTGCACTTAGAGATGAGTCTAAAAACACATTTTTAGTTGAATTGAAAAATGAAACTATCAAAATCAAGGGAATAGGTGTTTTCAACCCGCTTGAATCTATTAAAAATAACCAATTTGGAGATAAAATTCTGATCGGTACAAAAGAGTTTGTCATCCTCCCTGCTTCTTTACCAGAAAGACAAATTGGAATGAAAAGAAGGGCTCAAATAATACAGCCAAAAGATGCTGGTTTGTTAATCACAAAACTAGGAATTGGATCTAATTCTAAAGTTTTAGAAGCAGGATTAGGTTCAGGAGGATTATCCATTCAAATTCAGAATATTTTAGGAGTAAATGGAACACATATAACTGTTGAACCAAGAGCTGAACATTCTGAAGTTGGATTAAAGAATATTGAGTTTGGATTGAAAGCCGGATGTGCTTCTGGTAACCACGTTCATATTGAGGGTTATTTGGAAGATAAAACAAATGAGATTTCCGAAATTTGTGATGGGTTTGATGCAATAATTTTAGACTTACCAGAACATGCAAAAGCAATATCTGCAGTTTCAAATTTATTACGCCCTGGAGGGCGGATTGCTTGTTATTGTCCTGTAACATCTCAAATTGAAGATTCTTGGAATACATGTGAAGAATTAGGTTTGGAAATTGAATGGGCTGGTGAATTAATTGAACGTAAATGGGGAAGAGCCATGAAAGGAGGAATTAGACCTGTAAACGGCCCATTTGGACATACCGCCTTTCTCTTAATTGCTATAAAACTGAATTAAACAACCCTTACAATTTCTGAACATTTCGGACAATTAAAACGGAATGGTGGAGATTTACCAGCAGGAGTTCTTAGTTTTGCTTGACATCCAGAACATCTTACAGTACCATCTGATTCTAATTTGCTAGTTGAAGGATCGTCTTCAACAGGTGGGGGCAAATCTATCTCAGGTGGAGGTAAATCATCAATCTGCGGCAAATCATCGAGAGGGGGTAATTCTTCAATAGAAGGTAAATCACCTAATGGATGCAATAAGATTTCATGGCCTGAATTTTTATTTCTGTTTTTAAATTTTCTAATCTTCAAAATTGTAATTAGGGCTACAATCGCCCATCCAGAAAATAGTCCAATTAATGTTTGGTTTCCATCTAATTCACCAACCATCAAATCTATACCATTAGGAGGCAATCTTAATCCATTTACAGTTACAGTTAATGTTTGGCTAGAATCACTATTTGATGAAGAAATAAGCTGACTTATTGCTACTACTTTTAATTCAGTTGTAATCTCTGCATCTGTTTTTGGTTTAATTGTTAATTCAATACTCATCTGCGAGTTAGGAGATAGTAAATATTCTCCATCGCCAATGTAACCATCCCACACAAATTCAAATGAACCTGCGCTTGATCCTTCAACACTTAATGTTCCATTTACTTCTTGATTTAGTAAATTAATTACAGTAATAGTTACTACTCCACTACCATCATAATTCATTGAAATTCCTGTCTCTGAAACTAATACATCGACAACATCTGAACCTTGTGTATATCCACTAGAAATTTGATATTGTAATGTTTGAGAGTTTTGTTTTGTAATATCATTACTTGAAATTGCTGTGAATGTCAAGATATACATTCCAACAGCTTGAGTAGCAGGCACATCACAAGAAAATGGAAGTGAAGCGGATTTTTGAGATTCTATTTCAATACTTGATTGAATAGAACATG
>DAGQ01000134.1:0-162 GCA_002498205.1 Euryarchaeota archaeon UBA596
TCATAATTTTTTATTATTTGAAGGGATAAAATTAGATAGTATGGCACCAATAATTGGTGCAAAAATATACAGAATTAAATAGCCACTATCAGTTACTAAGTTTGGACCAATACTTCTAGCGGGATTCATACTAGATCCTGTAAAACCACCAAAAAAGTATGA
>DAGQ01000134.1:549-3405 GCA_002498205.1 Euryarchaeota archaeon UBA596
AGAACATGAATAGAATACATTAGTAGTAGAGTAATAATTATTTCAATTAGGAAAGAAATGTGAAATTCTTCATTAGGAACTGTAGCCCCACTAGTTGTAATCAATGCAGCAATCAAACCTCCAGAAATTTGAGCAAGAATATATCCAGGCAGGAACTTTTTTTCAAGGTCTCCATTTACAGCAAATGCAATTGAAACAGCAGGATTAATATGAGCTCCAGAAATTGGTTGAAAAATCATTATTGCTAAGAATACAGAGGTACCAAAAGTAATACTTACTGCTAAATGACTCCACCCTAAAGCAATACTCCCGGTTCCTAAAGAAACCATTAGGAATGTGCCGAAGAATTCAGCAGCATATTTTTTCCACACATTTAATTCCAATTGAATTTAATTAATCATTTTTCTCATCTGATTCTATATAGAAAATACGATAAAAGTAGCAGGTATTATCAAAAAAGTCGTATAGCAATGTGCATGCAGTGGTGGATTTTTGCGTTGATACTTATATCCATTTATTGTATACTTATTGTAATTTTACGTTGGAGTTTTCCAGAGAAACATCTCAATTGGGAAAGTATTAATTTAGAAAAATTAGAATTTCCATCTGAATTTATGTGGGGGGTTGCAACAGCATCGCATCAAATTGAAGGGAATAATAAAAACAATTGGTCAGAATTTGAATCTAATAAAAAATTAGAATTGAGCGGAATTGCTTGTGATCATTGGAATCGATGGGAATCTGATTTTGATTTAATTGAAAATTTAGGTACAGGGCATTATAGATTTTCAATAGAGTGGAGTAGAATCCAACCAAAAGAAGAAGAATGGAGTGATGAGTCATTAGAACAATATTCACAGATGGTGGAAGATTTGATTTCAAGAAATATCGAGCCAATGATTACATTACATCATTTTTCTCATCCAATTTGGTTTCAAGAAAAAGGCGGTTTTGAAGTAGAATCAAATATTAATTACTGGATTACTTTTTGTGAAAAAGTGTTTTCTAAATTAGGACAGCGTGTGAAATGGTGGTGTACAATAAATGAACCCACAGTTTTCACAGCGATGGGATATGTGCTCGGTGAATTTCCCCCAGGAGCCCGCTCTTTCAAAAAAACTAGAGCAGTTTCTAGGAATCTGATGATTGCACACGCAAGATGTTATAGGGCATTGAAAAAGATGAAAGGAGGAGAACAAGCAAATATTGGATTGGTGAAAAATATCAATATCTTTGACCCATACCGTAGATGGAATTTACTTCATTGGATACAATCTAAAATACTTGATGAGATGTTCAATAAGTGTTGGTTAAGAGGATTAAAGACAGGGAAATTTAGGACTCCTTCATCATTATTTTCAAGTAAAATACCAGGGCTAAAAGGTAGTAGTGATTTTATTGGAGTAAATTACTATACTCATCTTTTAGCGACGCCATTCATGCCTACAACAGTTGAAATTGATCCATTAATTAGACCTTGGGAAGAACGAACAGATTTCCGCTATCCGATGTATGCTGAAGGTTTGAGACGTTCTTTTGAAATGGTAAAAAACTTGAATTTACCAATCATAGTAACTGAAAACGGAGTTGCTGATGATGATGATGATATGAGGCCAGAACATATTCGTAGGCATTTATGGATTACATCTAAAGCAATTAAAGACGGATTTGATATTAGAGGATTCTATCATTGGAGTTTAATGGATAATTTTGAATGGGCAGAAGGGTATACACAGAGATTTGGGCTTTATCATGTAGATTTTGAAAGTCAGGATAGGACGCTTAAAGAAAGTGGGAAATTGTATTCCAAAGTAATAGAAGAAAACACAATTCCACAGGTAGTAATTTTAGCGGGAGGATTAGCCACTCGTCTAGGAAAAATAGCAGAAGATAAACCTAAATCATTGATTGAAGTTAATGGTAAACCAATGTTAAATCATATTCTTGATTGGGCAGAAAGTCAAGGGTGTAGGAAAGCACTGGTCTTAACTGGACATCTTGGCAATAAATTTGAAAATTTTAAACATAGAGGGATATCATTAACTTTTCATCAGGAATCAGAACCACTTGGAACTGGTGGAGCATTATGGAATGCTAAAGAATTGTTGGATGAAGAATTTATTTTACTTTGGGGCGATGATTATCATCCAATTAATTATTCATCAATAGTTAAACATCATCGACAAAACAATTCATTACTTACAATGACGGTTACAGAATCTCATGATTCTATGAATTTAAGACATAGCGATGGAAAGGTAGTCGCTTACAATAAAATAGATCAAGAATCTAATTTTAATGGCTATGAAGCAGGTACAAGCATAATCAAAAAATCATTACTCTACGATTATGGTAAAGACGGAAAATGGAGTTGGGAAGAAACAATTTATCCCAAACAATCTGGAGAAATTACAGCCTATATTGATAATACAAAATTTTGGGATATGGGCACTCCAGAACGACTTTCAAAGTTAGAAAAATTCTTTCAGAACAGCTGAACCCGATGAGGAAACCAATGGGATATTCGGTAAAATCTCAGGGCTTTCTACAAGAGTTAGAATCATCCCTCCAAATCCTCCACCCATCATACGTGCTCCATATACTCCTTTGGTTGATTGTAGCGATTTTACCTGTTCATCAATTTCAGGTAAACTAACACCGAGTAATTTGAGGGATTCATGAGATTGATTCAATAATATTCCTAATTCTTTAGCAGATGCAGTTAATGCTTTTTTTACTCTAGAATTTTCTTCAATTACATGCATCTTTAGGTATTCATTTTTTTTGTCATAATTTGTCGAGGAAAGAGCCCTATGAAATCCGGAATCAACCAATTTGAAATGCCAATTATTCGGA
>DAGQ01000132.1 GCA_002498205.1 Euryarchaeota archaeon UBA596
AGATGGTCACCAAAAGAAAATCCGCCCGGTACTGCCATAATGTGATAATCTTGAAGATTAACTTCTCCATTTACTAATCTATTTACGTGAATTCGTTCAGATGTTGCGCCCGCCATTTCAAAAACTGCTGCTGTTTCCCTATCACAATTTATCCCGAATCCTGTAAGAATGGCAACTTTAACACTCATTTTGCTGAACCTCCGTCTAATGTTCCTTTCCAAGCTTCACGTAATTTCGTTATAGATGCTGTCAATATTTTTGTATCATTTTTCATAATCACTAGATCGTCATTATTTCCTACTTCGCCAATACTTTGATGGGCAACAGCAGCCATAATTTCTTCAAATGCTTGAATATTTTTTGGATTTATACTCACAACAATACGACCGAGACTTTCTCCAAAAATAGCCCCCCATGAATCTAATTTATCATCAAAACTATCTAAAGACGAAATATCTATTTTCGCTCCTGCATCTATACCAAAACATGATTCGGCAATAGCTACAGATAGTCCTCCGTCTGAACAATCATGAGCGCTTTCTACTAAACCGGCATGCATTGCTTTTGTGAGGGCTTTGTATGCTGAAAGATTTCTTTCAGGATCTATACTTGGTACATTTCCTCCAATTCCACTGACTCCTTCAGATTCTTCTTGTAACATATATGCTAATTCACTAGCCCCAAGTTCTTGCTTTGTTTCACCAACTAAGTATATCGCATCTCCAGTATTTTTGAAATCCGAAGATATTGCCATTCTAACATCTTCATGGTTGCCCATTAAACTAAACAGTAATGTTGGTGGTACGCTTATTTTTTCACCATCTAATGTAGCATCATTCTTCATAGAGTCTTTGCCCGAAATACAGGGTAAAGAATAGGCCCTGCATACATCTTCTAATGCTCTATTCGCTCTAACGAGTTGTGCAAGTTTGAAGCGCCCATCTGGGGTTTTCTTACTTTGAACTGGGTCTGGCCAACAGAAATTATCTAACCCAGCAATTCTGGATAAGTCTACTCCTACACAAACTGCATTCCTTACGGCCTCATCTACACTAGCTGCAGCCATAGCATAAGCATCGATGTCTGAATATCTTGGTACAATCCCACAAGAAATTACTGTTCCTTTAGTTTCTCCAGGAATTGGAGCAATCACTGCTGCATCCCCAGGTGCATCATGGTTTACGCCACCAAATGGTTTGATTACAGATTGTCCTATAACTTCGTGATCATATGATCTTACCCACCATTCTTTACTAGCAATATTCGGTCTTGCAATTAATCTTTCGAGGATATTTCCCATTTCATTTGATGATATTTTCTCCTCAAAAATAATTGGTCTGTGAATTGGAGGGGCCCATTCTGATTCTAGGTTTAATTGAGGGCAACCATCATGGAGATATTCTATTGGTAAATCGGCAACTACATCATTTCCATAATTAACTAAAAATGTACCTGAATTTGTAAATTCGCCTACTATTGTAGCTTCAACTTCGTGCAGTTTTGCTAACTCTTCAAATGCTTGTTTATTTTTTTCATCGACACCAACTGTCATTCTTTCTTGAGATTCTGATACTAATATCTCCCATGGGCTTAATCCTAATTGCTTGAGAGGGACTTTTGATAAATCTAAATTAGCTCCTCCTGTTAATTCTGCCATTTCTCCAATACTAGATGATAAGCCTCCGGCACCATTATCCGTAATCACTTCAATATAGCCTAAATCTCGTGCTTCTAATAGCATATCAACCATTTTTTTCTGAGTGATTGGATCCCCAATTTGAACTGCACTACTCGGGCTCTCATCTGTTAATTCTAAACTTGAAAATGTAGCACCATGAATCCCATCTGAGCCTACTCTACCTCCGACCATGTAAATCAGATTTCCAGGTTCGGGAGTCTTAATGTGACTTTCACGGCCATCAGGGAGATGTCTTGGCAAAATACCTACAGTTCCACAATAAACCAAAGGTTTCCCAATATATCTTTCATCGAAAATTATCGCTCCATTTACAGTAGGGATTCCGCTTTCATTTCCTCCTGCTCTAACTCCTGCATGTACTCCCCTCATTACGCGAGATGGATGGAAAAGGCCTTCTGGTAAATGACCATCATAATCGGGTGGACCAAAACAAAAAACATCTGTATTTGCAATAGGTCTAGCACCCAAACCTGTACCTAAAATATCTCGATTAACTCCTACGATTCCTGTCATTGCACCTCCAAATGGATCTAATGCACTTGGGGAATTGTGTGTCTCTGCTTTCATACATAAACTCCATTCAGGGGTCCACTCAATTACACCTGAATTATCATGAAATAGTGAAAGTAACCAATTTACTTCTTGCTGCATATCTAAAGCAGGTTGCATAATATATGTTTTGAAAAGTGAATCTATTTCGCTATTTTCACCTGTTTCTGTATCGACATGATTTATTTTTGCTGCGAATATTTTGTGTTTACAATGCTCAGACCAAGATTGTGCAAGACATTCTAACTCTACATCTGTAGGTTTGTCAGGTGGTAATCCTAAATCCTTACGCCTGGCTTGTACATCTTTATCCAAATAATTTTGTTGAATTGCTTTCATTTCTTCTAAATTTAAAGCCAATAACCCTTTTTCGCTAATTTCAATTAGTTCTTCATCGCTAACATTCAAATCTATTGATGATGGTGCAGTATATTCAATATCTTTTAATTCTGGAAATTGTATTTCTGGCCAGTCACCAATTGCGCAATCATTTGAATCCGCGATTAGTGCTGTTTCAATTAGTGAATTATGTAATTGATCTGATAGCCAATTTAAATCTACATCTCCTAATCCAAAAAATACGTAACTAATAGATGTTGAAATTTTAACATCTTTACCTAAATCCGGAAATATTGTCGTATAACCATCCAATGCAGCAGATGCTCTATTATCTGTAACTCCTGGCTTAAATCCAACCGTAATTACAGCTTCTGGGGTTTCACTAAATGCATCCTTATTATCTAGAATTGATAAATTGAAACAACCTATTTCGATTACAGGATCTGTAAATAATTCGTCCACTACTTTAGTCAATTGATTATCAGATAATTCTTGGTTTATTTGATAGCCCAAAATACTTCTAACCTCGGTAATTTCTAAATTATGATCTGTTTTTAATTGAAATTTAATTGTATCTCCACGAACATCTCTTAGCCCTCCACCGACTCTCGGTGTTACTTCTATTCGCTGGATATTGGATTGCAAAAGACCCTCTCGTAGTATTCCCGTAATACGGGCCGTCCTTGAATGAATCGCTAATTAAAAAGATTTTTAATTTTAAAATTACCCATTTTTTTGCTAATTTACAATTTTTTAGCAATTTTTCCTATTTCAATAATTAACTCATTTAAGGTAGATTTTTGTATTGTTGTGTGGGCAATTACGGGTCTTAAAATCTGGGTATCTCCCAATTGCGCTGAAGATATCATAAAGTTTCCTTTTGCTACTAATTTCTGTCTTAATTTGAAATTTAAATTATTAATTTCTTCTTTATTCGACATATGTTTTGGCCTCCAACGAAAACAAACATTAGTAAATTTTCTAGAAGACATTAATTCTAATTGCGGATGTTTTACTACTAAATTTTCTAAATATTTAGCCAATTCAATGCAATAATCTACCCTTTCTCCCCATCCTTTGGTCCCAATTGATAACCATGTTAACCATAACTTAATTGCATCAGCTCTTCTTCCACAGGCTAAACTAATTTTACCTAAATCAAATTTAGTATCTTCCCCATGAAATAAATATGAAGGGTCTTTAACACAACTTGAAATTTCTCTTAATTGTTGAGGGTTATTTACTAAAAAAGTAGAACATATTAGTGGCAACCCCATCAACTTATGTGGATCAAAACATATCGAGTTTGTTCGTTCAATTCCTTCTAATAACATTCTATGCTTTTCACTAAATAATACCGCACCGCCCCAGGCCGCATCTAAATGAAGCCAAATATCAAATTTTTTACAGATATTAGCTATTTTATCAATTGGGTCAAAGCAACCTCGTACGGTTGTTCCCGCTGTAGCAACTACACAAAATGGAGTGAATGAAGATTGTATTGATTCCTGTATTTTTTTTTCCAAATCTTCTGGATCCATTTCTCCATCATGATTGCAATTTATTTCAATAATATTTTCTGTACCAATCCCGATAATTCTAGCCGCATTCTCTACTGAATAATGTGATTCTTTAGAAATAAAAATTTGAAACCTTCTATTCCTGTTTCCTATCTTTGAATATTCCGGATATGAATAATTTCTAGCACACAACAACCCCAATAAGTTCCCATTAGAGCCTCCTGAAGTAAATACTCCATCTCCTTCTTGCCATCCAATTAATTGTAATAATTTTGAAATTATACTTTTTTCAATTACGGTTGCTGAAGGTGCTGTATCAAATGTATACATAGAAGTATTAGTAGAAGCTACAAGTACTTCTCCTAATATTGCTGTAATGTGATTACCTCCCCATAAACTTTGCATATATCGTTCATCTTTTGTCTTAACAGATGTTTGTATATATTTTTGAATAGCTTCTAAAATAATTTCATTTTGATTCGGGAATTCAGGAGTAATATTTCCAAGATCGATTTTTAACTCTTCAAAACTATTTTCTGATCGTATTTTTTTATGTGATTTATCAAATAAATAATTTTTAATTAAGTTAATTGATTCATCAAAAAGTTCTTGTTCTTTACTCATCTAATTATTCGTATATAATAAAAGATTAAAAAATTGTTGAAAGTATAAATTTTTGAACCAATATGATAAATTTTTGAACCAATATGCTTTGAAAAGATACATGATTAAGATACTATAATGCTGATTCATTTCCTCAAATTCATTCCTTTTACTAATACCGCTCGAATGCGTAGATTGATTATTCAAAAAAAATGGGAAGAAATTACTCGGATATATGAACGAAAATATATTTTTAATTCGAAAAAACCGAATGTGTTAATTCTTTTTTATTCGGCTCGTGCTTATACAAACCTTAAACAAAAAAAGAATGCATATGAAATTTGGAAGTCTATTTTATGGTATAAAAACGCATGATTTCAAAGAGCAAGATTAGCAATGGAATTAGAAGGTAAAGACGCTTTATATGAAATTTTAATTAGGGACATTAGAGATGGAATTCAAAATGCTAATGAACACTTTCTAGAATATATTGGAAAATATGAAATGAGGCGTCCAGAAGAAAGATCTGATTTGAAGAATATAAGTGATTTTAAATGGGAAGATATTGAATTTAAACAAAACGGAAGATTAGTAAAAATGCATTCTCCTTGTGGAGTAATTTCTTGGATTATGCCTGAAGATTATAGTTTAAAAAATACCCATGAAGACTTATTGCGCGTTTGTGCTCATATTTTACTTCGACCAATGAATAAAGATTTGCTGGATGATTGGACGCCAACAAGAACTCCGGGTACTCGTCCTGGATTGGCACTCTCTTGTGGTATTGATTCTGTGGCGGCATTATTACTAATGCCTGAAAATACTGTTGCACTACACCACCGAAGGCCGTTCAAATCCATGCTAAAACATAGTAATGCAGATATCACTTTGAATGCATTAAAAAAAATGAATAAATGGACTATAAATTCAATAATTAGTGATCATGAAGTTTTACGAACATCGATGAATAAACCTATTGGTTTTTCTACAGATTTTGCTACTTGTGCTCATTTAATCTTGTTAGCTGATTATTATGACTTAGATTCTATTGCAATGGGAATGCCTATCGACAATACATATTTACGTAAAGGGGCCCAATTTAGAAATTTTGA
>DAGQ01000086.1:0-1740 GCA_002498205.1 Euryarchaeota archaeon UBA596
TTTCTTGAATTTGTTCTTGTATTGCCTGATTTTCTACTAGAATTACGTTGGCTTTTATTTTCTCTATAATTTTTAGATTTAGAATTAGTCCTTCTAGAATCTCGCTGATTTCTGCTTCTACTTCTACTTCTATTACTATTAATTGGACCTCTACGATTTCTACGTCCACGATTATTTCTAGAGGTTTTAACTCGTTCTTCTTTACGCCTACGTGTGGGTGCTCTTTTAAATTTAAAATCTGACTTCGGTAAAATCTCAAAATCTGGAGGGAGGAATTTTTCATTAATCCCGACTTCTTTTTGAATTCGTGTTAACGATCTTTTTTGTGGTTTTTGGACTAATGAAATTACAACCCCATTATCACCTGCACGTGCGGTTCTTCCACTTCTGTGCTTGTAGGCTTTCGAATTTTCTGGGGGGTCATAATGTATTACTGATTTCACATTCTGAATATCAATTCCCCTGGCAGCAACATCAGTAGCAATTAATGCAAGATCTTCGCCTCTTGTGAAACTTTTCATTGCATTATTGCGTTGTCCTTGTGTTAAACCGCCATGTAATATAGAAACTCTAATTCCCATATCTTCTAACTCTTCACCAATACGTTCAACGCCTGCTCTTGTACGGCAAAATACAATACATCTTCCATATTTTTTAATTACTTCACTTGTAACCTCTGACTTCTTTGAATTTTTTGATAGCCAAAAGAAATGTTTCATTGAATTCATATTGATTTCTTTGGGTCCAACTTCGATTTTTACCGGTTTATATTGATACTTTTTTATCAATACTGCAACATCATCATCTAATGTTGCACTGAACAGAATTGTTTGACGTTCATAAGCACATTCATCTAATATTGTACATACTGGCTCCATAAATCCCATATCAGCCATTCTGTCTGCTTCATCAATTACTACGATATCTGTGTCTTCAAGACTTAATGCATTTTGTTCTAATAAATCGATTAATCTACCTGGGCATGCTACAAGTATGTCTACTCCTTTCTCAAGTGCCCTGAATTGTTTTGAATAAGATGTACCTCCATATATTGCTAATACATCTAAATCTAAAGATGAGGCAAGGGGTGTAAGAACAGAATAAATTTGTTCTGCTAATTCACGTGTTGGAGTTAAAATCAATGCTGTTGGAAGGTGAGGGTTAGCACGTTTACATCTTGAAATAAGGGGTAGAGAAAATGCAAGTGTCTTTCCAGATCCTGTTGGAGCCCTGCAACAAATATCATTTCCAAGCATTGCATCGGGTATTGCTTCTTTTTGAACCTCAAATGGTTCAAATATTCCTTGCTTTTTTAAAGCTCGAATCAAATCGCTTTGAATAGCAAGGTCGGAAAATTTTGCGGACATAATTATGTGGTTCGCTTTTGGCAATGTATATAGCATGGCTGGAGTAAAAAACTAAAAAATCAGTATTTCATCAATTTAATACTACTCTTGGTCACTAAATTTAATAGATGATAATGTAGAATTTGCCGCCATTAAACATGTTAAGATATCATCTACAGTAGAACGTAAACTACTTGGTGATTTGGAAATGACTGTGACTTTCAATTTAGCCGTTTCATCATCTATAATAATGCTCTCAAGAATAAAGGA
Source organism: Euryarchaeota archaeon UBA596 (assembly GCA_002498205.1). Classification (GTDB taxonomy): domain Archaea; phylum Thermoplasmatota; class Poseidoniia; order Poseidoniales; family Poseidoniaceae; genus MGIIa-I. The sequence continues at coordinate 1,617 of DAGQ01000086.1, forward strand.
TTCTGGGTCATCAACTTTCAAAGTGTTTGCTAAAATTTTCACTTCTTCTTGTTCGCCTTCCCATGAAAGTACTGCTTTAAATTCCTCAGACACAAGTGGCGATGATGTAAAACTAGACTTGAGT
>DAGQ01000086.1:2108-6045 GCA_002498205.1 Euryarchaeota archaeon UBA596
CCAAATTATTAGGGGATTTGTAATGAGGAAAGGTAGGAGAGGACGGTATTTCAAATCTTGATATTTTTTTACCCGGTTCGGGGGGTAGTAATATCAATACTATTCAAACTGAAAATAGTGGCAGAAAGTGTATTTTATTACATAAAAAAAAGAATATCGGAGAGATTTTACAATTAGCAAAAGCAGTTGGTTTAGACATTGTAGAATGTATTTTTCAATCTGGTAAAGAAAGTCCCCAATCATTTTTTGGAAGTGGTAAATTAAATGCGATCTCAGCAGAATTAGATGTTAGAAATTCTGCACATCCTTGGTACGAAGTTGATTTGGTTTTAGTTCATACAAATACAACTTCTAGACAATTAGTAGAACTTAATAAAATACTTGGAATCGAATGTTGGGATCGTGTTAGATTATTACTTAATCTATTTACAAATCAGGCAAATAGTGTTGAAGCCAAACTACAAGTGAAATTAGCAATGTTACAAGCTGATCGATCTATTATGAGAGAATTAGCTAATCTACAGAATAGAGGTGAAAGATTAGGTTGGGGGGCTGGTGGAAGACACGCATTAGAAAATAATATGAAGATTGTTGAAAGAGAAATTGCAACATTACAACGCAAGAAACGAAGGAGAGAGATTTCTGAAAATGAACGACGAAAAAGACGAATAAAAACAAGCGTGAAAACAATTGGATTAATTGGTTATACAAATGCAGGGAAATCTAGTTTATTTCAATCCATGGCTGGAAAACCAGTTCTAATTGAAAATCAGTTATTTTCTACACTTGAAACTACAATAGGTAGAATGCAAAAAAGTCCAAGAATATTAATGGTTGATACAATTGGTTTTGTTGATAACCTCCCTTCTGTTTTACTTGATGCTTTTAATTCAACAATTAAAGAGAGCCTTACTTGTGATTTAATTCTTTTAATTATTGACGCTAATGATAATAAAATTGAATTCATTAGGAAATTAGAGACAACATTAAGAGAATTAGAAGCTCAAAAAGAGCTATTTGATTTTAATAGGTTACAGACTGTTATTACAAAATCTGATTTAGTTACCAATAATAAATTAGATGATTTGTATGAAATTATCGAAAAGTATGATTTGACTACTCCAATTCATACATCTAGTATTGATAAAAGTGGAATTATAAAATTAAGAACGACTATTTTATCAAGATTATACGGAAATCCTGTTTCAATTGATATTTTCCCTGCCACAGAAAATTTCCATAGCGCACAATCTGCAATAGTTGCAAATTTACATAATTTAGGTCACATAATTGACGAAACAAAATTAGATACGTTAGATGCAATACGTATCACACTATGGGTCGATGATTCTGTGTTGAGTCGTTACCTCTCTAAAAAAGGAAATCAAATAATAATCTCAGAAAAATAATGGGGCAATAGTATGACTAATGATGAAAAATTAGAAGACAAATATGTCGAAAAAATTGTATCAATGGGATATACTGAAGAAAATGCAAGAGATTATATTGAATCACAAAAGCCTAAATCTGTTGTAATTGATCCAAATCTAGGATTAAATGATACTGAAAGAAATGAGGTTAAACTTCCTGAAGTAAAGGAATCTGTTTTTGCCAGTAGTTCTAATATTTTACTTCCATCACAAAGAAATGTAAATCCTTATGCTAGGGGTTTAGCAGTTCTTTTACTGATTGGATGTGTAGCGGGATTGTTAAATGGTGTAGATTTTTTATCCCCCACTTCTGGATTAAATAAACCCCATGATTTAATCTATGCTCAAACAATTAATGCGCCTGAAGATTCTGCAATTTTTCTTGGTACAGTAATTTTAGAAGATGGGAGTCCCGCTCAAAATTTTACAATTAATGTAAGAGCTGAAAGAGGGGGTAATCATTTCACAACTACTGATGATGAAGGGAAATTTAGAATGGAGAATTTAACTCCAAGTTTATCACTTTGGGATATTGCAATAGTTGAAGATGATATTACATACGGAGTTTCTCACAGAATGTTACTAAATCCTCCCGCTGGGTTTGAACCATATGGATTTACACAAATTGACATCGTATTTCCAGATAAAAGTGAATTTGGAACAGACAATGGTACAGGAGTATTTTGGATAGATTATTCCCCTGATGAAATGGAGTTTCCTCTAATTGATCCCTCTGCGGCTACAATTTATTCTATATTCGGATATGCATTTGTAGGCTTAGCGCTTTTAGGAGGAATTCTATCACTTATAGCGTTAAACACTGGAAATTTAGGCCTGGTTAGAAGTGCTTCTGGACTTGTATTTTTCTCAATGGGACATTTTTATTCAGCCTGCTGTCTAGGATTAATTGTTCTTTTGCTTAGTTTTGTGATTCCAAAAAATGAAGGCTTTTGATGTATGGTGTTATCCTCTAATTGAATCCGATGGCAAAAATTGAATTTGAAGATTTGTCCGAATGGGCTTGGGCAATTAGGGAGTTGCCATCTAGTATTGAGGCTCTTTATACTGATCAAAATTTAATTTTAGCCGGAGATAAAGAAGGAAATATTGCTTGTTGGAGTTCTGATGGAGAACTTATCTGGAAACAAAGCGTAGGAAGTCGAGTCGAAAATTTTGTATTAACAAAAAGTTCTGAAAATGCAAATCTATTCTTAGTTTCTGGATTGGAAATCTGTGGATTAAATTCTTTAACTGGAGATATAGTTTGGAAAGCAGAATTAGAAGGGATTAGTGATTGGGTGACTGTAGATGAAAAATACCAGCAAGTGATTGTTACTAGTTCTGTATTTGATATCGAATATCATGATTTTATTGAGGGGTCATGTTGGAGGTTTTCATTTGATGGTGAACTTTTAGATTCATATAAAATGGATGAAAAGGCATGGCATTTATATTCTGATGAGGAAAATGTAATTCTTGGATTAGGTAGGCCCAGAAATGGTATTTTAAGAGTCAAAAAAGACAAATATGAACATTTAGAATTAGAAGATAGCCCTATTTGTTGCGGATACAAAAATATTCTTGGTCATTCAAATGGAGTTATTTCAATTTTTAGCAAAGGGAAAGTAAAATCTCAAAAGATTTCCGATTCTGCAATTAGTGCTATTAATGTACAGGATAACTCGATTTTAATTTCTGACCAATCTAAAAAATTATTTTATCGAGACAAAGGAGATACTCTGTGGGAATACCAAGCTCCTGATATTCTTTCTTTGCTAAATGGTGTTAAATCTACAGAACTTAATCTGACATTTACAAGTACAAGAACCGATAATGGTTCAAAATTATTTTTATTAAATTCCGAGAATGGTAATTTAATTTTTAATTCGGATTCAGAAAATTCAATTAGAACAACATCAAGTAACGAAAATATGCTTTTACTTGGAATGGATACTGGTAAAATATTAATTTTAGAAATGGACCTATTACTCCGAAGATTAAATCAGAAAAATGATGGAGGAGAGATAGATGAAGGCCGTAAAAAGATGTTAGAAAAATTACGTAAACTAAGAAAATAATTATCTTGAAGGTCCTATCATTTTCTCGGGCTTAATCCATTTATCAAATTGAGTGTTTGTCAAATATCCTAATTCTATACCTGATTCTCTTAATGTCAAACCTTTCTCATGGGCATTCTTAGCGATTTTCGCTGCTTTATCATATCCAATATGGTTATTTAATGCAGTGACTAACATTAATGAATTTTCTAAATGATTTTGAATAACTTCTTCATTAGCTTTCAATCCATCTACACACTTTTCTCTAAATGAGCGACAAGAATCGGTTAATAATCTAACTGAATGTAACAAATTGTAAATCATCATAGGTTTGAAAACGTTCAATTCAAAATTACCTTGTGTACCTCCAATTGTAAGTGCTGTATGATTACCAATTACTTGACAGCAAACCATTGTCATAGCCTCAGATTGAGTTGGATTTACTTTGCC
>DAGQ01000038.1:0-5688 GCA_002498205.1 Euryarchaeota archaeon UBA596
CCTAGTTCATCTAATGGTGCTGAAACTTTCACACATGTTTGGTATGTTGATGATGTAAATGATCCAACAATACCTTCTTCTTTACCCATAATTGAAATGGGTGAAATAGAAAAAGTGGATGATGCATTAAACCTTGCAATTGTATTCCATCAGCACCAACCATATTACAAAAATAAATTAACAAATACATATGAAATGCCTTGGGTTCGTGTACATTCAATGACTGAATATGTTGATTCCCCAGGAATTTTAGCAGATACTGGAACTAAAGTAACTTACAACTTAGTACCTTCTTTTATTGAACAATTAGTTGATTACAATCTTAATGAGACACTTGATGATCATACAGATATTGCTAAGAGGCCTTGGCCTGAAGGTGGGTATCCTAATGCAACAGAACTAGAATTGCATACGATGCAATTCCAATCATTTTGGAATAGTGGATGGATTTACAATGTTTCAGAGACAAATCATATCCAATCTTGGTTATACCCTTCCAGTTCCAGATATTCAGAATTATATGATAAGACATTACATAATTTGAAACCAAATACAATTATGGATGATGAATTACTTTCACCACAAGAATTTCTAGATTTACAGGTATTGTGGTATTTGTATCAATTTTCTCCAGATTATGTTCAAGGAGAGTACAATTCTAGTCATTTAGATCAAGGTTTAATTGATTTATTTATGCAGAATGGACAATATACTCATAGTGATTTGATGTATGTTATTGATTCACAACATCAACATATGGCTAATGTATTACCAATGTATAGTGAATTAGCCGCTCAAGGACAAATTGAATTGACAACAACTCCTTACTATCATCCAATTATGCCTCTTCTAATGATGGATGGTTGGACAATGGAAGACGGAATTACAGTTAACAAAGAAGCATGGCCAACAGATGTTCAACAACACTTAGTAACAGGAATGGATTTCTTTGAGCAGGAATTAGGATTTAGACCTACAGGAATGTGGCCTAGTGAACAAGCAGTTTCTCCAAATATGGTTCAGCCAGTTTCAGATGTAGGAATTGAATGGATGGTAACTGATGAAGAATTATTAAAACAATCAACAGATTTTAATGGAAATTATATTGATGTTGAGGATATTTCTAATTTAGCAACTCCATGGGTTTCTACTGGAGTTGATGGTGGAGAAGTAGCAGTGATATTCCGTGACAGAGTTATTTCAGATAGAATTGCTTTCCAATATGGAAAGATGACTCCTGAAGCAGCAGTTTCTGATTTCATATCATATATTGATAATGCAAGACAACAATTAATTGATGCAGGAGAGGACCCTTCTGAACATTTACTAACTGTGGCTTTAGATGGTGAAAACTGGATGTTTATGTCTGAATTTCAGCATGCAGATAATGCTCGCCCTTTCATGCAAGAGTGGTATTCAAGATTGGCTACACATCCAACTATTGTAACAACAACACCATCAGAATTTTTAGAGAAGAATACGACATTACCAGAAATTCAAACAATTGGAACTGGTTCATGGATTGATGGAACTCTTAGAACGTGGGCTGGAGAAGCGGAAGAAAGTTTAGCTTGGCAAAGACTTGTTGAAGCAAGAACTTCTTTAGTTGACTTTGAAGAAGAATATCCAAATCATCCTGGTTTGGATAATGCTTGGGAATCACTATACATTGCAGAGGGAAGTGATTGGTATTGGTGGTATGGACTTGACCAAGATAGTGGATATGATGAAAATTGGGATGTATTATTCAAAGTTCACCTTTCAAATATTTATCGTTCCATTAATCTAGAATTACCACCTTATTTACAAGATCTTTGGACTGGTGCAGCAACTCCAGAAGTCCCTTACGGGGGGATAATTGAACCGATGATAGATGGACTTGCATTACCTGGTGAATGGGATGGTGCAGCAAAATATGAAGCACCAGTAGATGGTGGTGATTTCGATATAGACGAATTTTATATTGGCTATGATTCAAGTAATGTATTTTTACGAATTGATGCAGATACTCCGACCGATTTTAATGAAAATCCCCGTGATTCTGAAAATGATTTACCCGATTTAGCAATTTATTTTATGCAACCTAATGCAATAAATTTCAATGAAGTTGAGACTAATTTTAGAACTTATTATGGGAATCAAATTTTAGGCTTCCCTGCAAAATATATGGTTGCCTTTGATTTTAATAATCTAAGAGAAGATGGTAGTGCTAAATGGATTTTATTTACAGCAAAAGGGAAATCTGGAGATAAAGAACAATGGGTTCAAACTAAAAGTTCTTCTTTAGGAGGTTGTGCAGTTCAAGACATTTATGAATTTAAAATTCCCTGGTCTGAAATAGGATTATCACCTAGATATTCTACAAGAGCTAAAGTGGTATCTTCATGGGCTTCTGATTTGACATATGGAAACGGAGTTGAAATGGAAATGGCTCCGCCAGCACCTTCAGAATTAATTTTACCAGATTTAGAAGAATGGGTTACATTACTCGAACTAGAAGATGCTGTAGGGGATGAAACAGGAGATGGAGATTATGTGTATCCTCTTGCTAGCGATTTTGCAACACCTAATGATGGAGGTTTATGGGATGCAACAAAATTAACAGTACGCCAAAGTGCTTGGAATGCCCAATTTATTCTTGAGATGGGTGAAATGACAGATATTTGGGGATTAAGTAATGGATTTAGCCATCAAATTGTACAAATTTATGTAGATCAAGGAGAAACAAATTATGGAAAAACAGAAATGTTAGTTGGAGCTAATGCAGAAATTCATCCTGATTGGGCTTGGGAAGTAGCAATTAGCGGAACTGGAGAACCTGGTGCTGTAATGGGAGTTCAGGCGGATACAGGAAGTACTTCATCGAGAGGTATCGAAGTAAAGGGTGATGTAAATACGAATACTATCACATTTACAATTAGTAAAGGTGTAATTGGAGATGATATTCAAAATTATAGGTATGTAGTCGTGATCGGTAGTCAAGATGGATTTGGTACTGGAAAATGGCGTGATGTTGATTCAACACCTTCAACTTGGACATTAGGAGGGGGTTCAGATCCTGCAGCGGATGATGGAATTGATTATGATCCAAATATTATTGATCTAATCCTAGAAGGAGATGGTCAACAAGAAATGCTATCTTCTTACGATGTAGATGGACATATTTATGCTAAATTAACAGGATTTGAAATGCCAGAACTTGCTCAACAAATTTACGGATTTAAATTCGTAAGTAGTACAGACAATTCGGCTTTATTTGAGTGGTCAACCACCAGAAATGGTTCAGGAACAATAGATTGCACTGAGATAAATAATACTGCAAATGTGATTTCACAATCGTGGGACGGTATAGGACTCACACATACAAGTACAATTACTAATTTATCTTCAGGTACAGAATATGATTGTCAAGTTTCAGTTGAAGATTTAATTTCAGAAAATATCCGAATATCAACTTCAGAAATTGTTGATGAAACCGCACCAGATCTTCTTAATTTGGAAGTTGAAATTTTTGAAGATGGAAGAGTCAGAATTTCATGGTATACATCCGAAAAATCAACAGAATTGATAAAGTTAAACGATGAAATTATTTTTGAATATAATTTTGCAACTAAGAAAAATCATGAATACATTACTGAACCACTTTCGGATGGAGATTGGATTTTGGAAGTAATTAGTGCAGATGCTTCAGAAAATAGTAATTCTAGTAAGTTAGAATTCGTAATATCTCTTGGAGTTATTGAAGAAAGTCAACAAAACGAAAATAATGCTAATGATACATCTACGAATTTAGAAAATGAATCTTCGAATTATTCCTCTACAATTATTCAAATTGGATTATTACTGGTAGTACTACTGATTGTAGTTGCATTCATACGGATACGTAAGAATGAATCAGATGATGATGATGTATGGTCTTAATCAGTATAATTGTGTAAGCCCTCTATCTCCAGCAATTAACTTTCCTTGATAGTATACGCTAACTTCAACTTCACAATCATTCCAACTACTACAAATTTGACTTCCACCTTCATAGATTGTTATTATTTCATTTGCTTCCCATGAAGTGGAATCAGAACCACTTTCAACAATTACACAATCGGCAGCAAATTGGAATTCAGTATCACTCGAAGTCCCTTCATTCATTGTGTAATAGTTTCCACTATCTTGATTAGGAACTGTAAATGTCAGATCTCCAGAAATAGTACCATCATTACCGATAGTTACACTTGGATTAGAGGAAAAACCAGCGAGTTCAGGTAACCAAATTCCCCATTCAGTATCATCATTTTCAATTGCACCCCATTGATATGTTCCAGATTGTAGTGAAATAGTATAACTCCATGTATTTCCATCAGCATTCATATTTCTTAGATTCCAATCATAATCTGGAGGTAAATCCCCCTTGATCTCTATATCTTGGTAATTATTTCCATCATCAACAACAGTAAATGTTACAGGATAAACAGTAATTAATGGTAGTTCTAAAATTAGATCTCCTTCTTTTACATCATCTCCTAATGTAATTGTTGGATTACTTGAGAATCCTGCAATTGTTGGTAACCAAACTCCAAATTCAGTACCATCATTTTCAACAGCACCCCATTCGTAGGTACCATCATCAAGGGAAACTGTATATCCCCACACATTTGGTTCAGTTTCATACATTTGCCATAGAGCCCAATTTGAGAAATCACCTTTAATCTCAATATCGAAATATTGAGCAGATGGATCATTAACAAAGAAACTAATTGGTGTACCTGTACTAATAGGGACATCTACTACAGAAACTCCATTTCCATCAGCATCTACAACCATTATTGGGTTAGAAGAAAAACCAGCTAAACCAGGTAACCAAATTCCAAAATCACTCCCATCACCTTCAATAGCACCCCATTCGTAAGATCCTTCAGCAAGTTCTGTTGTAAATTCCCAAACTCCTCCGCCAACAGCATTCATTGATTCTGGAATCCAATTATTGAATTCTCCCTTTATCATAACATCAGTAAAAGTACTACTTTGGTCAATTACTCTAAAGATTATTTCATTATTTTCCTCTTGATTTTCTTCATCTTGACAAGTACTATCTGTGCATACACCACTAGCACACTGATCTCCTGTTACACATTCTGGTTCAGGTTCTGGTGCAGTAACTGTAATACTATATTCTCCAGAAACAACACCTTCTTCGGAAACAGTAACAGATGGGTTTTCAGACATCTCACTAAGAGAAACTAAATCTTCTCCATCTCCTTCTGCAGACCAAGAATATTCTCCAGGAGCTAAAGTAGTCGAATATGTCCAAGTTCCAGAACCATCATTGGTCATTAAAGTTGAACTGTAACCATTAAATGATGCTGAGATATATACTTCTGAAAAGTCATAACCTTGATCATTTACTGTAAATGTAACATCCGCTTCAACATCACGGTCTGGTGCGTCTACTTGCGTATCCGGCATAGTTCCGACTTTACAGGGAATTACACTTTCATCATTCATCATTTTTACTTCAAGGAATGCCCATGATAAGTCATCTCCACCAGATGCAAAACTCATTCTAACTAGAGGATCACTAATTGCTCCTGTAATTGAACCAGGTGCATCTTCAACATCGTATGTGTTAAATGAACCAAAGTCTGCTTGATTTCCGGCTAATTCACTAGCCCATACATACAGAACACCAGCTAA
>DAGQ01000038.1:5993-6184 GCA_002498205.1 Euryarchaeota archaeon UBA596
CCATACATACAGAACACCAGCTAATACTACTGTAATAGCCACCATCAATATAGTTGCAATAACCGGACTTACTCCACTCTCTTCTTCATCTATGCATATTTTCTCCTGCATGTTTGGGAGTGAAGAAATTATTTGATTTAATTCTATTTATTTGTAAATGTGGTCCTCGCTCCCGGACTTGAACCGGGGAC
>DAGQ01000110.1 GCA_002498205.1 Euryarchaeota archaeon UBA596
GCTTCATGTACCTTATTTCCCTGTGTAGGTGGTGGGGGTCTAGCGTTTTCTTCACTTTTTGTTGTCATACCACTAGATGTTTTATTCATCTTGGCTAAAATATCTGGAGACAATAATGGATCTGAATTAGATGTTTCTATTGAAGGGGATGAAGAAACCATTGGTGGCTTAGGAGGTGGAGTCATTGATGGCTTTGGGGGGGGAGAAGAAGGTACTTCATCCCATGATTTGGAAACAGGGGTAGCAGGTTTTAATTTACTTTGAGTTGTTGCTGTTTCGATCATTTCATCTTCATTCTCTGCTTCTCTAGATGAGCTTTCGGGTGTTGCTTCAAATTCCATCTTAATCTCAATAGTTTCTCTTACTTTTCCAAAATCGCCTAATGCTTCTGAAAATACATCTGCAATCAACCCACCACCAACGCCACTTCCAACAGACGAGCCAGCTAATTCAACTTCCTCTTGAAACGAGTCACCAATTCTTAAATCAGCACGTATTGGGCCAATTTCTAATTTATCTTTTTTAACCCCGTCTCCGTGATTAAGATTGAATACCCAATGTCCTAAATCTTCTCCTAAAACAAAATGAAAATTTCGAGTCAATCCCGGACCAATACTACTTACACTACGTTCTGGAGAATAACTTCCTTGTCCGATAGTATCTATGGTGGATTCAATATTACTTATGGGAACTGCGGATTCATTAGTCACTGCTATTACTACACGAATAATATCTCTATCATCATCATCAACATCTAAAACAATAGAAATTAATTCTGCTAGTAATGAATTGGACCTTCCATTTAGTTCATCTGACATTGGGAACATTACATGCGTACCTAACGTTATATTTCAAAACAGTGACGGGGCTTATTTTAATAATACTCTAATTTCACTAGGTAATGACCAATCCATAACTACAATTGTATTCGTATACCAGTCAATTCGAGATTGATGTGTTTCACCACGCATAATCTTAATCAAATCTATTATGCCTATAATTATGCCAATTAATGGTAATAAATATCTTAATTTATAAAATGCTCTTTTTTCCCAATTTTTTTCGGGCATCATTGTTCCATCCCCATAAATTATTGCTAATTTTAAAAATCTCTGACCTAAGGATCTTTGCATTATTCGTCCTGAATATTTGAAATAAAGCCAAAATGCTGCAAAAATTAAAAACCAATTAATTAAAAACCAAAATATTGTTTCTGAGGGGTTATCAAATAAAATTATAAATTCCCAAGCAAAGGTAATTCTACCTCTTGTAAACAACACTAATGTTCCTAAAATAAATATTATATCTAATACAAATGCAAATGCTCTTTTCCACCAAATAGCTATAACTATATTTTCCTTAGATAAATCTGCTACCATCTGTTTAGCAATATTTTCTACCATTATTGATTCGCCTCGTTTTGTACTAACTTCTCCGAATAGATTCTACCTATAATGCCATGCCATAAGTTCTCTTTCTTCAATCCATTCAAGCCAAGATTTCCAAGTTTCATCTCTCCTTAAGGTACTAGGATTTCCTATAATAATTAACCCTCTTTTCGCCCTTGTTAATGCTACATTTAAACGTCTTTTATCCTTTAAAAAACCTAATTCTCCATCTTGATTGGCTCGGACTGTTGAAAAAATTATCACTTCTTTCTCTCTTCCTTGGTAACCGTCAACGCTCCTGATTTCTAAGCCTTGGAATGGTTCGTCTTTCCCTGTCCCTCCTAAACTATCAAAATGATCTGCTAGTAATCTTACTTGGCCGTTATAAGGGGTAATTACTCCAATTTGATCTGGAGTAATCTCAAAACTTTCCAATAATTTTTGGACTACATCAACTACTTTAATTGCTTCATCCGAATTAAATCTTGATGCGTTTTCAACATCAGTACCCTCCTCTGTATCTAATGGAATAAATGCTACGGGCAAATCCCAATTCGGCCAAATAAATCCTGCAGGTGCTTGTCTTTCCTCTGAAGAAATTCCATTTTCTAATAATCCATCATAAAATCTTGCAGATGGGAATTCACTAATACATGGGTGCATCCTGTATTGTGTTTTTAACATAAAAGGGCGAATCCCTGCATCTATTAATCTTTCAAATAAACTTCTTGCAAATCCAGACTCTTCAGCCCTTTTTGAAATTATTGTGGGGGGCAATTGTTTATGATCGCCAATTAAAATTAACTGACGGGCACCTCTCACAATTGGAACTAATGTTGCTGTTTCAGTTGCTTGTGTGGCTTCATCTATTAGTACTACAGGAAATCTTTTCTCAGCGATGGATTTGTGAGCCACCCCTACACAAGTAGCAAGTATAATTTCTGCATCACTAATTACTTCTTCAATAATTTGTTTTTCCATTAAACGTATTTCTTTCCAGTTTTTACCCATATCTCTATGAGCCATTCCTTTTTCTTTCCCCTTTAATTTGTTTAAATTTTTTTTAATTTGATTATTCTCCGAAATTATCGCATCAATGTCGTCATTCATAGAATGTTGAGCAATTTGTGCTGCTAATGTTGACTCTCTTAAACGTTCACGAACCTTAACTGGTTGACCTATTCTAATTGCCTTAATCCCCTTATCAAGTAGGCCTTGTAATAAATTATCTACTGCAACATTTGAGTCTGCTGTCGCTAAAATTGGTCCTACTTTGTGTTTAACCATTGTAGCTAAAATTTCAATTGCAGTATATGTTTTCCCAGTCCCAGGAGGTCCTTGAATTAGTGTTAATCTCCTTGTTAATGCGCCCATTATTGCTTCATGTTGCGATTCATTTAATTTTAATTTTGAAATATCAACATTTGGAGGTATTCTTTTTGTTTTTGGAATTTCTGGGGGCATTTCACTAGATGCTACTAAATCATGTAAAGATGCTAATAAGATATCATCAAGAGGAGTGGGGCTATATTCATTTAATGCAAATGAGTCTAGTGCTTCAGCCATTCTGTCATGAGCAATCCTATTTGCAGCCCTATCTAATCTCCAAGTACCTCTTCGCAAATCTTCAGGTGGCTCAGAAACAACTACGCGAATTCTTTTCCTTGAACGATCTAGTACGGTTCCCTCGGTTGCTATTTCTGCCCAAGGTCTTTTTCGAGAAATTGTAACTATGTCACCTTGTCCAAATTTGTGCCATGGTAATTCTTGACCGTTGTCTGCTTGAAATGTTAATATTCTTTCATTAAACAACCAACCAGAAGTTCGCCCTCTTAATTTGAAAAGTACTAATCCTGCATCCTCTAAACGTCGATTACTCCACGTTTTTAATCGTTCATCAATATTCTTCATTTCATCTTCTAATTCTAAGTCGATCATTTTTGTATAATATGAATGGTAATCTTGTCTTCTTGACCATTTAACTAATGCTTGTTCGGCCGATGAATTATCAATATTAGGTTTAGATGTTGTTACTTTTGGCGATAAACGTCTAACATTTCCGCGAAATGTTCCGGTATCTCCCTTCTTGTCCACAAATAGGCGGTTTGTTAACCCTCTATGGGTCTTGTGTAGTCTAACTTAAATTATCACAAGATTAGGTTGGTATTATATTCATCATTGTTCCCGACAAAAATGGGGGGAAGATATGGCGTTTTGGAAAAAGAAAGAAAATGATTCAGAAGAGAAATGTCCCTTATGTGGTACAGTAGTTTCTATTGATGACGTTGAATGCCCTCTTTGTTTTTATGAATTAAAAGTTAGTCCGCGGCATCAAAGTCTAAATATTACTGCAAATGAATCAGATGATCTCATTGGTTTGTTAAATGCTGATGTTGAAGATGAAGATGAAGAAGAATTAATTCGTGAAGTTGAAGACGTAATTAATCTAGATGCACAGGAAATCACTGTTGAAGCAGAATATGAAGATGATGATTTTATTTCCATACCTTCGGAACATGCTCCAGAATTTATTACGAGTAGAATGACGCCATCTGGTGTAGTTGAAACGGATTCTACCCCTGAAGATATAACTATTGAAAATGATGATGATGATATCGATTTAGGAGGTATTGCAATTCCTAAACCTCCATCACACGAAGATATTGAATATGAAGAAGTAACCCAAGTTTCAGAAGATACTCAGAATTCTTTAGAGATAGAATTGCCATCTTCTCCTGCACCTGTTGAATTACCAC
>DAGQ01000054.1:0-23044 GCA_002498205.1 Euryarchaeota archaeon UBA596
ATCTGCAAATTGTATTTCAACAACGGGTCTAAGGCCGTTTATTCCCATTCCAAAAGCAGTTGCTGCAATTCCTCCTTCTGCTAATGGAGAATCAAATACGCGATGTTTTCCATATTTTTGTTGTAGGGTGTCTGTAACGCGGAAAACTCCACCGAAGAAACCAACATCTTCTCCGAAAATTATCACACTATCATCATTTTTTAATTGAATGTCTAATGCTGAGTTTAATGCTTGAATCATATTCATTTCCGCCATAATATCACTTTCCTAATTCCTCTCTTTGTTCTTGAATATGCCAAGGAACTTCTTCGTAAACATCAGTAAATATTGTTGATGCAGGGGGAAATGGACCATTAGCCAAATCGCCATATTTTACCGCTTCCTTGTAGGCCGACATTACTTCTGAATCAATTTTTTCTTTAAGTTTCTGATCTCTTTTTTCATCCCATTCACCAATTTTGATTAAATGCATCTTAAGGCGTTCAACAGGATCGCCTCCAGGCCAAAATTCTGCTTCGTTTTCAGGGCGATATCTAGAAGGATCGTCTGATGAACTATGTGCTCCAGCACGATATGTATAGATTTCAATGTGTGTGGGTCCTAATCCTGCTCTTGCTCTCGTTGCAGCCCACTTTGTAATTGAATAAAGCGCTAAGAAATCATTCCCATCCACTCTGAAACATGGAATGTCGTATGAAAGTCCTCTTGATGCAAAATTTACGCCTCCCGTTGCCAAATTTTTGTGTGTTGAAATTGCCCATTGGTTATTCACAACATTAAGGATTATTGGTGGTTTGAATGCACTGGCAAAATTTAGGCCATAGTGATAATCACCTTGAGCGCTAGTACCATCTCCTAGCCATGTAATGGTGACTTCGTCAACACTTTTGTATGAACTTGCCATTGCAACCCCTACTGCTTGACTAAATTGAGTCCCAACTGGACTTGAAATAGATATAAATCTCCCTTCTTTGTATGTATAATGTACTGGCATTTGCCTACCCTTAGCATTATCTAACTCATTTCCAATACAATGGCAAATCATTGAAACCATGTCTCTTCCTCTTACGAATTGAGCTCCAGGTTGCCTGTATGAGGGAAAAATCCAATCCTGATCTTCAAGTGCCATGGTTTGTGCAATCGCTATTGCTTCTTCGCCGAGGGATCTCATATAGAAAGAAAGTTTTCCTGTTCTTTGCATTTTCATCATCCTATCATCAAAAATTCTTAATCTCATCATATGTTCTAAACCTGTTTTTAGGATGTCAGCGTCTAGTTCAGGGTTCCACTCTCCTTTGGCTTCAAAATTATCATTTAATACACGTAGTAATCCAAATGCATGAGGTTCAGAATCTTTTGTAGTACAATTTAGGGGGTCTAATTTTTTCAAATCTTCAGGTTGAAAACTCCATTTATTGAAAATGGGGTTTTCTCCGGGCCTTGCCGGTGGTGTTCCTATACGGAATGGAATGTCAGATTTTTTATTTTCACTCATTTTATTCCTCCATTCTCATTGGTTCGCCTCACAAGCAGTAGGACTTAAGTGATGTCGGTTCTCAAAAATTCGGTTTGAAACTCTGACATAAGCACCAGGTAGAATTTCATTATTATTGGGATCTAAAGTTTTTCTGAGTAATAATCCAGCTTTGAAAGAAGACCTAACAAATGGTCCCGAAGCAACACCCGAAAATCCTTTTTCAATCGCAATTTCAGCCCATTCATCATAAAGATGCGGTTCGGGAAATCTATCTACTTTCAAATGTTTTTTAGATGGTGCCAAATATTGACCAATTGTAATTAAATCAACATTTGCTTCACGAATAAGATTCATGGCATCAATAATTTCATCATCACTCTCTCCAACACCCACCATTAGTGATGTTTTTGTTATGATGTCAGGTCTTATTTTCTTTGCTTGCTTTAGGATTAAGAGTGATTGTTCGAAAGATGCTCTTGGGTCTCTAACTTTTTTATCGAGTCTAGGGACACACTCTACATTGTGAGCAAAAACAGAAAGAGGGCTGTTTTCTAAAAGTATCTTTAGTGCATCTATATCTCCTGCTAAATCAGAACAAAGAAGTTCGAGTGTTAGATTTGGTTGTCTTTTGTGAACTTCATCTATACATTTGCCATAATGGGCAGCTCCACTATCGGATAAATCGTCACGATTTACAACAGTTATTACTGCATGTCGTAAATTCATTGATTCTACCGCATCTGCCAGGTTTTTTGGTTCTTCTTCATCTAATGGCGGTGGTTTAGATATTGTTCCAACCGCACAAAATTTACAACCTCTTGTACATTCTTTTCCTGCAATCATGAATGTGGCATCTCCGCTAGACCAACAATCGTGAATATTGGGGCATTTTGCTTCTTCACAAACAGTGTGTAATTTATTATCTTTTACTGAGGCTTTAGTTTCATTGAATTTTGCTTGTTGTTTTGCATTTGGTAATTTGATATTAAACCAAGAAGGTAACCTTTTTTGGGATCTATTTTTTGCATTTTCATTTGAATCTTGCAAAACAGGTAGATGTTGTTTGGTCATCCTATTCAGTAGACCCTGTATTGGGTGTTTCAAAAAGTGTTTGTTTATTGTAATAAATCAAATCACTAACCTTCAAACGTACAATTGCTTAAGCAGTGATATGGCCGAGGATAATATTAGCAACAACAAGAACTCCAAAAAACTTGTATTAGTTACAGGTTCAGCTAAACGTTTAGGCGCTGCAATTGCTATAAAATTTGCCGAATCTGGATATGATGTAATCATACATTATAATAATTCAAAAAATGAAGCGGAAAATGTTGTAAATAAAATTAAGAAATTAGGTAATGATGCTATCATGATTAAAGCCGATTTAACTAAGGATTTGGATCAATTTTTATCCGAGGTAATTAATTCAGACTTGGTAAGAGAAAGAGGTGGGCTTGATGTTTTGATTAATTCAGCTTCAAAATATGAAAAAGTGGCTTTTTCAAATGTTACAAAAGAAATGTGGGATTCAATGCACGGCATCAATTCTAAGGCTCCTTATTTCATAATCCAAGGTTTATTACAGTCTTTGAGGGTAGTAAATGGATGTGTTATTAATATGGTAGACACATCTTACAAATATCCTTGGGAAAATTATACTAATTATTGTGCTAGTAAAGCTTCTTTGTATAATTTAACTATGAGTTTATCATATGAATTAGCACCATTAGTTAGGGTTAATGGAATTGCCCCTGGTGCAATAATGTTTCCTGAATGGATTGAAGATGAAGATAAGGATATTATTCTTAATCAAATTCCTATGGAAAGGGAGGGTACTGTAATGGAGATTGCAGAAACCGCATTATTTTTAGCAGATGGGCCAAATTATATCACGGGCCAAATTATTGCTGTAGATGGTGGATTAAAATAAAAAAAATCAAAAAAAGTTATTGATTAAAAGTACATAGTCATATATCTCCTATTACTCGGCTTTTCATGGGATGGCTACAATCTACATCGATTGACCTATCAGAATCTTCTGATGGTGGGACTTTTTCAGCGAAATCTTGTATTTCTAGTGATTTAAATTTATTTGCAGATGATGAGGGTTTACATTTCAAAGTGGGACTTGCTGAAAAAACATTTAAAAAAGGAGAAATTCAAGCATTAAGGACGATTAGGGAAGAAAAAACACTTCCTGCTATTTGGATTCTCCAAGCAAAATTAGATGATGGCGATTGGATTGATATTTTGGAAAGTTATGATGAACATTCATTGTTGAATATGATGAATGGCATTGCCTCTAAATTATTGTTGCCAATTAAGGAACACACTGGGCGCTTAGTCCGTAGAGATGAACATGGCATGGGTGTTGTTGAGCAGTTGGCTAGGTACCCCGACCGTTGGCCTAGGCCAGATAAATTACCTTCCATACAATTTGGGTTTAGAAGGGGGCAAGATAATGTTTACACTACAATTCCCACACGTTCAACTCAATCTGCACTCTTGTTTTTTTGGGGTACTTTTTTGTTTTCAATTGCTATTGGAATATCGATGTTATTCATTAGATCAATTGGAGATACAGATTATACTCAGCTAATTTGGGTATTTATATTTCCATTTTTAACATGCGGTTACTGGTTAATCTTTAATTCAAACACAGGTCAATTAGAATCTCGACATAAGTTGATAATTTCTGCTACAAATATTTCCTTACAAGCTAAATTTTTAGGATTAATTCCTTTGAAAACTAAGATTTGGGATTTGGAAAATTTTGTAGATATTGATGCTAATGATGATGGGCGATTGACATTATTCGTTGGCGATAGAAGATATTCTATGAGTATGCATAGAAGAGAAGCTGAATGGTTTGTTGGAGAAGTTGCAACTCAGATGGAACAACTGATGGTTGATAGGATAAATGATGTTAGAAAATCAATGAATTTAGAATTAAAAGAAGCATTTAAGAAATTTGATGTTAATAATGATGGCAATTTATCTCCTGATGAATTAGAGGCTGCGATTGACGAATTTGGAATCGGACTTTCAAAATTACAAATGAAGGTTCTGATGAGAGATATAGATAGAGATTCAGACGGTAAAATAGACTACAGTGAATTTGTTGAAAGGTTCTCTTCAATGGCTAATAGTCAAAGCACAGAAGAAGAATAAGTGCTGGGGGTGGGATTTGAACCCACGAAGGCTTCGCCACCGGATCTTAAGTCCGGCCCCTTTGACCACTCGGGTACCCCAGCGGCCCTCCGAAAACGAACTAGTTTTTCAACGAGTAGGATAATATCACTAAATTTACATTGTTATGTACATAAGACGGCAAACCGTTTAATGCTCTACTCTTACGGTTACTTGTTAACGGGTGTAGTTATGTCGCGTAGTTCCTATCAATCAAAAGCATTAGTACTCTGTTTAATGTTTATTTGCTCAATATTTTCAACCTTAATACATTTTGAAGCCAGTGAGGATGATTTAATGGAAATAATTCCTGTAATGTATTCTACATCGGCAGATCAAGACTACAGATTTTACTTTGATGCGCTAACTCAAGATGATATAGATTCGGGAATGACTGGTGATGGAAAAATAACAACACGTGAACCAAGTAGTGGTTCACAATCAAAAATCAGCATCATGGATAGTGCAGGAGTATTTATGACTCCGTTTCTTCTATCTGACATAAATATAAGTGGAGTTTCTAATGAAATAGATTTCAATGTTTTTTATCAATTTTCAGGTCCTGATGGGGCTACGGCAGAAATGGATATTATATTGAAGAGTGGAAATACAATCATTTCTACACAGACAGAAGAGTTAGATAATCCTTGTAATGGTTTTTTTGGAAGTGATGCATGTGATGAAGAAAACCCAGATGATGAAAAAATTGTTTTTGAGAATGTTAACACCTTTATGGTAGAATCAGGTAGTATGTTGAAAGTAGAATTAGAAATAGTCTCTACAAATCAGTGTGATTCAGGTGGTTTTGGAGACTCTGGTTGTGATGTAAATATCTTTTATGGAGATATTTCTAATGACAATCAAGAGACCTATCTTAGCGTTAGAACTAACACTCTTGCTGGAAGTTCATTTAAAGTGCATAAAGAAGGCGCTGGATGGAATGATGTAGAAACATTAGATTGGTACCCTCATGATTCAGATGAGGATCGGAGAATTCAAATTTCTGTAGATGTTAGAAGTGCCTTTGGACGGGCAGATATTTCTGAAATCGAATTATTGATTGATGATGCAGACGGAATTGAGGGTGTTGAAGAATTTTCATACACATTCTCAAATAATGATCTGATTTTAGACAATGGCGGTTTGGTTGGAAATGTAGTTTATGTTTATGATAAGGGCGGACTTAAAGCAGGAACTTACCCACTTGAATTAAGAGTAAAAGATCTTCAACATGATCAACCAGTTACTTTTAGTCATGAACCAATAATTTCGAATACTTATGGAATTGATTTCGAATTAGCAGAAAATCAAGGGGATACATTACTTGTTGCACCAGGGCAGACAAGTAGATTAGAATTTTCTTTATCTCATATTGGTTACTCAAGCAATGAAATGTCTGTTGAATTATCTATTCAACCTCCATTATCTTCTGATTGGCAAGTAGAGTTTGATCAACCCGTGGGTGGGTATCAACTTGATTATGGAGGAACTATGATTAAGCCAACATTACTGATTAAAGCGCCAGACGAAGATATGTCCTCAACACCTTCAAATATCAACATTATAGCAGTTCCAAAGGCTAATAATTCACAAGTTACAGACGTTTCTCAACTATTATTGGATGTTGAAGAAATAGATGTATATTCAGACCCTCGCCTGTCTCTTTTTGAAGATGCGGAGCATCAAATTCAAATTGCAGATTCGGTAGATTTATCTGGAGACTTCGACGAAACCTCTTCTAATTTTGTAAATTTTGAAGGTACAGGAGAATTCTTCCTAGATATAAGAAATACTGGTTTTGATGTTGATAGCTTTAGGATGAAGTTTCTTGAGATACCAGATCAATGGGATGCAGCATTCGTCAATAATAATACAGGAGAATCAATATTGAAAGAACAAGGAGCATATCCTTCTGGTGATGTGAGTTCTAATGCTGTTGAAACAATTTTAGTAGAGGTATATCCTCCAATCGATAGGGAAGCTCCAGATCTTGGAAAAATAACACTAGAAGTTACCAGTGCTAATGATTTAACCTTAAGGGCTACAATCTCATTCACTGTTCAAAGAACCTTCGGAGTTCATTCAACAGTAATTTATGATTGTGATGCAGCGCCCTTGGGTCACGTGAATGTTGAAATTTCTACGTGTAAAAATCCAGAGTACAATGATGAAACATTTAGGTTAAAAATTACTAGTTCTGTTTCTGAATCAGATACGCAATTAACTACATTCCAAATAAAAAATCCAAGTTTATTAGATAAAGAAATCTTAACTCCTGATGGTAACTTTGTTTCACAAAAGGACTATTATGGTTCTTGGGACTTTAAGATCTATGATTCTAATAGTTCACAAACCTCTAATGTAAAATTATCTTCTGGTGATTCAGCAGAAATAAAATTACTTGTTAAACCGAGCATGGGTATGCTTTCCGGCAATCATACGATTTATCTAAGAATTATCGAAGAAGTAGAAGCGAATTCAGGAATCGATCCAAAGTATTTTGATATGCCTTTAACTGTATTTATTGGTGAAGATGAGCCACAGATTGAAATCACCCAGATTTCCAAGAACGAACTTATTGGAATAAATTCTTTTGAAGAGATAGAAATGAGAATTTATAATGTTGCGAATGTAGAAACTTTGGTCTTACTCAAATTAGAATCAACGATTGGTGAAAATTGGAAAGTAACATTAGAATCTGAAGATGGAGGTGAACTATTGACCGTAGATCCATTTAGTGAAAAGAATTTCACAATAAGAATAGATTCTCCAACTTGTATGAGGCACAATGAAGTTTATGATTTTGAAATTACAGCAAAACCACTAGATATGAATGAAGCATATGGTGATGAATTTACAACTACGCACGATGTAAGGATTCAAACAAATGTAGAAAGTATAACTTGTAGGGTGCAATCTGAATTATTTAGTGAGCCGGATCCAGTTACTATTGGTGTATTGGGTGCGGTGGTATTGATGTTTGTAGTTTGGTTTTCACGTAGAGGTGCAAATGGTCAAGAATTAGATATGTGGGCTGGTGAAGAATTATTTGATGAGAGTAGCGACACCTCTTCTTCAATTTCCGAAGAAACAGAAACTATTGAAGAAACTATTGAAGAGGTTCCAGAACCTATAACTTATGAAGAAGTAGAATTAGTTGAAGAGGACTAATTTTTCACCCCCTTTAGGGGGTGCTTTGTATGAACAACGCACCATTCCCCTTAAGTCCCTCTTTGTCCGGGTAGTGATGAGGTGAGATGATTTCACACACAGAAATTCAGTCAGAACGCGCAATTAAAAATGAATTAAATTTGCTAATAAATAAGCAAAGAACTTCAATTTTAATGATTTTAATGCTTTTAGTAGTTACATTTACGTCAATTCAATTTGCATCTTGGCAGGCAATGGCGTCAAGTGACCAAGATGGAGATGGTTTAATCACTTCAATTGAATATTTGTTGAATACTCAAATTCAAAATTGGGATTCTGATGGAGATTCCCTTCCAGATGGTTGGGAATGGAAATATGGATTGAATCCATTAAGTGCTTCTGTGGGGGACGATGGCCAAACTGGAGATCCAGATGGAGACCAATTAACAAATCTTCAAGAATATTCATATGGGCTTCCTGCTAATTGGGATAATGCCAACACTCCTGATATATTGGATAACGGAGTTTGGTGGAATGGTACAGTTCCAGTAAATAATTGGAATGAAGAAGATGCTCTTCAATATAATCAGCCAGGATGTGGTGATTCTGGTGCAGATGGTGTTGGTGGAATCATTTTATGTGATGAAGACCCTGTAGGGGATATCTGTACAGATGGTTTTGATAATGATCATGATGGTCAGATAGACTCTCAAGATTCTGATAATGATGGTGATGCTGTTTGTGGAAGTAATGATGACGACGGTGATGGATTAATTGACGAAGATCCGTATGGTTGGGACTCTGATGGTGATGGATTAAGTGATGGTTGGGAGGTTGCAAATAGTTTAGATCCAACAGATCCAACAGGAGATAATGGTGCATTAGGAGATCCTGATGGAGATGGAATGGCTAATATTTACGAATTTATTAATCCTAGCTGGAACACTCAATGTAATGGAGCAGATTGCTTTAGGCCTGCACCATCACATTATGCACCTTCTGATGAAATGACAGGAACTGAAACACCTTGTAATCCAGTAACAGGAGACGGACCTGCAGGATGTGCAACTCTGGTTGCAGAAGTTGATGGAAATACTCAAACAAACCCAAATAATCCTGATTCAGATGGTGATACTATTAGTGATGGTGACGAAGTTAATATTTGGCTTACAGATCCAACTGAAGCAGATACCGATGGTGATGGGATAAATGATGGTATAGAAATAAACAGCGGATATGGTAATCCTGCACAGGCTACAGATCCTCGAAATAATAACACAGATGGTGATGCTTGGGACGATGGCGAAGAAGATATTAATTTCAATGGTCAAATAGATGGGAATGAAAGTGATCCAACAAGAAGAGAAGATACTGGAGATTTTGATGAAGATGGAATCGACAACTGGGAAGAAAATTTGACATGTACTGAATGGAATAATGCAGATACAGATTACGGTGGAGTTTTAGATGGTGATGAAGTAAATCCACTACATGGAACAGATCCTTGTGATTCATTAGTAGATGCTCAAGCAAGTATACTTTCATGGGGGGCTGCTACTTTGACTCTTAGTGATTCAAGTCCTTTTAATCCAAATGGAGGGAAGGGTTGGTATGAAAGTACTTCGGGAATTTTAACAGAGTTCTCTTATGCTTCTAGGGTAGGAAATCAATTGACAAATGTAGATGTTGCACCTGTTGCTGGAGATATTGTATTGGCTAAAGATGGATCTTGGTGTAGGATGGAAGCAGAAGCAGATGGAACTTTATCCACTACACGTCAATATTGTGATGATGATTATTACGATACAGATGGAGATGGACTTGCGGATTGGCAAGAAAGAACAGCATTTTTTGGATATTTTTCGAATTTTACTAATGTAGATTCAGATGGAGATGGGCAAAATGACTATGATGAAGTTATGGGTGCCACAGATCCAACAATTGCTTGTGAAAATTCATTAGATGCAGATGGTGATGGAGTAAATGATTATTTTGAAACAACTACTGGATGTAATTTAGTATATATTGGTGTATTAAGTGGAGGTAATGATAATTATATTACAGATCCTTTAATTTTTGACACTGATAATGGAGGAGTCAGCGATTATCAAGAATATTTCGATGGTACAAATCCTGAAAATGACCCCTCTGATGATATTAATCCACAAGATACAGATGGTGATGGAATTCCAGATTCAATAGAAAATCTTACTGGTACTGATTGGAGAAATCCAGATACAGATGGAGGGGGGATGTCAGATTATGCTGAATGTCCACCTCAGTTTTGGGGGACTCTTTGCGTTGGTTCTAATTATGACCCATTTGATCCTACAGACGATGTTACAAATGAAGATGTAATATTTTGGGCAAATACCACAAGTAATCCTTTTGATAGAGATGACCTTTTGTATTGGAGAGTCAATACTTATGACAATTATACTGGGGGAGGGTATGGTGTTGATGCAGCATCTCATCCAATCCAATTGATGAGTCCAAATTATCTCAATACTACTTGGATTGCCGATAATACTTATTCTAATGGGACAGTTACATGGAATATGGCTTATAATACTCCTTTTTCAGGAGGTTTACCTGTTCCAATGCCTCATAATTGGGAAGCATTGGATATTTGGAATGATCCTACTGCAAAACTAGAACGTTCTGATTGGACCTCAAAAGTATCTTCCGATGGTTCGCCTTTGTTTGAATTAACAACACAAGCAAAACAGTTGTGGTTTGAAGGTGCTGAACTTGATGATTCAGAACCTCATGTACCTAGTCCATTAGAACTAAGTTTACCTTCATATTTCTCCGATGGGGTGTCTAATGAGTCAGTTGTAAATACAATTACTCAAGATGTAATAGCCGATTCTGGAGAAACTAGTGGTTATGGGATGGCAAATGCACTAGCTCAACATTTGAGACAAGGCAACGGGTCATTATTTTATCAAATAAATTTCAATGGTTCAGGAGTAGATCCAAGTGATGATATCGTTTGGCATATTCTTGAAAATTCACTTGAAGGTACTTGTTCTGATTTTGTTACTGTGTTTGTAACAATGGCTAGACTTGCTGGAATTCCTGCACGTAAGGTTTCAGGTTACCTGAATGGTGTTCAGACATTAGATGGTTATGAGGTATCTAGTTCTGATGGTGCTGTTTGGGCAGAAGTACATCTTCGTAGTAGTTCTACGAATGCTGATATGGGTTGGATTCCAATAGATCCCTGCCCTCAACCATTGGAAATAGAATTAGTAAATATGACCTTTATTCCAAATGAGTGGGATAGGGATGGATCAGCAGATTTAACTGTTGAAGGAGATCTAATTTATTCAAGTAATGGGACTGGAATTGAAGGTAATACTGTAAGAGCTTATCTTGCACCATCTCCTGCTGACTCAGAATCATCACCAGTTACAGATTCATCAATGTTAATTGGAACAGCTGCAACCACAAATGCAACAGGACATTTCATTATTACGGGATTACCTTCCGAAGCGATTATGCCTGGTTTTCAGAAGATAGTCGTTGTTAATTCTGCAGACACTTATATTCCACCAAGGATTCATGAATATCCTGGCCATATTAATGTCACAGATGATAGTATTCTCGTTCATACTTCATCTACCACAATTGGTCAAGGTGCTACTACGGACTTTAGTGGAACTTTATCATATGAAAATAGCCCATTTTTAGATGTTTCAGAAATGGCTAATCTTACGGTACAATTAGATTATGTTTCACAGATTTCTGGCGTAGAATCATTAACAACTGATGTCGGTAAAGGTGGTGATTGGTCATTCCAACTTTCTTTAGATCCATCTGAACCTCTTGGTCCATTACAATTTACAGTTATATTCTCGGGTTGGGAAGATCCCGATGAAACTTATCCTGGTTCTCCAATACATTTGCGTTCAACATCAATTTTAGTTAATGCTACAGTCTCATTAGCTCCTAATGTTGAAGCTACTGTTGAGGGTAATGATCCTACAAATAGTTCGAAATTATTAGTTGGAGATACTGTATATGTAAATGGCTCGGCAAATAGTGCTGGTGCTAATCCCTCTCCAATGGATGGATTGCTTGAATTAGGAATTAGAACTAATGGTTCTGGTTTAGATTATTTAGTAGTATTTAATCAATCAGTAAATGGTAGTTTTTCTATCGTTCATCAACTTAATGCTTCAGATATAAATATTCCAGCAGGTAATGTTGATGTTAGAGTCCGGTTTTATCCAACTACTTTGGATACAACCGATGATGCGGATTTGCCCAATGATTATCTTCTAAGAAGTTACTTGATTTTTGAAATATTTGCTAATCCACAAATGAGAGGCTCTGATGCTAATGTTGCTGTAACTGCTAAAGATCATCGTGGAATAAGTACTGATTTAGATTTAACAGGTACCTTTGAACACTTCTTTGATGGAGCACCAATTAATACTAGTGTAGATCCTTCAAACCCAATTCCTGTTAGTTGGGCAACATTGGCTTCATTACTTCCTGGTGATTATTTATTCGAAACATCATTTACAGGTTCTGAATTATATGAACCTTCTAGCGGTCAAGAATTTATTAGAATTCAAGGTAATGCAGAATTAGATGTGGCATTAAGCTCTAATTGGGTACACATAGGGACTACGGGGTATCTGACTGGCCAATTAATAGATGAACAAAAAAATCCACCAGGGCCTATTACAGGTAATGGGACAGAATTTGTTCTTCAGATTTTTGGACAAAACCAAATAAGAGACAATATTATTGGAAACGGTTCTTTAGATACAAATACAGGAGAATTCAATATTTCTTTTGTTATGCCTTCAGGATTAGCAGCAGGGATTTATCAGATATCATTAACCGCAGAAGGAATGATTGATCCTGCATATTATTTGATGCCTAGACCTCTAAATCTCTCTGTAGGTTTAGAATCTGAATTTTCTTTAGAAGTTGTAGATTCAGAAGGTGATCTTGTTTCAGGCGCTAATGTATTGAATGCACCATTAAGTGGTGATTTGGAATTTGGAGTATTTGCAATCGATGTTGGGAATAATTCCAGAGTAAAAGATAGGACGATTCATGCAATCTTTGACTGGAATGGTAGTCAACAAGTTATTCCTGATGAAGTTACTCAAGAATGGACAATCTCTGATGGAAGGGGTGGAACTACAGTCGAGGGTGGATCTGCTAATTTCACTTGGACAATACCTGGTGGAACTGCACCTGGAACGTATGTTTTGAGGATATATATTGATGATGATGTCACAGATTTAATTTCAGACATGGGTGGTGCAAGATGGCTAGGGAATGAAACATTTGTAGATGTAACTATTCAAGTTCCATCAGCAGTGGTGATTGATTGGATACAACCAGAAGTTACTGCTGGATCATCCTTTAATGTAGCAGGATATGTAGAAGATGGAGACGATAATACAAGGGTATTCAATGGCCCAATTTCACTAAAGGTTTACTTTTTGAGTGATGAAGAAGAAGCTTTAGTTGCTACATACACAACTAATACGACTGGTTGGTTTAACATTACATCTCAAACAGATTCATCTCTTGATGGAGTGGCAAGTGGAGATAGAACGGTTGTAGTTGAAGTGATTAATGGTTCAAACATCTACTATCTTCCAAGTTCATCACAGGCACCTATACATGTTACAGGAGTTAGTGCTTTTGTTGAACTAAATCATACCGCTCCAATAATTATTAACAGAGGAGATACATTGGAGGTATTTGCAAATCTAGTAGAGACTTCAGCAACATGTTCTGCTTGTGCATATGATACACCAATTGATGTACGTCAAAAGAATAAACCAGTATTATTGTTGGTTGATGAGACTTGGTTACCAGGGCAAGTTACAAATTCATCTGGTGGTGTAGGATTTACATACACTATTCCTTATGATCAACCCTTAGGAACTATTGTAATTTCCTTGATTTATAATGGATCTAATGATGTTCACCCAACAGTTAGGAATTTACCATCTACTATTGTGCGTTCATTGACTATCTTGGTTATGGACCCGATTACAGAAAATCCACTTGCTGGTGGTAATTTTAATCTTTCAGGAACAATAGAATCTGATAATGGTACAATTTTAATGAATAGGAATGGAATACCCTTAATTGCACAGATACAGATTACAATGGATGGTCAATCTGTTCAGTATTTAGATGGTCAAATTAATTCTAATGGTACTTGGTATGCAACAGTTTATGTTGAACCAACAACGTCTGCAGGTACTCATGAAATTAGGGCTGCTTATAATCCACAAGTACCTTTTTACATTAACAGTTCTGTATTTGATACTATAGATATTCAAGGTTATTCAGTACTTGATTTCCTTGAACCTGGAAATTTGAAAAATAGTGATACTCAGGATAGGGGTGGTAGTATTGATGTTGTTGTGAGGGTATTTGATAATGCAGGTCAACCAATACCTAATGCGATGGTTGATGTTGAATTACTAAATACTGCAGAAACAGGATCTTTGATAACTAATGCTTCAGGATTAGGTGAAGTTACAATTAATATTCCCCAAGATGTAAATCCTGGAATATTTACTTTACATGCAGTGTGGGCTGGAAATATTGGTACTTTTGGAACTGTGGGAATTATTGGAGGAAATACCTCCGTTGATTTCGTTGTACTGGCTCATACAGATTTAAGTCTAGATTCAGTGCAAGGTAGTATGATTGTAGGCGAAAATATTTGGGTAAATGGAACTTTACTTGATGATGCAGGAAATCCACTTTTAGGTGAAGACGGGCTTCCATCAGGTGGATTGGTAAGGCTATATGTTGATGATATGCCGATGGCTACAGCAATAAGTGATGGAGATACTGGATTTTATTCTATTGAATATGAATTGCCTGAATGGATGAGTGCAGGAACACATGATATGAGGGTTGTATTTAGTGGAGGATTCCTTTGGGTTGCTCCATATGCTAGTGGCGATTCAGAGAATCCAGAATTCTATTGGAATTCTACTGACCCAATACCGGATCAAGAATTTGATGTATATGTTCCAACTGATATTATTATTATTACTCCACAAGGAAGCCAAGTTGATCGTGGTTCTGATTTAATTATTAATGGTACATTAGTTGATATTCAAAATAGATTACTCCCTGGAAGAACAATGCAAGTATTCGTAGGTGAAAATGATGGTTCAGCTGATTATTTTGTTACGACTAATGAATATGGGGTATTTACAATTTCATTACGTGTCCCTGAAGATCAACAATTAGGGGAATTAGATATTACATTAAGGTTTGATGGTGATGATTACAATTTAAGTTCTGAATCAGTTTCAAGTTGGTATGTATATAGTACGACTACAGTAACTATTGGTGAATTATCCCCGCAAACATTAGGTGATGATATCACAATAACAGGAACAATTTTTGATAATCTTGATGTTCCATTAAATGAACATCAGTTGAGAATAATTGTTGATGGAATAGAAATAGGAATCATCAATAGTAGTTCTGATGGTACTTGGTCCTTTGTTTGGACGATTCCTAGTGGTACAGATTGGGGTGAACATACAGTTGGTGTAAGGGCTCCTGGTCAAGGGTATTATCGTGAAAGTTATGCAGAAACTCCACTATTTGTTGCTCATAGAAGCGCTCTAGAATATAGTTTAGAGGAAGAATCCGTTGTAAGAGGTGGATCTTGGAATCTTTCGGGAGTTTTATATGATGAAGATGATTTATCGAATATTGGATTAGGTAATGAAACACTTCATGTATATCTTGATGGTGTTTTACAGGATACTCTGATAATAACAGAATCTGATGGAACATGGACTTATTCTTTACCAGTTGAGATGTCTTTAGACCGAGGGGAACATACAATTTTAGTTGAATTTGATGGGACCATAACTCATGTTGGTAGTTCTCAAGAGGTTGATGTAGATGCATGGTCAGAAGTAGAAATAACATTTATGGATTTATCTTCGGAATATAGTGTAAGGGGTTCGGATGAATTCCCAATTGAGATCTATGGTGAAATTGCAGAGATTGGTGGTAATAATTTGAAATTTTCAAATTTATCGATTTCACTCTTAACTGCTGATGGAACTCTAATTTCAAGCCAATTGAATTGGACTGTAATTGGAACACAGTTGTTCTACATTAATGCAGTAGCTCCCAATAATTTAGAACCAGGGAATGTTATACTTATTATAGAATTTTCAGGTTCTGATGATGAGTATTTATTATCTAAGTCAACAAACTACACTATGATGTTAAAGGTTGATGCCACATTTACTACAACTTTAGATCCAATTGTGATAGATGAAAGAGAAGATGTTTATGGGAATATATCTGTTAGTGCTGATGATACTGGACAACCTTTAGATGGAATAAGTGTAATTTTAACTCTATCAAATGAATCGGGACAATTATTGACTAGGACGTTAATTACAGATGAATTTGGAGTTGCTGAAATTATATTAGAAAACACTCCTCCGTATTCTGACTCTAGTTCATTTGGTACCGTAAGTATAGAGATTTCTTCTGACGATGCTAGGATATCTAACAAATCATTGGTTACATTACAGGCTAGAATACCAGAGGCTCTGGTGTATCAATCTATTGAAGCTGAAGGTGAATCTTCTCCATTTGTTTGGGCATCATTATTGGCTTTGATTGCTTTAGCAGCCTTTGGAGCATTTTGGTATAGAAAGAGAAAGCAAGATGTATTGGATGAGATAGCAAGTATCTTTAGTTATACAGCTGAATTATTAGCGCATGGAGATGAAGTTCGGGAATCTATTTTCCATTGCTATGAAGATCTTTGTAGAGTTTTAACAAAACATGGATATTTGAGAAGGGATTTTGAAACAGTAAGGGAATTTGAAATGGCTTTAAGGAGTGCACTTCCAATACGTGAAGATTCATTAGTAGAGTTAGATAATGTCTTTGAAGAAGCAAGATATTCAAGACATGAATTGAATGCTCAAGATTCATTAAGGGCACAATCTGCTTTAGAGGGTGTACAAAGTGAATTAGTAAGGATGAACGTTGGAAAAGGCGGTAGAGAAGATTCAGTCCCAGAAATTGAAGCTTAGAATTTAATACTCAAGTTATTGGAAGACCAGTTAGCGATAGGTTCGTTAGCCATTTTCGGTAGTAAAAAAGTGCGTACTATCTGATTTTGCTCTATTTCTGATGGGTTTATTGAAAGTTTTATTGCCCAATTTGAATCGATATTTGTATATTCAATATTTACATTCTTTTCAGAAATTCCTTTGAATGGAATTTGTAGTGTGTTTTCATTTACAGCACCATTGAATTCATGTGCAATTGAAACAATTGATATCATTTTTTGATTTTGATTAGTGTGTTCGGGATTTTTTCCAGAAATTTCTGTAATAACCTTTTGATTTGAAATTGCTTCTGTCAAATGTTGTGCTTGATCAAAAAAGGCATTATGTAATTCTTCGGGGGATGTTGATAAACTATGGATATTTGGCTTTAAAAGATCTTTTTCATCCACTTCCTCTGATTCAAGGTGTAGTGGCTGCCATTCCATCCCCATGCATAGCCCTCTCATCGGACTCATTTCAACTTCTCTGTATTTTAGAAAAGAACCTTGCAATATATCTTCTAGTAGTTTCACTATCATTACAAATTAATGGACTAAAATTTTCTGGATGGCATTTTCTATAGCTTTGATCTAAATGTCTACTATCTAATAATACAATAAATGCCTTATCTTTGCTTGATCTAATGGGTCTCCCCATTGCTTGAATTACTGAATTTATTGCAGGTTGCATCGATCCATATAGCCAGCCTTTATTTCTTCCAAATTTGGTTTCTAAAAATCCTTTAAGTGCGTCAGAAAAAACACTTGGCGGTGGAACGGGAATTCCAATACATATTACGGCATCAAGAATGTTGTTGTTGTAATCGATACCTTCAGAAAGTTTACCTCCAAAAACACCAGCCAACAATATTTTTTGTTTAATTTTACGATATTTTTCTAAATCTGGAATTATTTGGTCAATTTCTGATTTCTTCCAATCGCTTTTTTCTTTTATGACTAATCTATTAGGCCATCCTTCATTATCTATGAATTCGTTTAGAAGTTTGTAACTTGGAGCAAAAATTGCGATATGTCCTGGAGTTTCTTTAGCTACCGAATAAATATGTTCGCAAATCTTACGCGTATTCTCAGGTCCTCTTTGTTTGTATCTTGTTGTAACATTCGTGGCAATTGAAATGGGTTTGTTATGGCTTTCAAATGGTGAAATATATTCTTTTAATGTTACATTTCTTAGTGATGTTAATCCAAGAATGTCAGAATACATGGTTGGTGGATATAGTGTTCCAGACATTAGAATTGAACCGGATGATTTAGAAAAAATTGGTTTGGAGATTATGCTAGGATCTAATAAGTGGCAAGATAGTTTACCTGCTTTTTCATTATTGAAAACTAAAACTAATTCTTTTTTATTTTCAAATTTTAAAATAATGTCTAATAATCCTGCGATTCTCCAACAGGAGAGTTCTTTATCTCCATTATCGACAACAACATCTTTCAACATTTTTGAAAATTTTGATAGTGCATATTCTTTTGAATCATAATTTTCATTTGGAATCATACTATCTAAAAAAAGTTTCAATAATTCACTAGAAAAAATTCTTTTTTCTTTTTTATTTGATTCTATTTCACGATTCCATTTTTCAAAATGTGTGCCAATATTTTTCTCTAATCTCTTGAATGATTTCATGACCCATTCCCACATTTTTTCTTCACTTTTTGATTGAACGTATCCCATAAACTCCTCAATTTCAAAACGACCATGTATCACCATTTGTTTCGTTAATGTTCTTTCAAGACCTTTTCTTATTCTATCGGGGAGATTGTGCGCTTCATCAACTATGATGATGATATCTTCTAGACTAACGCCTAGTCCCGGAAGTGATCTTTCTCTTATGATGTCTATGAATAAATGATTATAATCACAAACAATGATGTCAGCATCTTTAGCAGAATTTCTCAAAACTTTCCAAGGACAGAGTAATCTTCCTCTAGATTTGCTAATAACTTCATCAACATGTAGCGGCTTGTCAAGTATTTCCTCTGAGAATCTCTCATATTGTATTTCTTTACCCTTGGAGATTCCCCCTTCGCAATTACATTTTCCAGAAAATTGATCTAATTCCAAACACATCGATTGCCTCCCAATTAAATCTACACATTTTATATTTTGAAAATCCAGTGATTTGTTTATGTCTCTTATTGTTTCTATTACTATTTTATGTTGTGATTGTCTACCTGTAAGGAAGAATATTTTTTTATTTATGGAATGTGATAAAACCTCTAATGCTGCTGCTAATGCTGCTGCTGTTTTTCCAATGCCAGTAGGTGCTGCTGCAAGATGGTGGCCCTCATTTCTCAAGGCATCAATAGAGTCTTCAAGCATTTCTTTTTGCCCATCTCTAAGTGATTCATGAGCGAAAAAAATAGTTTGCTCTATTTTGTTATGTTCTGGCACAAGAGGTCGTCAATGTCGGCTGACCAAAAGGTTTCTTGGTAAAACAACCATAGTTTTTCGTTTAACTAGCAGGTGGTGGGCCGCCTCTAGAGCCACCACCTCCGCTGGGGGAAGCGGAAGGTGGCGGGGGGTTTGAATCAGAATTTTTTCTAGCTATGATTGATCGGTTTAGAAGCCATGAGAAATTTTGCCCGTGGGGGGAAGGAGGGGGATTATTCCCCTCCAACCCTCTTTCGTGCATCCCATCTCCCATTTGGCTTCCTCCTGTTCAACTTTTGTATGAACGGTGTTTACTGATTTCATCGACAGCATTTTGTGCTCTCTCTTCCAATTTTGCCGTAAGATTATCTATTTGATCTACAGATCTATTAAGATAATCGTGGAGTGCAATTTTAATGATGGAATTTGGGTCATTGCCCGTAATTTGATAAAGTAATTTTAGTTGTTTGCGAACACCTGCGCCTAATACTAAACTCACCTTCGATTGGCCAGGTAATTCTGGAGAATCAGTTAGAAACGTACTCAGTGATTTTCTAAGTAAGTCACTTCTGTTTTTTACGCCATCTAGGCCAATTCTTTGGTCTATAGCTGCTAATTCCTCATCAGATAATCTTAGCGTGATTACGTTACTATTGCCGCTCATGACTCTTTCTCCTAATACAAGGAGGGTAGAGGCAGTATATATAGATGTATTACGTATAGTGTTACAATTGAAATACATAATGTAAAAAAACCCTTTTTTTTGAGTATTTTAATTTTTAAAACGAATTAATCAATAAAATGTAATACAAAATGTGTAATTTGTTGAAAATTAAAAAATCAATCAATAATCTCTTTTTTTTTGATTATGTTATCGACTGAATAATAAGCATCGTATGTGACGGAAGGATATGGTGTTTAATCCTGAACGTTCAAAATATCTGTATTACATGACTGTAGAAACTGCATTAGAAGATAAAATAATAACTGGAGATGAATCTCAAATCTTATCTATTTTAGCTAAATCTTTAGATATCGACGAGTTTACTCAAAAAGAAATAATAAATTCATTAAAGGAAGGAACAGACAATTACTCTTTTGATCCGGATTTAGTTGAAAAACCTGGGGTCGGTGAAGCAAGTGCTTATCAATCTGCATTAATTGGTGCATTAGATGATGAAGTAATTACTGAAGATGAATGGGCATTATTAGATATTTTAAGAGAATTAATGGTTATTCAGCCGAATCAACATTCAATGATAGAACAATCAATACGTTCAAGAATTATGAATCTTGATGAAAATGAGAATTTAATGAATAGATTAGATCTCTTTTTATCAAGAGGTCTTTAAATTATCAAATCGTGTAAAAAACATTACAAGTACTCTTTTGTTGGACACATTTAACGAGATGTAAATATGATTGAAAAAGTCTACGAAGAAATGCTTGCAAGAGACCCCAATCAACCTGAATTCCATCAGGCTGTAAGGGAAGTTTTAGACACATTGAAACCAGTATTAGAAAGACATCCAGAATATGTTGAAGCTAATATTTTAAGTAGAATTATTGAGGCTGAAAGAATAATTCAATTCAGAGTACCTTGGGCTGACGATGATGGAAATGTACATGTAAATAGAGGATTTAGAATTCAAATGAATAGTGCAATTGGACCTTACAAAGGTGGATTAAGATTCCATCCTAGTGTAAATCTATCTATTTTGAAATTTTTAGCATTTGAACAAGTATTCAAAAATAGTCTTACAACACTACCAATGGGTGGAGGAAAGGGAGGTTCTGATTTCGACCCTAAGGGTAAATCAGATGCAGAAATAATGCGTTTCTGTCAATCATTCATGTTAGAATTGAATCGACACATTGGTGCAAATATTGATGTTCCTGCAGGAGATATTGGCGTAGGTGGTAGAGAAATAGGATATCTTTATGGAATGTATAGAAAAATTAGAAACGAGTTTACTGGTGTTTTAACTGGTAAAGGGATGTCTTACGGTGGTTCTTTAATTAGGCCCGAAGCAACTGGTTACGGCCAGGTATATTTTGCTAGAGAGATGTTAAAAACAAGAGGATTGAGTTTAGAAGGAAAAATCTGTTTAGTGTCAGGATCAGGTAATGTAGCACAATTTGCAACACAAAAGGTATTGCAATTAGGCGGTAAAGTAGTTACCATGTCTGATTCTGGTGGCTTTATTTATGATGCTGATGGAATAACATCTGAAAAATTAGAATGGATTATGGAATTAAAGAATGTGAGGAGAGGAAGAATTAGTGAATATGCAAATCAATTTGAAGGTGCTACTTATACTCCTGTAGATCATAGTTTGGATTATAATCCATTATGGGCAGTTGATGCAGATGTTGCATTACCAGCAGCTACACAAAACGAAATCAATGGTGCAGATGCCAAAAATTTACTTTCGAATAATGTTTATGTTGTCTCAGAAGGAAGTAATATGCCGTCAACACCAGAAGCAATTGATCATTTCATTGAAGCTGGAATCCTATATGCTCCAGGTAAGGCAAGTAATGCAGGAGGTGTAGCGACATCAGGATTAGAAATGTCTCAAAACTCAATGAGGATGAATTGGACTAGTGAAGAAGTAGATGAAAAATTAGATGCAATTATGGTTAGTATTCATGAAACTTGTGCAAGAACTGCAGAAGAATACGGTTTTCCAGGGAATTATATGATGGGTGCAAATATTGCAGGATTCCTAAAAGTTGCAGATGCAATGTTAAATCAGGGTGTAATTTAAGAGTTGCTAAGAGTCAGAATTTCATGAAAACCATGGATGTTCGCCAAAGTGATTTCTTGGTACACTTTTTCCAGTCACTGAAAAATGTTTGAATCCCGATAATACTGATTTTAGGTAGTTTCCTAAACGAGGTTTGACCCACAACATATGTGGGATATAAGCAAGTATTTTGGGAATTTTTGCCAGTATGAATGGGTAAACTGTGATGGTTAATTTTGAACCCTCTCCTTGTTCCTCTATTTCCCATCTTACGAAAGACTGGGCTCCGTTTTCCTCACCGATTAGCAAGGTGTAACCTTTACCTTCTTCCCAAGTTTGAAAATTTCTGATGTAGTTTCTTCCGTTAAGATATACCAATCTGTCACTATGATTTTCCTCATCCCAAGATATAATTTCATTAGTCTTGCAAAATGGATGAGATGAATTTAGATTTCCAGGTTTACTAATCAATTCCCACATTTTTTCAGAACTTATCTCATAATCCATTGAATAAGAAACACTATGTCTTTTTTTAAAAGTTTTAATCTCCAAGAAAAACAACTCCGTTTAACTTAGATTGCTGTAGGGGCAACATGATCTCCCGATTTGTCATCTGATGAATTAATTCTATTCCATACACTACTCATAAGATAATCATGGCATTTTTTACAATATCTAAATTGCCTATAAGCCTCTCTAAATGAGTATGCTTTCTTTCCAGTCGCAACCAAATAACCCTCTGGAGAAAGTCTACTGACTATATCGCCATTACTATCGCATCCAGTAACATCGCAACAAGGTTCTCCTGACACGTATACAGGAGTGCATCGTACGATAAGAAACCTTGTATTTATTCATCCTTTTCATCGGGTTTAATAACAATTAATGGCATATTTGCTTCTACTGAAGAACCAGGTGAGCAATTAATTTCACTGACTGTTCCGGAAGTTGGAGCATTTATCTCATTTTGCATCTTCATTGCTTCA
>DAGQ01000054.1:23396-23559 GCA_002498205.1 Euryarchaeota archaeon UBA596
CCTTCTTCAACTTTTGAACCAATATCTACCTCAATTGTAACTACTTTTCCGGGGATAGATGAAGAAATAATTCCACTTTTTTTCCCACTTCTTGGTGCTCTTTTCTTTGGAGCATTATTAGATTGACCTTCTGGTAGTTTAATTTTATATGATTTCTCATTTA
>DAGQ01000043.1 GCA_002498205.1 Euryarchaeota archaeon UBA596
TGTTGAATTACCACCACCTCCTGCGCCACAAAGCTCACCTTATACTGTTGAAACCCCTGTGAATAACATAATTCAAAATTCAAAAAGTGAGGTTTTGAGTCAAGGTTTAATTTGGCCTTGGGCGCCAAAAGACGAATGGGATTCAAAAAAATTAAGAGCGGAATTATTAGAAGCAATGGCGGCTGCAAAGAATGGAGAGAATAGTAAAGTAGAGGATGTTTTAGAACAAATTGGCCCTCACCTTGGAGAAAATATTGATTTATTATTTCATATAGGAGTCTTATTAAAAAGGCTTGGTAGGGAATATGAGTTGGTACAAATGTTAACCAAAGCTCAAGCTCAATTTCCTGGCAATTCTGATGTTACAAATGCCGTATCAAAATTAAGTTAGGTTGTGATTAACTGGAACGCCTCCAGCCTACTAAAAAAATCGATATTGACGATTCGGATTTAATTTTAACTCCGATTAAAGGTTCTGATCTGAATGGGATAATGAATGCAATTAATGAGAAACCTGAAGATTTAATGAATGCAATGCCATGGGTGAACACTAGTCGAAAAATAAGACCTCAAATTATCAATTTTGTATTAGAATCAGAAATTCAAAGTGACTGTGGCGAGATTAATCTTTGGTCAATAAAAAAAACTGATACTAATGAATTAATAGGTTTGATTGGTGTAGATAATATGACGCATCAGGGTGGAGATTTAAACTTTGGATATTGGGTAAAATACAGTTTTCAAAAGAGAGGGGTTGCTTCAAAAGTTATTCCTGAAGTACTAAAATGGTTATCTAAATTTCATAATTCTAAAACTCTTGAAATAACTGTAAACCCAGATAACATTTCTGGTTTAGCAACATGTAAATATATAATTAGAAAAATGAAATTAGATGAAAATAGTTTTGAAGAAACGATATTATTACATCACAATAAAAAAGTTTTATACCATACCTATATGTTTCCGCTTAAAAATATTTATTGGGGGTAAATGTATGAAAAAGTTATTCCCAATTTGGTTAACAATAGATTCTGATGATATTTTTCATCACCCTAAATTTCAAGGACATCCAACTAGAAGTAATAAAAAAGATGTAAAGAATTCGATCAGTGAAAAAATGAGACTTAGTTTTGAACGATTTAATAAATGGCATGAAGAAAATATTGATTTGCCCGTAACAATTTTTTTAATTGGTGAACAGTTAGAATGTGAAGATTTTAAATTATTATTAAAAAAATTAATTAAAAAAAGTAACGAATTAGATGGTAAAATTACAATTGGTTGCCATGGATATAAACATAGATGTTGGTCTGCCTTTGGGCCTGATAAAGATGGCTTTACGAAAGATTTGCAAAATGCAAAGAAAATCATTAAACATCATGTCAAAAACTCTTGGAGGCCTTGGTTTAGAGCGCCTGGAGGATATATCGCACCATGGATGGCAGAGATTCTTAGAACTGAGAATTTTGAACTAGATTCCTCAATAAATCCAACAAGATTTCTAGCTATCAAATCTGGGAAGGCTGAAAAAGGGTTTGGATTCAATGGATGGAATTCAATCGATAAAGCTATGAATAATGCTCACATTATTGAAAGGCCGTGGTTAACTACTTTTTTTCCAGCATTTCCTGCTTGTGGGCCTGCATTACATTTTCCAATTTTAAAATATTTTGCAAATTCAACCTGGAAAAAATTTACTAATTACAGAGTAGCTACTTATGATGAAATCTTAAATAAAAATATAAAAATTACAACAGTATATTGGCATTTGCTGGATTTTAGTAAAAATAAAGGTACATGGGTCCCTCCATTAAGGATAATTTAACTATTCTTCTTCAAATTTTTCAATTAATAATTTCTTTTCTAATGAAGTCCAAGCACTACTTGATTTGGAATCTTCTAAATGTTCCTCTAATAATGATTCTTCAAAGTTCTCTTTTCTTTTTTCTTCATCTAAATCTGGAAAAATATTTTCAAATATTTCGGGTTTTTTCCAAATTAAAAAACCTAAAATTATGAAGATTACAGAAAAAAGCGGAATGAACCAACCAAATGAATTGGTTGGAATACAATTTTGGAGTTCTGAAGTACAACTTTCTGGGGGCAATAAACCCATAGAAAAAAGAAAACCTGTTACGACAAGCAAGCCTAATCCCGTACCTAAAAAAATACGGCGCGCTGCTGTTGCAGGCGTATTCATAATACAACCTCAATAAACCTCGTAAAGTAACTTGTGGATTTTATAGGGTAATAATGGCCTGTTTACTGGGGTTACTTCTAAAACTCGTGCATCGTCTCTTCTTCTAATATCTTGTAATAATGGATGACGGCTCTTCTTATGCAGAGTCATTAATGATGGTTTATCGGCCTCTAATGCTGCACGTACTGTTGTTACAAAAAGATCTGATTCTACAGTAAATTTACCAATTTCATCAATCATCAAAACTTCATAATTTTTGGTTGCATCTTCAATTGCGGGTACACCAACTCTTTCTAATTCTTCAAGATTTAAACCGAATCCTAAAACTCTCATTCTAGAATCTATATCTCTATGTGCCACAACCCCACGTTCACCTGTTTGATAATTTACGCATTCGAATCCAACGCGTTCTCCCTTCTCATTTTTTATTGGTTCCATGAACATGCCACCAACAATTTTGTAATTTTCAAACTCTTCGCCTTTTGAGGTTAATTCATTCTTCCTCTGTTCGATTAACATATCAACTGTCTTTTTTAAGACGCCACTTTTACCACTCCGTGGTAATCCTGTAATTCCAATCTTTGGTTGTATTCCCATCCTAAATAAACTCCATTAAATTGCAATTGACTGTGCTGACATTCTCGTTGACATAGTAACTAATTAAAAAAGATAACTTCAACTTGAATGTTTTAAATTCACTCTTCTATCCCAAGAATCTCTAGGCCTTCTTTCATCCAACTCCAACCTCTTTGACACCATTCTACTAACTGAGTAATAGAAGATTTATCCATATCAAATTTTTCTGCTATCAAATATAATGTTTCTAATTCTTCATCATCAATTTCCCCGTCAATAGCTGACATCAAAACTGAATCTCTTAAAGCCAATCTACCAGCCTTCTGAGACATGTCTTTTAGAGCGGATTCAAGAGAGGGTGGCTGTTTCAAATATTGCCTAATTTGTTTTCTTAATGATGGAGGTAGCATTGCTGTACCTAATCTTGATTCGAATAAAGCCATCTCCTCAAATGTTAATTCGCCGTCTATTCGCGATAAATGTGCTAATAATTTAGCGTAAGAAAATCTATCTTCTGTTGATAATTCATGCAGTTGGTCTGGTAGCATTAACATACGCTCGTGGGTTTATGCCCATAATAGAATCGCATCAATTTATGATTTTTTAATTAAATTATACCGTTTAGTTGATTGCCGAAGAATTATTCGATAGCACGATGCCTAAGATCGCAATGCTAGTTTCTAACAGACATGATCCTGATCCTCGTGTACAAAAAGAAGCTGAAGCATTAACTAAAGCAGGATATTCTGTTTGTATCTATGCTTACGATAGATTACATGAAATTAGTGCTGAAAAAGAAATTATTAATGGAGTTGAAATCAATAGAATTAGGACTCAATTAGTTCCGTATGGGAAAATTTTGAAAACTGGAAAGGGTTTGAGACAATTTCGTTCTATCGTGAAAAAGAAATTACTACAATCACCAGTAGATATTGTACATTGTCATGATCAAGATACTTGTTCTGTGGGATTATGGTGGAAAAAGCAAGGTAGAGGCAAATTTGTATTTGATGCTCATGATTTATATTGGACATGGCTCTTACTGCCAAATCCAAAATCATTAATCCGGAAATTTGGTGCATTAATTTTGAAGAGAAGAGATAAAAAATATGCTCAAAATGCAGATCTATTAATTGTTGCTACCGGTAAAATCGGAGAGAAAAATGGTTATCAAGAAATTTATAATAAATGGAGAGAAAATAGTGTTGTAATATTTAATGCTGAAAATAATTATTCTGATTCTTGGTCATATCCTGAACAATTTACAATTGGGTATTTCGGTAATTTGAGGGATTATAAAATGTTTAAGACATTAATTGATGCTATCCTATTAATTGATGAAAAAATTCGACCTCATCTAAGAATCGCTGGTTCTGGTGCTGCTTCTAAAGAAATTGCAAAATTATTTGATAAATTTCCACAAATAAATTGTAAAATTTCAGGAAGATATAACCATTCTGAACTTAAATCTTTGATGGATGAAAGTACCGTACAATATTGTCTTTATTCACGAAAAAGAGGAAACATAGAATTTACAGTACCTGCAAAATTATTTTCTGCTGCTGCATGTGGGAAAAAAGCGATGGTAAATTTTAATTCCTTGGCATCCGAAGTTTGTAACCTAAATGATTGGGGGTGGGAAGTAGATGAAGAGAATATAAATGAAATTTCAAAATTAATAGAGAAACTAATACATACATGGAATAATCTTTCTACTGAACAGAAAAATAGTCAATTCCCTTTTGGTGAATTTAAAAATAAAATTAACTGGGATTCTCAAGCAGAAAAATTAGTTGAAGCTTATAAAATCATTAATAAGCCATAAAAACATCATCATCAACTTCTACGATTTTCTCTTGTGAAAGTAAAAAATCTATTCCTTCTTCGACTTCAATTTTACTGATTCCTCTTTTTGACAATTCAACTATAATTTGCTTACTAGAAAGCCCTTTATTTTCTTTGTTTTTTAATCCTTCTAATTCCATCAGAATTAATTGGCTTGTAACTGCTAATAATGGATCGTCACCTGGATGAATTGATGAAACATTGGGCCCAAAAAATTCGGATAAATATTTCAAGTAACTCGGTTCTGAAGATTCTTCTTCCTCTTCA
Source organism: Euryarchaeota archaeon UBA596 (assembly GCA_002498205.1). GTDB lineage: Archaea > Thermoplasmatota > Poseidoniia > Poseidoniales > Poseidoniaceae > MGIIa-I. Next base: position 4,889 of record DAGQ01000043.1, read on the forward strand.
ATTACTTTGTTAATTTCACTCTCGAATTCAAATGTGTCAAATAAATTTGTTTGGCCTTTGTCTTTTTCCTGTTTTTGGGGTTCTAATCTGCGGCCCAAGTTTTCCAAACGAAAAATTCTCTGCTTTGCTCTTAATTTCTCTTTTTTTAGGTCTATTGCAAGCATTTCCAATTCATCTATCGCTCTTTCATGCAACCAATCCCTAAAATCCCATTTTGGATTAATGGCTAACATAAGGTCCCACATCCTCATTACAGAGTCAGGTAATGAGATTGAGTCTACTTCTCCGGAACCATGTTCATCTGGCGCATGTTTGTCCTTCATTATGCACACATTAACTAAGAGGGTTGATGAACTGTTCTCTCAAAAATAATAAGTAATCTGAATAAATTAGTTCAAGTATAGGTGACTTTTGGAAGTGTCATGTCTGATTATTCCGTGGTCTTGCTTCCAGGCGATGGTACTGGAATTGAGGTCATCGAACAAGCAAAGAAAATGTTAGACATAATTAGTGAAAAAACTGCTGTTGGATTTAATTATGAATCAATAGAATGTGGTGGAAAACACTACTTAGATACAGGAAAAGAGTGGGAAGAAGGTTCCTTTGAAAGGTGTAAAGAAGCAGATTCTATGCTTTTAGGGGCTATTGGCTGGCCTGGAGCCATAAGGGATAATGGGGATTTAGCTGGAGGAGAAATCGTATTGGGTCTTCGTTCTGGTTTAGATTTATATGCAAATGTTCGTCCAATAAAATTATTCAAAGGTATTCAACATAAAATACATGGTAAATTTAATTCAGTATGGGATTCTTCAAATGTGGATTTATGTATTTTAAGAGAAAATACAGAAGGGTTGTATTATGGTGCTCTACAAAGATCTAGAGCTAGAAGTACTGGTGAAACATTATTTGAATCTCCATCTTTAGAATTTCCGGGATTATCGGGCGAAATTGCTTGGGATCCAAGACCCATTAGTAAAAACGGTTCAAACAGGGTAATATCAAAAGCATTTGAAATTTCATCAAAAAGAAATGGTGCACCTAATGATGGAATTAGTAGAGTAACTTGTGTTGACAAAAGTAATGTTACAAGAGGATGTCAATTATTTAGAAGTGTATTTGATCAAGTTGCAAATAATTATCCAAAGATTGAAACAAATTATGCCTACATAGACGCTTTTACAATGTGGTTAATAAGAAACCCAGAGGAGTTTGATGTTGTTGTAACGTCAAATATGTTTGGAGATATTGCTACTGACTTAGGTAGTGTTCTACAGGGAGGTATGGGAATGGCAGCAAGTGGTAATATTGGGGATAATCATGCTTTGTTTGAACCTGTTCATGGCTCTAGTCCAAAATATGCGGGTAAAAATATGGTAAACCCAATTGCAACTATTAATTCTCTACAAATGATGTTAGAATGGTTGGGTAACAGACATAATGATGAACAATTAATCGAAATTAGTTCAAAAGTAACTCAAGTTGTAAGTGATCAAATCCAAGAAGGAAAAACAATTACTTATGATTTAGGGGGAAATGCCACTACCTCTCAAGTCGGTGATGACTTAGTGAAAAGAATTTCAAATTTACTTGATTGAAGATTGAAGATTATCATTAATGGTGTCAAGCGCCGTTTGCAGAGATTTTTTATTATCCCATTTTTCTCTTTTCAATCTTTGAAAATTTAATAATTTATTCTGCAAATTATTACTAAACCTTGTAACATCATCAACTATTGCAATTGTTGACATTAAAGATGAGCGTGATAATGGGTTTAAATCTATGACTATTACTTTTAGTCCCATATTTATCAACGCTTCACATCGGTCTCCGTCTTCTAAAGGTACTAAAATCACATCAGATGCCAAAATACCATTGACATCACAAATAGCTCTAGGACCATTTAGTCCAGGAATTATTCCATCGGCAAAAGTTCCAAGAATTATAACATTATTTACCGCATTTTCCCACTCTTCAGGTGAACGCTTCCAATTCTCTAGAGGTTTAATGGATACTATTTTCTTACATTTTTCAAGATATGCCACCAGTCCTGAGATTCTTTCAGGTGTCCTGTAATATATATTCACTTCAATTGGACAAGATAGTAATGCTGCACATGCGACTAATTCCTCTCCAGCTAAGATACTCGTATTTCCATTAACACTAATTATTGGCCTTACTGCTGATTTTAGCATTATTGCCGCTTGTGTTGTTGCTTCATCAGCAATTGGTATCGTTCTTTCACCTAACAAGTAGTCAAATGCTTCTCCACGCCCATGTGCAATCATGGCGGTACCTGCAAGTAATCCATTAGAAGAGGCTTCTTCCAATTTATATCTACGCTCTAATGACATTTTTCGAGGATGCGAATCTGGAACATTATAAGACATTTCAAACCTCCTCAAATAATAATGATATATCCAATGGTCGGGTTCCTCTGTGAATAGAACTAGTTGAAATCACATCTACTAGGGATTCATTCCAGTCTTTCAAATTTTCTAACGTAATGCCTCCACTAGCCTCAAAATAAATTTTACATTCTAATTGCAAATTTGATATTGTATCTATTATCTTATCACATTCTTCAACATCTATATTATCTAACATAATTGTAAGTGGTTGTTTATTTTGAAGCTTATTCCAAGTTTTTGCAGCCATATTAGCCTCTTCATGATTTCTAACTTCAACTATTACAAATGCACCTATATTTTTGATATTTATATTTTCTAATGCATATCTGATTCTTTCTATCGAAGAGACTTCGGGATATTGTGCAGCTAGATCGTTTTCTTTCAACATCAAAGCATCATTCCTATCTAATCTGTGAGTTAATGCTCCCCCCATATGAACTGCCCATTTGTCTAGTAAACCCCAAGTAGTTTTTCTTGTAGATGCTATTGGAATTTGACATTTATTAATCCAATTACTTGTAGTAGTTCCTATGCCTGAAAGTCTGCCAATAATATTTAGAATGGGTCGCTCTATTTTCAATAGTTGATTTTTGTCACCCTTAATATCCACCAATATATCTCCTGACGATATTATATCGCCCTCCGAAAAATTCCATTTGAATTCTAAATTTGGTGTCCAGTAATTACAAAGATGATTGATTATTTCTTTTCCTACAAAAATTCCATCTTCTTTTGAAATTATTTTCGCAGATACAATCTCAGAATTAGATTGAATTGGCACAATAATTCCATCATCATTCAATAATGCAGTTGACCACAAATGAATACTCTCGTTAAATCTTTGAGAAAAATTGCTTTTTTCATCATAAAACGCTGAACTGCGATTATGAGGAAGAAGAGAATTAGTCGGTTCCACAACCTCTCCACGGGTTAAATCATTTCAATTAATCCGTTTAAAAAAATATTAATTTGTTATATTTTCTTCATATGGAAAACCCTTCCACTCTTTCATTTGTAAATCAAGCGTGTCGATATCTCCTTCCAAATAATTATCAACAGACCAAGAAACATCAACCGCAATTAATTTCAAATCGTTTGTTTCATTTTCCATAATCCTAAATAGTGTAAATCTGCCTCTGAAATCCTCATTATAAGACGAGTGGATTGCATCATCATGATACGGGGATCCTGAATTAAAAATGGTAATTTCACACCAATCATAAACCTTAGTTGAATGAGAATGCCCGTGGATATAACTGATAATATATGGCCTATAATCTTCTATTACCTCACAGAAATGAGTTATTTGTGGGTCATCCCATTCTCTCCATTCCCATGGACCATAATGAGCAATTAAAACCACTTTCTTATTTGTTCCAACAACATGTTCATCAAGGTCATTTTTCATAAAAGTTAATGCATTATGGGGGTTTCTAAAACCGCCTTCTTCATAATTTGGAACAATATCTGAAGGTGCTAAATTAAGCTGGATAAAATGAATATTGTCCCATTCCCAAGAATAATGACCATCCATCCCTGGTGCTACATTTGTTAAATTTGAACGATATTCATTTCTTATTGCTACCGAATCAATCACAGGATGATCTTGTGGTATCCGATAAAAAATATCACTCCAGCCATAGTAATCATGATTTCCATAACCTTCGTAAATTGGATATTTTAATTGCTTATTACCGCATAATCCATACCTTTCAATAAATTCACCATATTCATCATTGGAAAATACTCTTCCATCACGGCCGTTTTGAGTGATATCTCCAGCCATAATAACACCTCTAACATCTGATATTTCTCCTAGTTCTTCATATCCCGCATCTTTCCAAGATAATAATTCATCAAAGTGGTTTAATGCCTCGACTTGGAAATCATTTTGGTGATTTGTTGAATCCCAATGCTGACTATCTCCAAAGGCAATAAATGTTACATCAGTTGAATTGTAAATTTCATTTTCCGCAATACCTTTTTTTTCACATCCTTCAATTCCATAATCTACTGTATTTATATCAAGAATAATAAAACTAGTCAGGAATAGAAAGATTAAGAAAACCGATTTAAATTTTCTACCAATATAACGATTTAATGAATTAGATTTTGCTGAAACCATATTTTCTCCTCATTATTTTTTAATTTCAACTGTACAGATTGTATCGTTTTTAGAACCTCCATGGGGTACTAAGAGTATTCTTGTCATTATGAATCCACGATTTTTTCCTAACCCCATACTAGACCAACCGAAACAAATCACTTTGCCGTTTGATTTTAAGATTCTAGCAATTTCATTTTTACATCCAGACCAATAATTCATCATAGTAGGTTTAATTTCGAGTAATTCCATGCCATACCCCTCATAACATTGTTTTGCCTGTGTTATAGAATATGGTGGGTCAAATAATACTCCATCGAACGTATTACTTTCTAATGTTTTAAGAAATTCTAAAGCATCCATATGATTGTCTGCATTCATTTTCTCATTCAGATCATTAGTAACCTGAGCAGGGCTATTTTCTCCTGCAAATGGGTCACACCATAAACCGTCATTTACCTCTTCATTTAATAATTCACGAATAGGCTTTATTGTAAATGTCCACTTATTAGGCATTGCCCAAATTCTTTCAATCCTCATTAAGCCCACTTACTCTT
>DAGQ01000008.1 GCA_002498205.1 Euryarchaeota archaeon UBA596
AAGACAGGACCGACCCCATTAGATGTTGTAGATTCAGGACCCTCTCAAGGAGGGATACATTCCGCATTGCAATCACAAAAAAGAAGTTTAATGAAATCATTAGATTCAGATCCTTGGACTAAAAATAATGAGGATATCAAAGTTCATAATGTTCTAGAAAAATTACGTACAGCAGGAGACGAAATTGAAACAAGAGAAGCATGGATGGAAAAATTAGTTTCAATAGTAAGATGTCCCAAGTGTGAAGGCCAATTAGAAGTAACGAATTTATCAGATGGACCAAGTGTTCAATGTTCCGATAAAACTTGTAATTTTGGTTGGCCATAGGTCAATAGTTAGTAAGACTCATAGCGTGGTTATGTGGGTGGGACACCGTAGGTGTCTATAGTGTTCATCAATTCAGTAAGTCGCCGAACAGCATTTTTGATGGTAATACTCTTATTTTTTGCTGACATTGGAATCGGCGTTTCAGGTGAATTATCAAATCAAAAAGATAAAGAATTTTTATTAGAATCAGAAAAAATACCCGCAATATTAGTAGATGGATTACCTCCCTTGATGTGTAATTATGAAAGTAAACAATTGCCTTGTGATACTCCACTAAGAATGCCAGAAAGGGGAGATAAACCCGCGGCAGAAGAATATGGTTGGTGGTTTGGTTATTCACCAGATCGTGACAACAACGGGATGGATGATAGGTTGCAAAGAATAATTGCAGGAGAAAAAGAAAGTGTTTCTACAACTGCAATAATTGGAGAAGATGGAAGAGAAACGGTCGCAATATTCGTTAATTATGCCTGGGCTCCAACTTCAGAAGATATATCTAATCTCAAATCTGTGTTGACTAAACATGGTTGGATAGAACCAACAGGTGTTGAAGGAGATGCATGGTTTATGCAATTAAATTCCGTAGATACAATTATTGTAGATCATGTTTCAGTTTCAGCGTTACATGACGTTTGGAGTTTAGAAGGAGTTGTTGTTGTTGAAATGCAAGATGTTTACAAACCATTTTTAGATGTTTCAGCAGCAGCTGTCAAGGCAAAATCTAGTAATGTATACTTAGAATCTGGCCATAGTGCTGGTTATTATGGTTCAGGAATTGTTGTGGCAGTTTTAGATACAGGTGTAGATAATGAACACACATCATTGAATGATTTTGACGATATAAATGATGACCCAGATGGAGATGCTACAAGTTATGATGATCAAAAATGGGTGGCAGGTTATGATGGCACAGCATTCTCTTCAGCTGTTGATGGTACAGAAGACCCAAATGATGGGGATGGACATGGCACTCATGTTGCAGGAACAGCGATTGGCACAGGTGGAGGTACCAATAATGTCGGGGTTGCTCCAGGTTCATATCTTGTAGATATCAAAGTATTAACAGATACTGGCGGAACCAATAATCAGGCATCTGCAAATGGAATTCAATGGATGATAAATAATGTAAATACAGATTGGGGTAATAATGAAAGTAGTGAGGGAATTCAAGTAGCATCTATGAGTTTTGGCTCTTTTAACGCCCTTGATACGAATGATCCCGGAGATGATGGTAATTCTACAAATTCTAGGCTAGTTAATCAAGCAACGGCTGCAGGAATTGTTTGTGTAGTTGCGATTGGAAATAATGGTGCAAAACAAGTACCAGCTCCAGCTTCTGCAGATTCCGCTTTGGTAGTGGGCGCGGTAAATGATAAAGGTTCAATCGATAGAATAGATGATGAAATTGCATCATATTCTAATTATGGACCAAGAATTGATGATGGCGATGATAACCCTTGGGACGAATTAAAGCCCGATGTTGTTGCACCTGGGTCAAATATTAATGCACCATTGCATGCAGCAGATCCATCAGTCCCAATTCCTGGAGCAGACCCTGTATTGGCAGATGATGGTTACACTGAAAAAACAGGTACAAGTATGGCCACACCTCATGTTTCTGGAATGGTAGCTCTTCTTTTAGAAAAGAATTGGGATTCTTTTTATGATGATGATGAAAATCAGTTAAATGCTTATTTAGTTAAAGACTTTATTAGAAATTCAACAACACTTCCTGACGGTATTTCAGTAACTTCTAATGATGCTAATGCAGATTGGAATGAAAAATGGGGATTTGGATATGTTGACATGGTAGAATTATTTGGCGGTGATATCACATTTACTCCTCCAGATTCAATATTAATTGATATTATTTCACCAAATAATCAGTCTTGGATGGTTGAAAATGATGAGATTAGAATAATGGGAGATGTTTTTACTACAGAAAATTATACTTATGACTCATTAACAATTAATTGGACTGCTAGTAGAGATTATCAAGATCAATCATCAAATCAATGGAAAAAAGAGTATAAGTATCATTGGGATGGATCACCTGAACTAAATGTTTCAGAGGATAATAGGTGGAGTTTCGATGTTCAATTGAATGAAGAATCTTGGTATTCACAACGTAATAAATGGGGCAACGCTTGGGAACATGAAATTAAGGTTACAGCCAAAAGTGGGAGTTCATTGGTAGGATTAAGTTACATAATTCCGAAAGTAGGATATTATGATCTTGAAATTAATGAACCTTCACACCATTCTCCAATAAGTGGAATTGTGTCTTTTGAAGGAGATTTTGCAGGAATACAACCTGAATTTATAGAATATCGTATAGATTCTGGAGAATGGATTCTTGGAAAAAATATTTCTTCTGGAGCAGATTTTCCACGGCAAGAATCTGGACTTTGGGATTTTGATTGGAATTCTAGTGAAGTAATTGATGGCTTGCATGATATAGATGTGAGAGTAGTCAATGCTTCAGGTAGAGTTGGAGAAATTCAAGGATATTTGTATGAGATCGATAATTTACCTTTCGCACCAGATTTAGAATTTTATATAGAAACAGAAATACTTGATGGGGGATTACCTGTAGATGAAACTTATTTGAATAATTTACTAGAAGTAAAAGTCACTGTTGTTAACAGTGGTGACGCTGTTTCAGATCCTGTATCTGTGGAGGTTTCAGGTGCAGGAGCTACAGCATCGACAATATTAGATGGAATGGAGATCGGAGAAATTAGAGAATTAATTATTCCTGGTTGGGCTCCAAATATTCTTGGTGAAAACCAAGAGATTACGATTACTCTTGATTCAGATAATAACCTAGAAGAAAATCATATAGAAAATAATGTTGAAAAAATAAGTTTTGATGTTGTCGAATATGTTGATGGTGTAGATCTTTCATTAACTCAAGGCGCAGTACAAATTAGGAATATACAAGAACAATATGTAATTCCTAGGCCTAATGAACCCTTTTTCATACATGTTGCAGTCCAAAACATAGGTACAAGTAATTCAGGTTCTGCTTCTTTAATTTTAGAGCAAAGAACTTCCCAAGGATGGACAATCATTGATGAAAAATCAATTGTAAATGTGTTTGGTTCAGGTTTGAAAGAATATGTCACTCCATTTGAATCTATTTTATCAGAAGTTGGTGGATATAAATTTAGATTAACAATAACAAATAATACCTTAGATATTAATTTAGATAATAATGAACTTGAATTTGGGATTGTAGTTGATGATGTACAGTTAAGTGCAAATGTGACTCTTGACTTGTTAGATGATGAAATTTTGCTTGGATATGTAACGGTTAAGAATACAGGACATTTGTTAACTTCTTATGATGGTGAATTACATTTGAGAACAGTTTCTAGTTTTCAAAAATTATTGAATGACGTACTTTTAGATGATACGTTTGCGGGTGAAGCATTGATTTATTCAGATGGAGATACAAGCCATATCGTTTGGACAAAGCGTTATTTAGATAACCAAAGTCATTTAAGAATGACAGTATCTCATATGGTGGTTTTTGAAGACGGACAAGTTTCACAAGTTAATGATTTAATGCCAGCAATTAGGTTAACCCAAGGTTATTATTTTGGATTAGGAATTAGCAATCATGAAAGTAAATTTGGAATTGCAGGTTATCATCGTGATATTTATTCAGGAGGTTCTTATGAAGATATAACCTCCATCTTCTTATTGTCTACAGAAACTCCATTAGATAATAATTCCTGGGTTCTTTCACCTTCTGTGGCTTTTGATCTAAATATACAGTCTGACGAGGTTGAACCAGTAGTTCTTGGAGTGGGTAATGAGTTCCACATTCTTTTCCAAGAACGTAGGACCGATACAACTGGAGAGTTAAGGCTTGGACTAAATTATATCAAAGGTCAACCAGAATCAGGAATTTGGGGTTGGGGGTCAGACGTTGGTGATTACGCTTCAAATGCAAATATGGAAATTAGAACTGATGGAGAGGATGATGTCATAATTGCCGCTTGGAAAGAAGGAAGTGGGCAAGATTCAAAATTAGTTACTTGGGTTACTGATAAATTGTGGGATGAAGAAGACAAACAGATTACGGGTGCACCTGGAATTAAACATATTAGTTTGGTTGAAACATCTGATAGAGGGGTACAGATTTTCTATGATTCAGTATTAGTAGGAAGTGAAGTAATCCTATACGGAATGATTTCAAATGAGGATAACGAAAAAGAACATTCATTATCTGTCAGACTAACTAAAGGAACCTTCATTGCTGCAGATATTGTTGATGATGGTTCTAACTTCATTTATTATAATGATCAAGGACTATTGAGTGTAAGACAAATTATTGAACAAGGAATTAATACTCCAGATAAAAAGTCATTCTGGGATAGATTACAAGATAGTTTACCAAATGATTCAGCATTAGGTATAATCGTCAGAGTAATTGGTTTAGCAACACTTTCTTTAGTAATAATATTGACAATCAACGTCATTGGTACAAGGTTGAAAAGAGGTTACAGAAAAAGAAAAACAGAAGTAGTCGTTTCAATTAGTAAGAGTAATGATGAGCTAGAATTAATTTCCGAGGACAAGGAACCAGAAGAAATAGAATTAGAAGTTTCAATAGAGCCAAAAGTTGAAGAAAAACAGGAAGAAATAGTATTGGAATTAAATTTAGAGCAACCACTTGATGATTCAGAATTAACAGGAAAACAATTGAGAGCAAAACGAAGAATGAATCGTAAAATAAGCAAGGAACTTAGTGATTTACCACCATTGGGAGATTTA
>DAGQ01000133.1:0-2689 GCA_002498205.1 Euryarchaeota archaeon UBA596
GTTTTACTTAATTTAGGCTTCTTATCAGAACTCGCTATTTGCCAAAGTGCTTCTGCAGTATCTGGCATATCTCCCTCTCCCCAAGTACTACAAATAATGATTAATCTAGAGGTGTCTGTTAAACTTCCTAAATCAAAACCTTCCATATCATGTACTTCTGCATTCAAACCGAAGGATGCTGCTTTAGATTGAGTACGAAATGCTAAATCTTCTGAATTTCCTGATTGGCTTCCGAATAAAATTACTAATTTTCTATCACCATCAGACATTATTGTATCTATTTCGTTAGTAGAGACCGTTCCAGAGGATGATTCTGCAATAACTACTTCTGATTCTTGACTCACTTCAACAACTGATTCTCCTCCTACTGCTGATATTGCAGGAAGTGCACCATTAGCCCACTCAGAATAAGGCTCGTCAAAATCAACATCGCAATCTTTTCGGGGAAACACTCTCTTAGCCCCTAATTCTTCTAATCGAGTATCCCAATCAATACCTGATTGGCAATAGAATTCATAACTAGTATCTCCCAAGGCACAAACCGAAAAATGTGTATTTTCCATCCTAGGGGCATTTTCTGCACTAATTGAATCCCATAATGCTTCAGCGGCATCGGGCATATCTCCCTCCCCCCAAGTACTACATATTATCAAAATCCTTTCAGATGAAGCCATTTGTTCTACCGAAGCTGCCTCCATATCCACAACTTTCGGATCTAAACCTTGAGAGGATGCAGATTTTGCTAATTGAGATGCTAAATCTTCAGAATTACCTGACTGCGTTCCAAATAATATCAAGACTGGTTTTGACACGAAATCACCGTCCAAACTTAACTGGACATTGTGTTCCAACATAACGAGATTCTTGAATATAACGCAAATAAGATATTATTGAACTGGAATAAATTACAATATACCTAATATCCCATCATCCCATCCATATCTCCGCCAGAAGCAGATTTTGCTGAGATGACGTCATCGATTCTTAGAATCATAGTAGCAGTTTCTGTAGCTGATTGAATCGCCTGTTCTACTACTCTTTGTGGTTCAACAACATTTGCTGCAAGCATATCTTTTACACCACCCTCATACACATTAACTCCAAAGTTTCTATTTCCTTCAGCGTGTGCTTTCCTAAGTTCAATAATTGTATTTACGGGATCTAAACCAGCATTTTCTGCTAAAGTTCTCGGAATTACTTCTAACGCCCCTGCAAATGCTTCAATAGCCATTTGTTCACGACCGCCTACACCTTCTGCATAATTTCTTAAATCCCTAGATAATGCTGCGAGTACTGAACCTCCTCCTGTCAAAACGGTCCCATCTTCCCATGCAACACTAACAACACCTACAGCATCATCGAATGCTCTTCTAATTTCATCAACAACATGTTCTGTCCCACCTCTCAACAAAACACTGACAGATTTTGCTGATTCACATCCAGTAATAAATACCATGTCAGAATCACCTATTTTCTTTTCTTCTACTTTTGAAGCGTGGCCTAATTCATCAGAGTTTAAATCATCGATATTAGTAATTATTGATGCCCCTGTTGCCTTGGATAATGCCTCCATATCACTCTTTTTTGCCCTTCTAATTGCAAAAATTCCGGATTTAGCCATATAATGCTGTGCCAAATCATCAATTCCTTTTTGGCAAACTACAACATTGGCACCACTTGATTCAATTTTTTCTACTAATCCCCTGAGATAACCTTCCTCTTCATCCAAAAATGATGCTAATTGATTTGGATTTGTTATCTGTATTTTTGCATCTACCTCTGTCTTCTTCACCTCAATTGCAGAATTAATTAATGCAATTGATGCATCTGAAACACTTCTAGGCATACCAGAATGTACTCTTTCTTTATCAAGAAGAATTCCATCAATTAATGTAGAATCCCTAATGGATCCACCCTGTTTCTTTTGAACTTTAATATCATCAAGATCAACATATCGCTCACCATCTTCTTCACCGCCTACACAGATTACTGCTCTAACGCAAATATCTGCTAAAAATTCCCTCACGGCCCCAGCACTTTTCCCTGTTAATGCAGTTTTTGCAACTTCATTCAACATTTTTGATTGTTCTGAATTTACGTCTATACCATGTTCTGAAAGTATATCCATCGCTTTTTCCGCAGCCAATCTAAATCCTTCGCAAATTACAGTCGGGTGTACATTTTGTTCGATTAAATCTTCGCTTCTCTTCAATAATTCTCCTGCTAAAACAACCGCTGTTGTAGTCCCATCGTAGCAATGCTGCTCTTGAGTTTTAGCAACTTCGATTATCATTTTTGCTGCAGGGTGTTCAATATCCATTTCTTTTAGGATTGTTGCCCCGTCATTTGTGATGACTACGTCACCCATAGAATCTACTAGCATTTTATCCATCCCTTTAGGTCCAAGAGTACTTCTAACTGAATTAGCAACTGCTTTTGCTGCAGCAATATTGTTACTTTGAGCTGTCTTTCCTCTTGTTTGTGAAGTTCCCTCTTTCAAAATGAAAATTGGTGCCTGTCCTTGTCCTTGTCCTCCTGAATTCATTAAATCACCTTCGTTTATGCTATTCTCCTGCGGATAGCCGAAACCTCAATTGATTTTAACGCAACGGTTAATTTGAATACCTTATTTATGTTGATTCAACCATTGTTCACCATAATGTTGCCATTGTTCCATAGTCCATCCCTC
>DAGQ01000133.1:2989-3346 GCA_002498205.1 Euryarchaeota archaeon UBA596
CCATTGTTCCATAGTCCATCCCTCGGGAAGTCCTGATTCGGGTAAAGGTGGGTCTGTAGAGCCATCCACTAATTCTGAGGTTGCGACATTTACGGGTTCTGAGGGCAATTCAGGCACCAACTTACTTTGTTGAACTGATTCTTCTGCCTGCAATAAAGTGTTTGCAGAAGGAACGGAACGTCCATCTTCACCAACATAAGATGTAATTCCTGAATCATAGTTATACGAGTCTTCTTCATCTTCCTTAGAAAACTCTCTCCAGAGAACAAATAACAATCCACCAAGTATTGCAGTAAGTGCTACAATTGAAAGACCGTTTATCAGAACCCCTGCTAATTCTCCTGATTTTTCTTCGGA
>DAGQ01000133.1:3727-10880 GCA_002498205.1 Euryarchaeota archaeon UBA596
AGATCTGATTCAACCCAAATTGTGAGATTTACCATATATGTATCACTAGGTAAAGAAAGTAATGTAGTTCTTGGAACATTCACTTTAAGTGCAATATTTTCATTATCATTATCTCTAATATTGAATGCACTAGTATATTCGTCTACTTGAATCCCAAAATAACTAGCTGAAACTTTATCATCAAAGTCAATTCTAATTTCCTGTTCTGTGTAATGTTTATTAAAAATTTGTAAAATTAAATCATATTCTCCATCATCATTAACGGTTAATACATAAATTTTACCAGGTTCTTCTGAATCTAAATCCATATCTAAATCTTCTGAAGACAATAATAATTTTATCCACCCCAAGTTACCGACAATAAATTTTGCATTTCCTGTAAATTGGACATTCTCATTTACACTACTTTTTGCGATTACACCCAAATTAAAATCTCCCTCTGCTAAAGTATCAAAAGTAAATGATACCGTTACATTAAATGATGCCCCAGGCTGAATTAAAGGTGTTTTTTCTCCATCCATCCCAATAGATTCTACATAAGCATCCATACCTACAGGAATATCTAATTCAACAAGATATTGGTCTTCGATATTTCCGGTATTATTTATTTGGAATGTTATTGATTCTGTTTGTTGCCCTCCACGATAACTCTGCTCTCTTAAATCCCTACTTTCAACCTCAACTTTTCTTGTATCTTCGACTGTAATTGTGAAATATAATTCAGCATCATAATTTTGATCATTTATTGAATTAGCAGTTAATATCAAGGTATAATCTCCTGGAGGAATTCCTTCAGTCATTGGTAAAATTAAATTCACACCTGAAGATTCTGTTCCATAAGCAGAAAGTGGTTGAGTTTGAGTTGAAGACAAATAAGCCCCTAATAACCAAGCATCTCCAAGTAATTGCATTTCAAATACCTCGAGTGTATTTCCATAATTTGTCAAAGTCACCGGGATAATTTCTTGTACACCATCCGCAGGAGTACTAATCGTTTGAGACTCAGAACTCATTTGTAAATCATATTCTGTCTTTATTTCAATCCCTAGAGGGAAAGTTGCTTGGGTAGAGGTACCCTCAATTCCATTAACTTGTAATTCAATATCAAAAATCCCAGGGAATGTTTCCGATGGTGCCGTCAACTTTAATATTAAATCCATTGATTCCCCTTTAGATAATTCAATAGATTGGAAGCCATTTACTGTAGGTATATCAATTCCAAACTGATCTTGATATGAAATTGCTAGCCAAGGTAACCATTGGGGTCTATCATTTGGAAATGCTCCTGTTAATGCAAATTTACCATTTTTATTTCCTGTATTAGTCACTTCGACTTCTATTGTAGAAGTTCCGCCGGGATTTAATAAAAATGCAGGATTTGATGCTCCAGACCAAATACGTGCATTATCATGATAACCTACAGAAATTGGAATTGAAGTGAAATAATGTTCTTCTGAAGTAAATGAACCTATAACTGTAATATTAAGTACTGTAATATCGTTTGGATCTGTAACTTCTGCGGCTGGTATAATTGATTGGTTAATCCAAAAAGAGGCCGTTTCATCGGGAGGAATTATCACAAACACTTGAGAACCATAAGTTTCTGATAAACTATGATCTACTCTAGGGTCGAACCACGTATCATTATTATTTTCACTGATCACACTTACATGGGCGTCCTTATACCCATTATTATGAATTAAACATTCCATACCCGGAGGATTTGGATCATCAGGGATTACACTAAAACCTAAATCAGGATACTGGCCAAAAACCATGTCCTTACAATCAACATCTAAAGTAAAACGAGAAACATTTTCTATAGCAAAAATTACGAAATCGTCTACATGATATCCCGCTGTTGCACTAGAGGAGTCACTTTCGAAAATAAATCCTAAATGCCATTCTAACTTATTCATCTCTTCATCAGAAACTTTCCAATAAACCTGAGTCCATTGAGAATTTGAATTACTAATACCTTCAAATTCATGAACTAAAGTCTGAGGAGTCCCTCCTCCAGCTTTCCATAATTCTAAACCTACTGTATCACCTAATCCAAGATCTCCCCAAACTTGAGTTGAAATATCCAATGAAACAAATTGATTTCCGTCTAGTTTAGCATTACACCATGGCCAAAAATAACTGCCATCATCTACATACCATTCAAGTTCATTACTTCCTCTAACACCTAAAGGTTGGTTACTACATCCAGAGTTTTGAGTTTCGGTAGGGAAACCCCAAACGAGTCTATCATAGGCAT
Organism: Euryarchaeota archaeon UBA596; assembly: GCA_002498205.1. Taxonomy (GTDB): domain Archaea; phylum Thermoplasmatota; class Poseidoniia; order Poseidoniales; family Poseidoniaceae; genus MGIIa-I. Next base: position 5,988 of record DAGQ01000133.1, read on the forward strand.
TACCGGGATAATTATTCCCAGGGGTTGAATGCCGATAACTATCTCTACCAACAATTCCAGTATCCTCTTCGATTTGCCAAGACCCCTTTCCTAAAGCACTTGGGCCCTCGGAACCATCCTTAGAATATTGATATGCACGCATAGAAAAATATGATGCTCCTTCATTAGTATCATCAAGTTGATCTCTCCAAATTGCAACTGGAACATCTAATTCCATCACATTGTTTGATGTATCTGTATCCGTATCAATATTATCATTGGAAATCGTCACACGGACTGTATATCCTCCTGATAAAACACCATTATTCAATTCACTATGGGCCGCTTCGGGTGTCCATTTAACAGTTGTAGTATTACGCATACCTCTGGTCATAACTTCAGTATAAGTTTCACTCCACTCAAGATATCCAATAGGGTGGTACGCTTCAACAAGAACATATGCATTAGAAAATTGCCCTAAAGAACCTGCATTTTGAAAGATTGTAACATCAATATCAACTTGAATTCCCCTGATTAAGAAAGTTGTAATTGATTTATCTGGTTGAGTCCAGTTTTCCATCGGATATGAAGCGTTTCCAAAAGAAACTGATTCAACTAAATAATCGACGGTAACACGCCCGCTAACTTCCGAATTAGAGTGGTTAATATCTAATTCTTCAGATAAAATTACTAAAGGGCTTGAAACTACAAATATACCGATTACAAAGATAGTAAGAATACGGTTACTTAACACTGTCATGTACGTGCCAATAAGAAGCAGGTAAAAAGTTTGATTAGTAAACAATTAAAACATTCTCCACAAAAAAATAATATTAATAAATTAGCATTTAATCTAAAATTAAAAGTAAAAAGCAAAAGAGCATCACTAATTGTGGCTTGACGTGGGAACAAAAAATCTATTGCCAAGAATTTGGTTAACACTAGTAGCCATAGGCCAAATTGTTCTAACTCCAATTGCAGCATTTACGATTACCTATTTATTTGATTTCAATATAGATTTTAATCCTTTTGTGTTCTCTGTAGAAATTAGAGATGAGTTATTCCGTTGGATTATTGGGGCTTCATTTTATTCAGGATTAACCGCTTTAGGGTTAGCATTAATAGTTGGAGGTTTTTCTCCAAATGTAATCGTCAAAAAAGGAGGATGGATATCGGCATTGAAATTATCAAATAAATCTCGAGATGCTGATTTAATTGCCAGAGCAAAATTACGTCACAAAAATTCACCTTATGGGCAAATGATTAAACTAATTTCAGATCAACATGGCGATGGTAAGAGTATTATTGCGATCTTTGGAGGGCTTCAATTACTTGCAATTCCATTCCAATTTATTGTGGTGGTAATTCCATGGATAATTCTAATGATTATACTACCTTGGGCAGAAAGTGGACAATTATTAGAAATGGTAATTGTTTGTTATCTGGTTGTATTAATTATTTCATTAAGGGTATTTCCGAAAATTGCTGAAAGATTCATTACTTTTGCTACATTTGCTAGAAGATGGTTAGTTTCAATGACAAAATTATCAATATTTTTCCCGATTTTAGTCTTGTGGATGTTAGGTAGAATTGCAACAGTATTGGTTGTTGGAATGCTTGGAAGTAGTATCGACATTACTGCGGAACAAGACCTAATTGTAGGATTAATGGGAGGTGCAAAAGTACCTCAAAATTCATTTCTAGATTTAATGACTGCTCTATCGGTTCTACCTCTCGCCGCATTCACCACCTTAACTGTCCTTGGAGGTGCAAATAAGGGGCTGCCACAATGGCTCAAAGTTGACGATGATTGGGTCAGACCGGATAAACCTGAACCAATCCCAGAAGTTAGAGATTTGTTAGAAGAATGGTAATTATTTATCATCTTTTAATGACAATAAGGGTCGACTATCCAATAAAAGAACTCTCAGCCCTCCTTTCAGAAAGCCATCAATACGAAGTCTTCCGAGATCAGGTCTTGGATAATCCAATAAAATTCGACTACAATTTGAACATCGAACACTTTCAACTTCCCATTGAGGATCAATAGATTCGCAACAGATTAATGATTTATTAATCTCCATTCCTTCTTCAACTAAAACATCTTTCAAACGACCACTATTAATTAATAAATTTAAATCAAAAATTAATCTTAAGGAATAAGGGTAACTATATTTCTTTTCAGCATTATCTGGTAATAATCTAGAGATTATTGTCCATCCACTAGCTAAAAATAAACCAAAACCCAAAGGTGAATCTGCCCAAGTAATCATTATCCATCCAAAAATGAGAGAGGGTAATGTGAATAAGATTGACATCCAATATAATTTTCTTAAATTTAAAATCCGTACTAGTAATTCACCAGTAATTGGTATTGGTTCAGGATGTGGCGGGAACATCAAATTTTGTGATTTAGATCTAGTAAAAAATAAAATAGGCACTCTTGGAATGATGTGTCCAATTATTCCTCCAATTATCAACCAAATTACTCCATTAAGTAAAGCACTCAAACCAAAACACCCTCATTTGACAAGTTTTTTGAGTACTGCTTCTACTTTGTCCATGCCTCTAGAAATATCTTCTTTTGATATAGTATATGCAAATCTTAAGTGGCCTTCGCCCGAGTCTCCAAAAGCAGAACCTGGAGAACAAAGTACACCTCCTTTCAATAATTCAATTGCTAAATCTTCAGAATTCAACCCATCTACAGAAACCTTCGGAAATACATAAAATGCACCCTTAGGAACATGACAAGAAACTCCAGGCATTTGATTTAATCTATGACAAATTAAATCCCTTCTTTCTTTAAATTCAAGTGCCATTTCTTCTGGATATCCGCTAGCTTTTTGAAATGCAGCCAATACTGCATATTGCATTCCATCATTTGAACATGCAGCTAAATAATATTGTAATTTGATTACTTGTTTCATTGCATCAAGGTTTGGAGATAAAATATAACCAATTCTCCATCCTGTCATTGCAAATGTTTTTGAAAATGAATTAATCAGCAAAACTCTATCATAATCAGTCCCTATAAAAGAAACATGTTCACCATCATAAATTATACGATCATAAACTTCATCGGAAATTATCCAAAGGTTATGTTTTTTAGCGAAGTTAAGTAGATCATCTCTTTGTTCAATTGATAGCATTGCACCAGTTGGATTTGAAGGAAAATTGTAAAGTATCGCCTTAGTATTTTCATCAACTAACTTTTCTAAATCATCAATTAATGGAATAAATTCATTTTCAAATAAACATGGATAGTATCTAGGCTCTCCTCCAGTTAGGGTTACATCGGGACCATAAAGTGGAAAATAGGGTTCAGGAATTAACACATTTTTTCCATCTTCGATTAAAGCCATAAAGCAATTAAAAAGTGCATTTGTCCCAGACATAGTCATACATACATTATTTTCATCTAAATTAGAATCATAATCAGACCATGATTCAGCAATTACTTGTCTTAATTTCGGCAAACCTGCTGTAGTGGTATATTTGTTTCTTCCATCTAACATGGCTTTATGAAATTCCTCAATTGCGACCGGTGGCGGTTGAAAATCAGGTTCACCTAAACCAAATGATATGACATCATCACCTGCCATATCAAACATTTTACGTACACCAGTAGGCTGAATTGACAAAACTCTTTTTGTAAAATCATGACTCAAAACATTCACCACCAAATACCCGTGCGTCTATCGCAGATAGTTTTCATTATTGAATCCCTCGTGTGTAAGATTTAGAGAAAATTTGTATTTACTAAGTATTTTTTTCAAAATCATCAACAACATCTAATAATTCTGCTTCTAAAATTTCATCTCCTGACAAATTTTCCTTAGATTTTTCCAAATGGGCGGAAGGCAATAATTCTGGTTGTTTTATCATAGACATGATTAAAATTAATAATAAGGCAAGGATTGCTACTAGTAAGGTAATTAATAAGAAATTAACACTTCCACTAGATTCTTCATAATCACCAGTTCCTTGTACAATCACTATGCTTAGAAGTGAATATTGACCAGCGGAATCTCCGCCACCAACACCTCTAATTTGTATTGTATGATTTTTCTCCGCTAACTTATTTGGATCCAAACTGATTGACCAATTAAAAGGTAAATTGGATGAACCATTAATTTCTTCATACGTAGCTTCATACCACATTCCACCTTCGATATTATATTCTATAGTAGAAATTTCTCCCTGTTGAGCCCATGCAATTCCATTAATTTCTGTTGAAGAGTTTTGAATGTCTTCAGAAATTGAAGTAACATGTAATTGTAAATAAGGAGAATAATTTGTCATCTCCATACCCGAATTTTGTAAATCAAAAGATAATTTCACTGCAGCATGTGCATCTACCATACCCCAACCAAAATCCTTGTTCCAAAAAGGGTCGATGCTAGTATCATAGGGCTCTCCTCTTCTTTCTGCTGTTTGTTTTAAAATTTCTTTAATCTGAAATGGATCTAGATTTGGATTTGCTTCCATCATTAGCGCTATAACACCAGTAACTGCAGGAGTAGCATAAGAAGTTCCACTACCTCTTCCAGTATAGGTATTATCTGAAGCATCATCGATAATGTTAGAACAACCTCCGCTAGTTACACAACCTTCTGCTTGAATAATATTTGAACCAGGAGCACTGACTTCTGGTTTAAATTCGTCTAGAGGGTTATTATTTCCATTATCTCTTCTTGGACCCCTACTTGAATATCCTGCAATTGTATCATCTTCTCTATCAATAGTGTTTTGATCATCAGTAGCACCAACTGTTATTGATAAACTGCTAGAACCCATACCAGATAATCCATCATTATCGGGACCATCATTTCCTGCTGCAACACTCACTGTAACACCAAGTTCCATTGCTTCATCGAGTAAACGACTAAACATATCTTCACCATCACTACC
>DAGQ01000133.1:11284-17093 GCA_002498205.1 Euryarchaeota archaeon UBA596
ACTCCTGGCCAAGCAGTATCTCTATTATCAATAATCCATTGAATTCCATTCATTGCAGATTCATAAAAATCCTGAGAAATTAGATAATTTTCAAATGGACCTGCACCCACATCAGTTCCTATTCTAACATCAACAAGAGATGCATCCGGTGCTGAACCATAAAAATCACTTTGCGAGCCATCTGATTCAATTCCCGTTGCTGCAGCCATACCCATACATGCAGTTCCATGCTGATTCCCATCATCTGGGTCAAATGAACCATCCGTTTCACGTCCCCCTGCCAAAAGACATTGAGGATCTGAATGCACGAAACAAACTGCATCATAACCTGCAACAAATTTCCCAGATAAGCCAGGATGTTCATTGTCTACGCCTGTATCTGTCAAAGCAATGTTTACTCCCTTACCACTAACTCCAAGATCCCAAGCACCAACAGGATAGATTGTAGAATTTTTGGCTTTAACTGCTGGTGTTTGGATATCACCATAAAATACCACATCCCCATATCTTTCAACCATAACTACTCCTTTCAAATTAGAAAGTTGTTCAATATCATTTGAATCTACAGATCCAATTAATAATCCATCAACTTCAGGAACCTCTAGAATTACTGAATAACCTAATTCAATAATTGAATTAATATCTTCAGCATTAGGTGTATGGTCATAAGACAGTCCAACCTTTACAACTCCCGAAACTGATTCTAACGAATCATGTATTTTATTTCTATTTAAATCTAAACTAGTAGTTAACCACCAAGGCGTCTCTTCATATTTTTCATTTGGAATTTGCTTTGGAATTTCAAACGTGTAACCCTCTTGAATAATTTGCCAATCTGGAATACTAGAATTCACAGGTATAGCAGCAGCCAAAGAAGGTATCATTAAAATAAATAAAATATTGAATGCAACAATACTACGCCCCATGTATGTAATCGTAGTGTTCCACAACTTCAAATTGACGGGTAGATGATGAGACTAATTGTACATCGTTATAAGACCGTAATCATGCGACACAAATGGGCGCATAGTGTAGTGGATATCACGCTGGCCTTCTAAGCCGGCAACCGGGGTTCGAATCCCCGTGTGCCCGTTTACTCTAAAATTAAATAGAAATGTTGGATTTATTGAGTGAGCAAACTCATATACAGGAAGTAAGTCGGGCACCCGTTACCATGAAGAGAGGTTCTCGTGCTTGGAAGAAAACTGGGAATCAGAGATGGAAATGGCGTAAAAAGAAACTAAGACGCCGAAAAAGAGCTAGAAGGGAAGCAAAAATATAATTTTTGACTTTTTTTGACTTTTTTTATTCAGTCCAATTTAGCGTTGTCTTGATAAGCCGAGAACAATTCGGATGGTCACCAATGGGGGTATAGTATAACCTGGTAGTATCGCGGGCTCCAGTTGCACGGGATTCAAACAGGAATGAAGACAGGAGGAAAGCTGCTTTGCTGATGACCAACTGGAGCGCTGACTTGTTTGAATACTGATACGTAGAAGATATCCGCTGGTCTGGGTTCAAATCCCAGTGCCCCCACCATTTAATCATAAAAAAGAAGAGCATTTAGGACATTTTTTGGGTCTAATAAATGTATTTCGAGTCCAAATAAAATTACAATTTTTACATTCCCAACTAAGTACATCAGTAGTTGAGATAACTATTGCCTGTAAATATCTCAATACTGAGGATTCAGAAAATGAAGGTGAGGGTGCTATTTCATTGGTTAATTGATCATGCCTAGGACTATGCTCAAACATTCCTGATGCATGCAATATTTCATGCACTAAAGTATGGTTGTACAATTTTTCATCATCTATTAAAATTGGATGCAAACCTATTTTTATATCTCCTAAAGGTAAATTCAAACGTTTTTTACGAAAAATTTCATTATAATCTCCTGAAAATGTTGTAACACCTAAACGATTATCACTAGATAATAACCAAACCAATTCTATATTTTCAAATAAAATTGATAAATTCGGAATCTCTTCTCCTGCCAATTTTTCAATTTTAAATTTTAATTCGGATGGAATCTCTGGATTTTTTTCTGGGACTGGAATATTTTTCAAAAAATTGGAGATTTTTACTGGATCAATGTTATTTGAATTTTGCATTAATTCAACTCCGTATCAATTCTTTTCCAATTTCCATCTTCATCAACATTCCAATAAACAAGGTTTCGATCTCTATCGTAGTACCATCCCGTTTTTCCTTGAATTGTACCCTCTGCAGCCAACATTACTCCATTATTTTCTGCAAATGATTCAGCTAAATTAGTTTGAGTTTCTTCTGATTGCAATAATTGTTGTATTGAATCTATATCTGTAAGATTATTTTCTTGAGGATTAACAAGTAATTCTAGATTTTTATCTTCAATAATTCCATTTATATTTTGATCTATACTCCCTTCAATATTATTTTCATTATTTAATTCATCTAAAACTAAATCACTAGCCTCAAACATCATTTCTGGATTAATTGAGGGCGAATCTGCAAATTCTTCTATTAACATATTTTCACGTTTTTTAAAGAAAATTAAGCTTAAAATCATAATGAAAAGTATCAGCATAAATATGATGTTTAAACTGGAACCTATTTTTGTTGCGTGTTGCAAGCCAGAATAATCTTCACTAACTAATATGAAAGTTTCACTATTTTCATAATAGTTCCCTGCTTCATCTATAGCCCATGCAGTAAATACCCATGTACCCTCATATGAATTTTCAGAAATTTCAAGAATTGCTTGGAATGTTTCACCACCTCCTTGCCCTGAAATTTTTTCTTCTTCTAATCCTTCAAAATATGCAATTAAATTCCATTCAACTATATCATCTCCAGAAAATATAGCTATTGCATTTAAATTACAATCTGGAAGTTTATTTCCATCAAAAATTGTAGGTATCGGTTTTTCAGAGCAATTCCCAGACACTAAATCTATTGAAACTAAAGGTGGGATTGTATCATAAATTATTTCAAGAATAATTTCTATTTCATTTCCTGCTTCATCAACTGAAAAAATAAATATCTCTTTTTCACCCTCAGGACCAGTTAAAGGTAAAGTAAGTAAATACCTGCCTCCCAAACTACATTCAACTTCAGAAAATTCATTTTGCAATCGTGCATTTACCAAAAGCCCTGGTTCACAATCCCCCGTAATTTCAATAAATTCCTGAGAGGTTACTACATTATTTAATGAAACATCCGTATTCAATTTTGGTTTTTCAGTATCAAGGATAACTGATAATTCATGAATAATATAGCCATCTAAAGTTGAAACATAAACTCTCAAATTATTAACACCCTCATCCAAATTAAAACTAATTGTTGTAAATTCATCGAATAATGTTTCTTGCTGTTGAACTACCCAATTATTCCCATATAATCTAGACCAACTTACTGATTGGTTAGGTCCAGAAGATATTTCTGCACTAACTTCTCTATCATTTATTGTTGTTTCATCCCATGGAGCATATACATCTGTAGAATAAATATCTGGTGAAAGATATGATTCAATACAACTTTCTTCAAAGTTTTGTGCTTGATCTATTGCGAAAATACAGAATTCATGAGTTCCCGTCCGTGTCAATTCTAAATCTAATTCCTGAAATCCAAAACCATCTACCTCAGAAATTAATTTATTATTATGATACAAATATTGAGTAGAGATTTCATCAACATCCCAAGAAATAGTAATCAAATGGTGTTCAAAATTATTTTCTAAATTATTCGGAGCAATCCATTCTATAGAGGGAGAGGTTGTATCCAAACTAAGATCTACAGAAACAGAGTTCCAATTACCTGCCCAATCTCGAGCATTAAGTTCAAAAATTAATTCACCATCTTCAAACTCAGAAATATCATAATTAACGCTAAATCTCCAACCTTGTGAATCCGAACTAGTTAGGTTTGCTCTTAAATCACAATCTGCTAAAACATCACCCACAATTGGATTAGTAAATACCAAGTCGCCTAAGCATGCAGTAGAACCGTGCTCAACCCATCCAGTAAGTGTAATTTCAGAAATATTTTGTGGAGTTGAAGGTAAGGGAAATAATGAAATTGCGGGTAAAACCGAATCTCTGGTAAGAATTAGAGGCAATTCCCCCCAATTACCAGCTCTATCTATCGCTTTAATCATAAATTCATTTTCTCCTTCTAATAAGTCAAGAGATTTCAAGAATTGAATACCAGGCCATGGTTCTACCACCCCGTTTACCATAAAAAATGAAAACTCACTAGTTTCAAACATTAAATCCAATTGTGTTAAATTTGTCAGATTAGAATATGGCAAATCAATAGTACTAATTTCTGGATTAGTATGATCATGCACTAACCATGCAGTTGTTTGATTACTTAATCCATGCACATCAACAATACTTGCTTGAAAAATATGTTGTCCTTCAATAGGGTCATGACTGAAATTCAACCAAGCCTCTCGAATTACTCCACCATTATCTGGAAATTGATCATTATTGTATATCGCTAAAACCTCCCCACTTCCCAAGGAGGTATCATAAACTCTAACATCATCTATTAATCCTGAAAAATATGAATTTCCTGCACGGTTTACACCTAACTTATACAAATTAAAATTATTAGCATCTAATGAATCTATAGAAACTGTATTTGCAAGTAAACCGTTGTAATATAACCTTAGTGTCGAAGTAGACGGAGTATTTGCATTACTACCAGATATTGTTGCAGCTAAATGAACCCAGGAATTATCATCGACAGGTCCTAAATCATATCTTGAATCACTATAAAATTGATAGTTTCCAGGACTATTTCCATCAACCATAAATTGAAATGAACGATTATTACCACCGGAATTATCTATTGCAAAAATACTAGAAAAGTCTGATTGCCCCAATGATGATGCTTTAACCCATAAAGATACTGTGAAGTCTCCACTCCATTCCTCATTTGAATTTAGATCATAAATTGCAAAATCATCAATTCCATCAAAATTATGACAATATGCCCTCCTACACATTTCCCAATCAGTACCATTTGCCCCATTTAAATCTAAATCATAGCCACTAATCAAATCACTAATTACTGTTCCATTAGCCTCATCTAGAGGCCACCAAGAAACTAAATCATTTTGCCTAATTGGAACTCCTGAACCATGGTACAATGATTCTTGAGGGACATATTGTTTAGAAAATACATCACTCTCCCATTTTAATTCAAGCCCCGCCCATCCAAAGTTTTCAAAGAATTCTAATCTCAAATTATGATATCCGGGCTCTAAGTAAATAGTTCCTGACTCTTCCCTAATTGCGTGAGTACCTATATTCTCTACTATAACTTGATTATTTATCCAAAGTTTTGATCCGTCATCAGAATTAATGTAAAATGTATAATTACCAGCAATATCTATTCTAACATATCCTGTATGTCTTGATGAAAATTCATCTGCAAATGAAGAACTTAAACCTGGCCAAGGTTGATTATTTGAATTAGAATAATTAATTATTGAATCTATACGTGTGAAATCAGGAACCCTACCGCTTAAATCAGGCATTCCACTAGTATTAACACCTAATCCCGCATTATCAAAGAATTCAGCCATTAAACCAGAATTAAATCCGTGAGTAGACATAGATCCACTTGGACCTAATCCAGAGGGAGCTGCTCCAGATTGTTGTAATACCACCTTATCAACAATCACGCCATCTTCCCTCATCCAAATATTAAATGTATGTCTCCCTGGGTTTTGAATATCAAAAGTAATAACATTTCCTGCTGCTTCATCCTTCCATTCCCATGAAGAACCTGAAGAAATACCTACATCTCCATAAGTTAA
>DAGQ01000004.1:0-13533 GCA_002498205.1 Euryarchaeota archaeon UBA596
CTTTAGGAGAATTACCACCTTTGGGAGAATTACCAGCTTTAGGAGAATTACCTCCTTTGGAGGTTTCAACTCCCACCACCCTTTCTTCAGAAGCAATTAAAGAAACAGCTAAAGGACTGAAGAAAAAGGCATTTATTTTGACTATAATATTATTTGGAGGTTTAGTAGGTGGATATTTATGGAGCCTTTTTGGAGACATACCATATTTATAATTATTAATCATTAATAATTATTGAGGGAGGTGTTGTAGTATCTTCATTAATTATGATATAGGGATGAATAAGACTTCCTGGAGGAGCTTGAAAAACAGATTCTATATTTAATCCTGAATCCGATAGTAATGTTTCATCACAATTTTTGATTCTTTTACTTAGTAACATATGTTTTCTAAAATGAAACCACCACGTAATAAATGTTAATCCAACTATTCCAAGAACAATTAATATATTTTCAATCAAAATTAACGCCCCTTTTAATTAAAGCCTCCCAACTAATTTTAGCATATTTTGAAGCCATCTCTTTTGGATTAATTGCCTTATGTATACCACTCCCAATTATTATAGCATCAGATCCAGATAAGATTGCTTCTTCAGGATCCCCATATCTTTGCCCTAATACTGCCTCATTTGAATTTAAATTGACACCAGGTGTCCAAATCATTTTTTCTTTACCAACTATTTCACGTAACTCACTAATCTCATCAGGATTACTTCCATTTCCAATAAAACCAAAACAAATGGGGTGTACCTTTCCTAATTTTACTACTGAATTAGTATATCCTGGTAATTCAAGTAAATTCCCTTCACTACTCATTTGAGCTAGTAAAAGTACCCCTCCTTCTCTATTTTCAGACTCCCAAGCCTCTTGCATACCATCTAAAATTGAAGGGCCCGAAATTAAGTGAGCGGTAATTAAATCGGCCCAGGATTTAGAATCATAAATCCCTCCCATTTGCTCTTTAACGATTTTACCAATGTCTCCATGTTTTCTATCTTCAAAGATTAATAGGTCATTTTCTTTAGCCTTTAGAACAAATAAATTCCATTTTTCCCTTGTCCAATCATCTATTAGATCAACATGAGTTTTTAATGCTGAGATATAATCTCCAACATCATCTATAAGTTGGTGTAATTCTTCCATAGTATTTTTATCTGCGGCCAAAACGACAAGACTTTGTTTTTTACAAACAGTTTCCATATATTTTTTGGCAATAGGTTGATTTGAATTTAACCAACGACTTCCCCAAACAGTTGCAGGGTCCATTGACCCTTGCAAAAGGTCTTAGCAATCAAGATTGGGGTAGTTTTGTTTTTTTACGAAGAGGAGGAGGATCTGGAATATTCACCCTATTTCTAAATTCCGGACGTCTCATAGTTTCAACAGAAGCAGCACCCATCACTAACCATTTTTTGTAATCATCAGTTCTATTAGCCCAAGTCAAATCTTCCATTTTTTGTACTGATTTTTTATCATTAGCATGAACTTTATTTACTATTTTTCTTACTTTAGATAATTTTTTCTTTTCTTCAGAGTTCCTTAATTGAACAATTAGACCAATAACAAATAATGCTGCACAAAGAAGTGTATTTGGAGTCGTAGAAGAAATTTGTGGGAACGTAACTGCACCAGCAGTTACAAATTGCAAACCTAAGGCAAGACACGCAGTTCCAGCAGCAGCACCTGCAAGCGCAGCAACTAATTCTCTAGCCTTAAATGTGATTAAAAAAGATATTGCAGCCCCAATAATTGCAATAATTGTAAAAGTTTGATCATCTTTGATTACAATCCCTAAACCCTCTCCCGTTTCTCTTAACCATAGCATTAGAAGATACACTAAAATTGATGCTGAAGTTCTAATAGAAGACCTCCACCCTAAAGCACTCATTCCTCCAAATAGAATCCCAGCTAATATTTTGATACTTAGAAATAACATAGGATGTTGACTTGGGGCATATTCTGGAGCAAAAAGTGGAACCAAATCCTCTACAAAATTTACTAACATTACCCCAAATAAAAAGCCGGATGCACCAAATACTGCAACAAGATATTTATTACCAAAAAATAACAAAATAGCACCAATGATTATTAGTGAAACAGCGCCTATCATTATTCCTGAAGCCTCTAAAGTTTCCCAACTAGGTAGTGCCATACTAACTCCTCGATTTAACATACATATGATGGTTATTAATTAAATGAATGAAATTTATTCTTATAATGAAATTTATTCTTATTCGAAAATAACAAAATAGTCTGAAAATTTAGGCGCGACTAAATTGTCTATGTAAATTATTATATATTCCTAATTTCAGGATTTATCGATTAAGATGTTTAAAATAAAATCAATGCCAGCAAAAATATGTTTAGGATTTTCAGCACTAATGTTCTTTCTTTATGGATTGAGCTTTATGTTCTTTGGTGATTGTTATGTAATCGGAGGAAATGGTTGTTTCGCCCTTTTAGATAACGGTGTACTGTCAGATGATGTTGCATATGGGCACGGTGGCCCTGAAACAGCATTTAATGGCGCACTTTTCTTTGGAATATTTATTTCTACCATGATAATTCTTAACGAAGGAGCAAGAGGAAAATGGGTTATAATGCTGCCAGTAATCATTGGTTCAGCTATTATGTCTGTGTGTATATGGGTATATTGGAATGATGCAAGTGAAGCGGGCCAATTACCAAAATATGTTTCAGCAATAGTAACATTAGTTTATACTGGTGCTTACATATTATTAAGAGAAGAAGGAGTTAATGAAGGCCTTTCTGATTTTAAACCAAATTTGAAAGTTAATGATAAGATTGCCATGGTATCTCTAATTTTGTTAATCTTAGCTGGATTATTTTATTCATTAAGAATGATCTTATCTCCAGACTCAGTGATTGATGCAGGATTCCCAGAGAAAGTTACAGATACAACAATTTTGGATAAGGGTATGGGCGAACCGTTTCCAACTACCGTTTCAGTTTCAGGGGCTTTAATTTTAGTTTATACACTCTTTTCGGCAATAGTATTGTTAGATGGGGCTTCAGGAAAATGGTCGGTATTACATCCATCTGCATTTGCTTTTATGACAGTAACAATTTCGCTGTTTGTAGGTTTAATTGCAGGCAATGCTCGAAACGTTAGTGATCAAAATCAGTTGGATGCAATGACTGGAGCAGTAGTAATGCTCCTAGTGTTAATTAGTTACTTCAGGCTAAAAAGAGAAGGAGTAGAAGACGGAATAACCTTCTTTGGTGAGCCAGTGGAAGATGAAGGCATGTGGATAAATTCACTACTACTCTTTGCACTTGTAATGGGCGCTTTATTTGCAGCTAGTGAGATAATACTTCCAATGATGTAAGTAATTATTCTGGAACCCATTGCTGACTCGCTTCATCCCATTTCCAACCAGGATGTTCGTTAGTAGATTGAGTTGTAGTTGCTTCAATTGCTGGTGTTTCTGCATATGAGAGTGTGGCTTGTTTACCAAAACTTTGAACATTTTGTGTTGATACAACATCTTTCCCAGATGCAGCAGAACTAATCAAGGAATTAACAAGAGTAATTGCTTCTTCAATTCTTGCAATATCTATAGCAACTCCTTCTATTACACTACGCTTGAATGCGATCATGTATGTTGCTCCACCAGATGTTTCAAAACCAATATACATTACCTTTTGAAAAGTGTATATTGCAACGCAGATAAGAAAAACAATAATTCCTGTAACGAATAATCCAATCATAGGTTCATCGCCAGAAAAAGCAGTAATTGAAAGCCCTAAAAAAGCTAAAAAGCCAGTAATAAGCCAACCTATCGGCTTATCATATCCTCCAATAAATGCAGCTATGGAAGTTAAACCAGTTGTTACGCTAGTCATACCCTTAAGAGATGAATTTCTAAATTCGATTGATCCAGTATCTACTTTTACTGTAGCAGTAGGATCTAAACCAATTAAATTTAGTATAAATGCAAAAAGCCCTGAATTTCTAGCTTTTACGTAGAGGTTTGCTCCGGAAACTCCGGTGTGGTCTATTTGAAATTGCTTTAATACTAATGTTCCAGCCATGTTAAGACGTAAACACAATCATATTTATATTTAGAACCATTACTACGTTAGGGCTTTATCTAAGTAATTTTTAACCCTGTTTGAGGAGAATGAAACAACTCACAACCCCCTTGGTAATTTTATTATTTTTAGGCGCTTCACTGTCAGGTTGTTTTGGAAAAGAAGAGATTTTAAATCAAGAAGATGAAATGCCCTACCCCTCTATTTGGGAAAGACATTTACTTGAATGGAACACCACTCATACCCATAGTTTCGTATTAGAACCTGGTCCATATTTCTCCTTAGATGTTCAAGAGGCTATGGTGGAGGTTGATACTACAGGAGTATGGGACGGTGGTCCTAATTCTGCTGAAGTACACGTATCATATTGGCTACCCTCAAATACTGAAAACGGCGAAAAAGTACCCGTAATAGCTATAGTTAGTCCATATTTTTCTTATGGTCCACCCGGATCAGAGTCATCACCAACTAATGTAATTGGTGCAGGTAGGGGCGAATTCATTCACGACAATTTTGTGCCACATGGATATGCTTTTGCCCAGGTAGCAGTTTTTGCTACAGAAGAAAGTACGGGTTGTTTTGATTATCGTGGAGATGGTGAAGGTTTAGGTATCCATTCTGCAGTTGAATGGCTCGGCCAACAAAATTGGAGTAATGGTAATGTTGCGATTTACGGTAAATCGTATGAAGGAGCAACTGCATGGGAAGCAGCCGCTCAAGGTAGCGAATATCTCAAAACAATTGTACCAATTTCAGGCACAACTGCATTAGGGCCCCTATTATACAAAAATGGAAGTGCAGAAGCTAGAAGCCAAATTATGCATTCAAATTATGGTAGCAGCATACTTGATTACAATTTAGAGGATGCGGACAACCTTTGTGGAGATGTACTTGAAGGATTGGTTGCAGGCCCAATGCGCTATACAATGGGTGAATTTGACCCTACTGGAGATCCATACTATAGCGAACGTAGCCATATTGACAAAGCATTAGGAAAATATAATGGAAGCATATATTGGGTTCAAGGATTACAAGACTGGAATGTTGATCCCCATCAAGTGTTCGGAGGGCCTCCTGGAGTGAATTGGTATCAAGAATATATTGACAATGGTTACGAGGTTGCAGGAATGATTGGACAATGGGAACATAATTATCCAGATCAATGGACCAAGCATAATGCACAGGACTCTGGATATGGGGGAGAAGCAATCCATAACATGACTAGATGGGATTGGGCTCAGGATTTATTTGAATGGATGGAGTATTATCTAAAGGGAATTGGCCCTAAGCCAGATTTACATACTCAGATACAACGAAATGATGGAGAATGGAGGATAGAAGAAACTTGGCCTCCTAAAGATGTAGAATTTCAAAGAGTAGAATTATCCTCATGTAATAGAGATAATACTTGGGTAGGAACAGGATCCTTAGTTGTTGGAGGAGGAGACTCAGTAACAGTAGAGTGCGATCCATTAAGTGTAGATACAGACACAATTATTTCGGGATTAGCAGTATTGCATTTAACAGTAGTATCGAACTTTGATGGCGGACAAGTATTTATTGAAATGCAAGATGCAGAAACTGGATTAAGACTTGGCCATGCCACAATGGATGTACGCTATCATGCAGGAGGGTATCAACCACAAACGGTTACTCCAGGAGAAACAATTGTTATGATGATGGAGTTCCAAGCGATTGATGCTATTTTACCTGCGGGACACGGAATAAATTTTGTAATGACTGAAACAGGTGAAGATTATTTACAACCAGCATGCTCACCATCTTGCTTTTTACATGTTTTACCGTCATTATCTATCTTTGATGCACCAGTAATTAATCGAGATGGAAGTAATATCTTAATTACGCCACAAGAAATAGTAGAATAACAACTAGAATTTGTGATGTGTAGTAGCTCCACAGATTCTACAATACACTTTCACACCTTCTAATCTAGGAGCAATGCCTCCAATGTCTATTTTATGTCCACAAACCGAACAAATACATTTTGCAACCATATTCTCCCTTATTGCTACCCACATAGTAGTCTCATAAAAACCTTGTAATTAATTTGTCCAAATTTCTATTTTTGTATAAACTTGAGTAGGACTATATGTTCTTGTAGGTTCAACAATAATCTTTGAAATAGAATATTTTTGAGAAAGAAATAATTCTTGAATCTGACTTTTTATATTTGCAACATCTTTTAAATTAATTATAGACCAAGCCCTTAGAACAGATGTAGAATTATTATTTAATAATCCAATTAAGGAAGGTAAGTGCGCAATAGTTGAATGGGGTAGATTAACTAATAATAAGTCAAATAATTGTTTATAGTTAGTGTAATTAATTAATTTTTGAGCATCTTCACATTTTATTTCAAACTCAATATTTTCTTTATTATTGTTTATTAAATTAGATTCTAAGATCGATGTAACTTTCGGATTTAAATCATTAGCAAGAATATAATTTACTAGTTTCTTTTCTTTAATTAGGGGCATTAAAGCAGGACCAAATCCCGCATATGCATCACAAATCTTTAATTCTCTACCCAATTTTTCTTTTAATAGAATTGCACATTCTAACGTTTCTAATCTTTCAGTAGCTAATCTTGGAGAATAATATCCTTTAGTTGGGTCAACAAGAAATTCAACACCGTTTTCTTTAATCTTGGTTTCTCCCCCTAGATTTTCTTCCCCCCCTATTAACTTTAGTTTACGAATTCTAAAATCTCCCTGAACACCTAAATCTTGAAAAATTCTTGTAACTCTTTTATTTTGATGTAACAAAGATTGAGAAATATTTTCTGAAAAATTTTCAACTTCATTATCTATTTTAATAATTATTACCTCACCTATTTGATCAAATGATTGTGGCCAAAACTTCTCGAATTTATTGTAAGTGACGTCACCGAGACTCATTTTTAAGTATCCTAAATAATCATTAGGCGAAATAGAAGGAGCGTCCTTTTCAATTATTTTAAAATTAGATAACTCCATTGGAGCTATCTTGGGAAATAAATTCGAAAGAGGAATAGCTCTGTTTTCCCCTTCGGTTTCGATACTATATTTACGTTCTAACCATTCTTTAGAAACCAAATATTCTTTCCAAGTTTCAGTTTCTTGGCTAGGGACGACTAAATAACGCATCGGATTCGGCACATCTAGGGGTGACTTTAGTTTCATGTCTTCGGAGAATAAATTTTCATCAAATGGTCTTTGGTTAGTTGGTATAGGACCAGGTAATCCCGATTTGTTAACTCTTGAAGCAGTTGAAGCAATTAGTAATTGTAAAACTATATTCATGGAGGGTTACACTGCACATTTATCTGAGGAATATTTAGAAGAGTTTCAAACTAAATTTGGCAAATGGCAAATATTGATGAGGGGAGCAATTGAGAACCCTGATGAATTATTAGATTTAGCAAATAAAGAATCGGTTGCATTATTAGTAATTGGAGACGTATTACAAGCAACAACGCATATTGATTTAATTCTTAGATGTGAAAAATTACAGATACCTACACATATTATTCATGGTATTTCAATTACAACATTAATTGGGGAAGTTGGGTTACAAGCATATCGATTTGGCCGTCAAACAACAATACCTTATTCTTACAAATCATATTTACCAACATCACCTTTAGAAATCATTTTAACAAATAAAAAAAATAATTTACATACCTTGTTATTATTGGATTTAGATCCAACGGGGATGGGCGAGGAACAACCACAACCCATGACTCCTCAAATTGCTATCGATACGTTGAATAAGATGTCACAAAAATTAGTTGATGAAGGGAAGCCTATGATTGAAAATTTACTTTCGTGGAATGCGATTTTATGTTCAAATTTAGGCACTAAAAATCAACAAATAAAATATTCATCATTAGGCAATTTATCCTCAATAGAATTGATTGGTATGCATTGTTTAATTATTCCAAGTGAGCCACATGAAATGGAATTATTAGCATTAAACAGATGGGAGGTTGAATAATATGCCAGCACCCTCAAAAGTTAACTTTCCTGGTCAAAAACAACGTATAAGAATGCGCGGAACAAAGCAAGCCTCGAAAGATGTAAAACAAAGATTAAAGAAAAATTTAGCTGAATTAAGAGAAGCGCCAGAAAGTTTGCTACCCGTATATAGTGGCCCTAAAAGAATAAAATGGGGGCGCAAAAGTCCAGTATTTTCAACTTTAGAAGAAATTAATAAAATTATAGACAATCGTTTCGATAAAAAATGGCTTTCAAAAAGAATGATGTCTAAGAGAGGTGATTCTGTTGCTAAAGCATGGGCAGGAGCTATGATTGCGGCTCAAGAAGAGGATTATTCTACAGTTTCAGTATTCAAACATCCATTATATGGTTCTGCAAGTTACATTAGAAAAGGTGATTCTAGAGCAGGATTTTTAACGGGTGTACAAAATCATCATAATCCTCGATTAAGATTACTTCCTTGGGAAGAACATGCAAAAAGAGGATGGTGGTTTTTTAGTTCAAAAAATGGCTTTGTATGTTCAGGACAAACATCTAAAATCAGTAATGATTGGATATTAGGAATCATTGAAAGAGCAAAAATTAATCATAATATTAGCTCAGAGAGTCTAATAATTTCTTCTGGAATAGATCTAGAAAAAATTGAGAATAATGAAGATTTAGATCAAGGATATTTCAAATTAAATTTTTCTAATGGTACAACATTTGTAATTGATGAAGATTTAATTAAAGATTTGAAAGAACCTTTGGTAATGCAATTTGTACTTGGAGTATTACCACCAAAACTAATTGATTTTATAGAGGTTGAATATTTTTGGAAACCTAAGGGATGGGAAGGAGATTTACCCAATCAATCAACTGAAGCCGTAGAAAATATTGTAACAGGCTGGCTTAATTTAGTGGTACCTGAAAAAGGACTACCCCTTTTATGCCGTAAAGCAATTTTAGAGGGTATAGATAACGGATTTATTTTGGGAGAAAGATGGTTTAAACCAGAAGATTATAAAGATTTTATTACAGAATTATCTGGAAACGATTTAGAAAGATTAGCGGTTGAAAAATTATTCGAAATCATTCCAAATAAGGGCTTTTATGTGAATTTAGAGGGCGAAATAGAATGGAAAGAAGAATCCGAATTAATTTGGTTGGAGTCCGAATCAATTCATTTATTATTGGTTTCAATGTGGGAAGAATTTGGTTTGGAATTATTAAACGAGTTATTTGAGATAAATGAACAAAGTGCTCAAGAAATACATTCTAAACAATTGAAGAAAAGAGAAGCCTTTGGTAATTTGTTAAGAAAATTAAACAAAACAAATAGTATTCAAAAAACACTGTCTAAATTTCCTTGGCAAGATATCGAATTTAATGGGCCATGTGGAA
This sequence comes from Euryarchaeota archaeon UBA596, assembly GCA_002498205.1. Lineage (GTDB taxonomy): Archaea > Thermoplasmatota > Poseidoniia > Poseidoniales > Poseidoniaceae > MGIIa-I. The sequence goes on from DAGQ01000004.1 coordinate 9,435, forward strand.
TTGCACATGCACTTGTAATGCTTGCTCGTTCAGAAAGTGTTGGCGTATCATGTGCATATGCAACTAAAATTAGGGGTTCTTTAGAAGAAGAAGCTATTGCTTGGAGTTGGTTGTTAATACATAAGAAGCAATCGGGGAAAGATTGGAAATTTAATCCCTCTGCCAGAGATCTAGGTGGCGATTGGTCTGTTTCACTAGAGCGGCTTTGGGATGAGAGCGGAAATGTTGGTGAAGAAGGGCCTGAAGGCTATATTTCTAAAATGAATGAATTACAAAAGACAACTGGAACACAGCATAAATTACCAGAATTATAGTGAATTCAATGCCTGCGAAATATCATTCCAAAGGTCTTCAACATTTTCAATTCCAACACTTAATCTAACAAATCCTGAAACAATACCAGCCTCTTTTCTAACCTCTTCTGGAATTGACATATGGCTAGAATTAAATGGACATTCTATTAGACTTTCAACACCACCAAGGCTTGTTGCCTCAAAAATAATTTTTAAATTCCTCATAAAACTTAATGCTGCTGAATCTCCACCTTTAACAACAAAAGCCATCATTCCTGTACCTTTTGGCATTATTCTTTTAGCAACTTCATAATCTGGATGACTTGGCAATGAGGGGTGAATCACTTTCTCTATCATTTCATGTTCCTCTAGTCTTTTTGCTAATTCATTTGAATTTTTAGCATGCCTTTCCATCCGAACATCAAGAGTTCTAACTCCTCTTTCCAGCATATAACAATTATGAGGATCAGCAGAACCCCCAAGGTGTACTTTTTTAGGGAATATTTTAGCTACAAGTTCTTTATTTCCTAATACTGCTCCTCCTATAATGTCTGAATGACCACCTAGATATTTTGTGGTGGAGTGTATCACGATATCTGCTCCTAAATCAATTGGGTTTGTAGCCCAAGGAGTGGTAAAGGTGTTATCTACAACTAAAATTAAATTATGCTGCTTTGCTAATTTTGAAAAAGCTTGAATATCACAAACTTTCAATACAGGATTTGTTAAAGTTTCAATGTACATCATTTTTGTATTTGGTTGAATCGCTGCTTCGTATGAATTAACATCTCTCATATCTGCCATACTCACTTCTATTCCAAAACGTGGAAGGTCTTCTGTCATTAGTCCATAAGTCCCCCCATATACATCCGGACTAGCCACTACATGATCTCCATTAGAGAGAAGTCCAAGTAAAGTTGTACTTATAGCAGCCATTCCACTAGCAAAAATTTCTCCATCTTCAGCATTTTCTAATGAGGCTAATTTTTCAGCTACAGCCTCGGAGTTAACACTAGATAATCTAGAATAAATTAGAGTATGTTGTGCTCCTGCAGCCCATCCTGCATATGTTTTTTCAGTTAATTTATATGTTGAGGATTGGAAAATAGGTGTATTCACAGACCCTTCATAGTGTTTTGTTCCAACATGAATCGCACGCGTGGAAAATTCCTTGTCTTCCTTTTTTCCGCCCATGATATTGCGTATCGAGACAACACTTGAATTAAACCCAAATAAAATCAAAAAACAATATTTAAATTAACATATGTTTTTCAATTTTTTATTTTTTATTATCAAATAAATTAGCACAGCATTCATTGGATAGTTACCCCACCCAATCACATGACCGCAGAATGGAATGCCCCAATCGAAAGTGGGCCGATTCCAAAATCAGGTTCGGATTTCGATGTTATCGTAGTAGGCGGAGGCCCTGGAGGTAGTGCAGCGGCTTCATACGCAGCATTAGCGGGAAATAGAGTATTATTATTAGAGAAAAGAAAATTTCCAAGAGACAAGGTCTGTGGAGATGCAGTAGGAGGGAAGTCATTACGAATTGTAACAGAATTAGGGGTTAAACCGCTTATTGAAAACACTCCCCACAATAGAGTTACAGGAATTACATTTTCTTCGCCCGGAGGACAAAATATTACATGTTCTTTACCATTAGAAGAAATAAAAAACAAAGAAGCAGGATACGCATTACCAAGAATACAATTTGATTATATGATGTTTAAGAAAGCAGTAGAACATGTAATATTAGCGGGAGGGTCCGTAATTCAAAATTTTAATGTCAAAGAACTCATAGTAAAAGATCAACAAATTAAAGGATTAAAAGGCAATTTTAGAAAAGGAAAGGATAATGAAGAATTCAGTTTTTTGGCACCTTTAACAATTGGTGCTGGAGGATTTAATTGTCCAGTTGCTACAACATTAACAAAAACATGTCATGATGAACCAATGCGAGATGACAAACATTATTGTGAAGCATATCGAGAATATTGGGTTGATGTCGAGGGCATTAATACAAGTCAGGAACCGATTGAAATACATTTCATTGATGGTGTTGTTCCAGGATATTGGTGGATTTTTCCAGTTGGAGAAAATTCAGAAGGCAAAGTTGTAGTAAATGTTGGAATTGGTATGGTAACCTCTGAACTTAAAAAAAGAAAAGTAAAATTAAAATCCCTTCAAAAGAATATTATTGAAACAAATCCAATTTTTTCAAAGAAGTTTAGTAGCGCATCAATGATTAAAGGTTCGGGAAAAGCTGCTTTATTGCCATTCGGTAGTCCAAGAAAAAAGCCACCATCTCATCAACCCAGAAGATCAGCAATGGCAGGCGCTATGTGTGTTGGAGACGCTTCAGCTTTAGTAGATCCTTTTTCAGGCGAAGGAGTCGGAAATGCATTACTTAGTGCAAAAATTGCTTTAACATATTTTGACAAAGAAAAACACAAAGAAGGTTTTCCAGTAGAATTAGCCGAAGAATATATGAAAGAGATTTGGGAGACTTTAGGGCCTGAATTATCAAATAGTTACAAACTACAAAAGATGGTTAAAAAGAAGTGGTTAATGAATTGGGTTGTTGGAAAAGCAAATAAGAAAAAGGAACTCAAGGATTTATTAGAGCAATCATTAAGTTCTAAAGAGGCTCAAGAGGACTTAAAGAGCACTTGGAAATTATTGAGATTATTGTTATTTTAGGTGATTAAATTGAATATTGAATTAGAAGGCATTGAAGCAGTTTTTATGGATTTAGACGGTACACTGTATCTTGGTGGTAACTTAATTGAAGGAGTTAATGATTTTCTTGACCGTTTAGACAAAAGAGGGATTAAAAAATACTATCTCTCAAATAATTCTAGTAGATCAAAAAAAGATTATTTAGAAAAATTAACAAATTTCGGAATAGAGGCCGAAATATCAGAAATACTCCTTTCAACAGATGATTTATTAGAATGGCTTACGAGTAATAATTATACTGAAATATATACAATTGGTACAAATTCAATGTGTGAAATGTTAGAAGAAAAGGGGATTAAAACATATTCAGAAAACCCAGAAATAGTCGTACTTGGATATGATACTGAAATAAATTATGAGAAATTATCCAAGGCCTCTATCCTTCTCCATAAAGGAATTCCACTGGTGGCTAGCCATCCCGATACCGTATGCCCCTCCCCTGATGGGGGACTGCCCGATGTGGGAGCTTACCTTTCATTATTGGAAGCAACAACAGGGGTAAAGCCAATACATATTTGTGGAAAGCCCAATCCTGGAATGCTAAATCATAAAATCACGGAATTAGGATTAGAAGCACGACAAGTAGCAATGATTGGAGATCGTTTGTATACAGATATGGAAATGGCGAATCGTGTAGGTTGTTTATCCGTGCTTGTGTTAAGTGGAGAAGCAACTAAAGAGGATGCAGAAAACTCCCCCCAAAAAATAGATGTAATGGTAGATTCAGTATCTAGCTTAATCATTGGAAAGGATTAATCCAGGTCCATTTTTTTCATAGCAATAAGGACAGCATTCGTCTAAAACATATTTATCAGAAAGTATTTCTTGATGTGTTAAAGGTTCACGGCAGGCAAAACACATTTCGTGTTCAGTTTCATTTAGATTTTTATCAATTGAAACTCTTTGATCAAAAACAAAGCAGTCCCCATTCCAATGTTCTCCCCCAGTTTCCTTGAAATAACCAAGAATGCCTCCTTTAATTTGATATACATTTTCCCAACCTTGATTTTCCATTACAACACTAGCTTTTTCGCATCTAATTCCACCGGTGCAAAACATTGCTA
>DAGQ01000004.1:13840-14054 GCA_002498205.1 Euryarchaeota archaeon UBA596
CCTCCTGTACAAAACATTACAAGAGGAGTTGATTTATCTTGTTCAAGATTCTTTATTGCCTCAGGAAACTGTCTAAATGATTTGATATTAAGATCAATAGCATTTTCAAACGTTCCAAGGCGCAATTCGTAATCATTTCTAGTGTCTAATACAAGGACTTCTTTACCTTCATCTAACCATTCTTTGAATCTTATAGGTTCAATATACTGACCTG
>DAGQ01000004.1:14439-14624 GCA_002498205.1 Euryarchaeota archaeon UBA596
ACAAGCATTCTACGAAATGGTTGATAATCTGTATAGGTTAAATGTAAAGGGATATCTCGAAATCGAACATCATTATTCAAATATGATATATAATCATCTATTGATTTCTGAGTACCAGCAAGAAAAAAATTAATTCCATTCCTGCTTAACAGAATAGTCCCCTTTAATCCCAATTTCGAAGTAAT
>DAGQ01000015.1:0-32874 GCA_002498205.1 Euryarchaeota archaeon UBA596
CCACATATAAATTCCTTTAGATGCTTCTCCCTGAAATCCTCCCGGACAAGAATCATTTGTTATTCTCCCCTCACCAAATAATTTTTTAGCACCATCTTTTTCTACTTTTTCTATGGTTTTAAGAAAATCAGATCCATATTTTTCAGAAAGCATTGGTCCATATATTACTCCTTCATATTTGGAGGAATCTCCAATTGGCGTAGCAATGACTTTTTCCATGAATTTAGCCATAAACTCTTCATAAATATCTTCATGTAAGATTAGATTTCCTAAACTTGTGCAGCGTTGTCCAGCAGTTCCAAATGAAGCCCAATATGCTCCTTGAACGGCATTTTCCATATCAGCAGAGGGCATAACAACAAGTGGGTTTTTACCTCCTAGTTCCAGTGAACATGATACTAGATTTCTTCCACAAACTTCACCAATCTTTTTACCAACCTCTGTACTTCCAGTAAAACTTATTTTGTTTATTTTACCTTCATCAACAGCATCAATAATGTATTGACCTGCTCCACTACCTTTTCCGTGAACTAAATTAATTACACCATTAGGTAGTCCAGCTTGATGCATTATTCTAGCTAATGCAAATGAGAGAAGTGGGGCATCTTGCGGAGACTTCCAAACACAGGTGTTTCCACACATAATTGCTGGAATCATTTTCCAGAATGGAACAGCGGATGGAAAGTTACAAGCATTTATGATTCCGCAAACCCCCAAAGGTCTTCGATATGTGAATAATTCTTTGTTAGGTAATTCAGAATTAACAGTTTGTCCATAGAGTCTACGGCCTTCAGATTGGAAGAATAGACACGTATCAATCGCTTCTTGGATTTCTCCACCACATTCTTTTATTGTTTTACCAATCTCACGTGACTGTAGACGGACTAAATCCTCTTTATGGTCCATTAACAAACGGCCCATATTTCCAATAATTTGACCTCTAGTGGGGGCTGGAGTGTTTGACCATTTTGTAAAAGCAGTTCTCGCTGCGGAAATTGCATCGTCAACATCTTGTTTTGTTGATAAGGGGAAAAATCCTAAACAATCATTTTTGTTTGCTGGATTAATACTTTCAAATGTTTTTTGATCACTTGCGACTTTTAATTGTCCGTTAATAATATTGTATCCTTTAACACATGGTAAATTAGTTTCGTTATTAGATTCAATGAAGTCTAAACCGGTTTCAAGTACAGCGGGCATAGCACGTCCGAAACAACTCACAATGATGAACTTGATGTAATTAAGGCACTTAGAAAACAGTGGGTTTAAGGATTCCCTAAATTTAACCATGTATGTCGGAGAGAGGATTATGGCTTCTAAAGGTTCAGATGTATTACAATTGAGGATAGCTAAAGCAATACCTAGTGATGTAGGTTTTGGTAGGGCAAGAATTTCGAGTGATAATGAACTTGGTTTGAAACCAGGCGATATTATTGAAATCAAAGGAGAAACAGGAATGACTGCTGCAACCTATTGGAGAAGTCGCCCTGAAGATAGTAAAATGGATATTGTCCGGATAGATGGGATAATTAGAAAAAATGCTGGAGTATCTTTAGGAGATAAGGTAGAGATACGTAAGGTAGATGTTGTCCCTTGTAAAAAATTAGTACTTTCACCAGTAATGGTAAATAAGCAAAATAAAAACAAACCTTCTGCAATGCAATTTGGGCCTAATATCGAAGGATTTGCTAGGAGGGGTTTGAATAAAAGACCAGTAGTAGCAGGAGATAGAATCTTTATTCCAGGAATTACATTATTTGCTGAGACATTACCTTTTGCCGTTCGTTCTACAACACCAAAAGGAATCGTTCAAGTATTGCCAGAAACTGAAATCGTCATTAAAGATGAACAAGTAGATGAAGAATCATCTGCTGATTCAGAGGGAATTACTTATGAAGATATTGGGGGGATTGGAAACCAATTACAAAAAGTCAGAGAAATGATCGAGTTGCCATTAAAACACCCAGAATTATTTCGTAGATTAGGAATTAGTCCACCAAAAGGAGTATTGCTTCATGGACCTCCTGGTACGGGTAAAACAATGATCGCAAAAGCGGTTGCAACAGAAACAAATGCACATTTTAAATCAATAAATGGACCCGAGATTATTAGTAAATATTATGGAGAATCAGAAAAACAACTTAGAGAGATTTTTGATGATGCTGCTGAAAATTCTCCAGCAATAGTTTTCGTTGATGAATTAGATAGTATTGCACCAAAACGTGAAGATGTTACCGGAGAAGTTGAACGAAGAGTAGTAGCTCAATTGTTAACTTTAATGGATGGAATGCAAGGTCGTGATAATATTGTTGTGATTGGAGCAACCAATCGTAGAGATGCGATAGACCCTGCCTTACGTAGGCCTGGTCGATTTGATAGGGAGATTGAAGTTGGAGTACCAGATAGAAACGGTAGGGCAGAAATTGTAGATGTACATACAAGAGGTATGCCTTTAAGTGATGATTTTGATATTGAATGGATTTTAGAGAACACTTACGGATTTGTAGGTGCGGATGTTTCTGCATTAGTCAGAGAGGCAGCTATGAAAGCATTGAGGAGATATCTTCCTGAAATAGATTTAGATGCTGAAGTAATTCCACCAGAAGTATTAGAAAAAATGGAAGTAGTAATGGAAGATTTTAAGCTAGCTATTAGGGAGGTTGAACCTAGTGCACTAAGAGAAATTTATGTTGAAATCCCAGAAACAGGTTGGGATAAAGTAGGTGGTTTAGAAGAAATTAAAAACAGACTCAAAGAAAGTGTCGAGTGGCCACTAACAAAGCCTGAATTATTTGATCATTTTGGGATTAAACCACCTAGGGGAATTGTATTATTTGGTGCGCCTGGGACTGGAAAAACATTGTTGGCAAAAGCGATTGCAAATGAAGCCAAAGCGAATTTTATATCAATCAAGGGACCCGAAATGATTAGCAAATGGGTAGGTGAATCAGAAAGAGGGATTAGAGAGATATTTAAGAAAGCAAAACAGGCATCACCGTCTATTATTTTCCTTGATGAATTTGAAAGCATTGCTCATTCTAGATCATCAGGAGGAATGGATGGAGGTGGAACTCAATCTGGAAATAGGGTTGTAAACCAATTACTCGCTAGTATGGATGGCATAGAATCTTTAGATGGTGTCATTGTAGTTGCTGCAACAAATAGACCGGAAATGATAGATCCAGCCTTGATTAGAAGTGGTAGATTTGAAAGAGTATTACATGTGCCTCCGCCAGATGCAAAAGCAATCAAAGAAATTTTTAAAATTCATAGTGAAGGAATGCCATTAGGGAAATTCAATCTTGGAGATATTTCAAAGAAGATGATAGGATATACTGGAGCAGATGTAGAATCAGTATGTAGGGAAGCAGCATTAACTGCCATGAGAGAATCCAAGAAAACCGTAACAAAGACGCATTTTGAGAACGCATTGAATATGGTAAGACCTACAGTTAATGATGATATGTTAGAATACTACAAGAAAATGGAAGCTTTACTTGTTAGTGGATTAAGTACTGTTCGTAGAGGAAAGGATACACAAAGAGGTATGGAATCAGTTTGAGGTGATCATATTAGTATTACTGTTTTTGGATATGAACTTGTAGGTAGAGAAGTTTTTGATAAAAGTGAAGAATTGCTAGGAATTGTTACTGAGATACATATAAATTACACTAATGGTGGTGTTGAATTCATCTGTGTTAAGTTAGAAAAAGGAATAAATTCAACTAAATTACCTTGGACTGCTAAAGATAATATTGTACAGGTTCCTCCCAGTGAAATTGAACGGTTAGAAGGCTCAATTTTCTTAAGAAGATAGCGTAATCATAACCCAGTAAGCGTATTAAAGCAGTCAATACCGTCGCACTGTTAGCGCTTAAGCGCTGGGTGCTGATTTTGGTTAGAAAGAGTTTCAAAAAATATCAACGCCGCGCTTTAATTTCAAGTTTTTATATTGCACTCTTATTCCTTGTATTTCTTTTACTTTCGAGTTATGTAAACTTAGGAAATGCAAAACAACTTTCTGCTTACGACAATGATTGGGACGATATTTCAGAATTTAGGAAAGAAATTTCTGATTTGGGAATTAGTACAAAAAGTTTAGTTTCAAGTCCTCTATTGTTGAATGAAATCGAAAACCCAGTTAATACTACGTTTGTGATTAGTGGTATAGAGAAAGATACATTTTCATTACCTTCCATTGGTTCTGATTCCTCATTTATTAGTTTTAGTGAACCCGAAGGGTATAGTACTTCTGAAATTTCTGCCATTACTAGTTTTGTAGAAAGAGGCGGTACAGTAATTGTATTGGATGATTTCGGTTATTCTAGTGGAATTGCAGATGCTGTTGGAATTAGTTACAGTAATCATAGACTATATGATGATGAATATGCTGTTGAATTAGATTACAATTATGTTTGGATGAATATTAGTCAAAATCATACCGATTGGGAAGATTCAGAAGAATTCCATATAGGCCATTCAAGATGGCATCAAGGAACAGACCCTACAGGTACTGGAATGCATCCTTGTTCACGTTGGGCTGAAAGCGAAATTACATTTGCTACAAAGGAAGAAGCAGGTTTATGTGGGCATCATTATAATTCAACAAGTAAAATGATAGAGTATAATTATGATTACGACTTATTACTTAATGCTCCTTCAGCATTCGAATCTATTGAATTTTCTGGGGCTTTTTCATATTATGAAGCAGTAGGTCGTTCTAGCCCTCAATCTTATTTAGACTTGAATAATGATGGAAAAATTACTCTTGAAACTGAAACTGCTCAAACAGAAGCTGATGCACAGGGGCCTTTTGACGTCTATATTGAAACCTGTGATTCTTCCGATTGTGCAGATTCTAGTGGAGGTAGAATCTATTTCATTAGTGATGGAAGTGCCTTAATTAATGCAATTTACAGTTTTGATTCAGCAAATTCAGGAGATTTTGATGAAGATGGTAAATCAATAACAAATATTCCAGCAAACGATAATAGGAAATGGGCTTTAGATGTAATTGCAGAATCCGCCTTAACAGCTAATAATTTTACAAATAAAGATGCAATATTTGCAAGTAGTGACGCAATGGTAATTTTTGACGAAAGTAGACATAGTCAAAATGTCTTATTCACAGATGCTTATAATTTAATTTACTTCTTATTAGTATATTTGACAGGAGATGGAATTGGGATGTTATTATTATTCATCTTGTTATTTTTGGCATTCGAAGCAGTTTTAATCAAAAAAACAGATCCTGAACCTTGGAGGCATATTTTTAACATAATTTATTATGGATTTGGTGATGCAAAAAGATATGGGTATTATACGCGTACTAACAAAATTAAACAAGTATTTTTATCAAGAGTAAGAAATTTAAATGCGCTATCCAGAGAAGAATTTGATCGCATGCCTGCTCAAGAATTACAAGATTTGATTAAGGATCCAGTGTTAGTAAAATTTGTTTTTGAAAATAAAAAGTATGATCTTGAACAAACCGTAGCGATTGTTAAAAGAATTAAAGGATGGCAAAAGGGTTGATAAAAAATGTGGACAAGAAAAGCAGCATTTAGTATTACAGGAGGCATCTCTTTAGTTTTGATTGGAATGATGATTTCAAACTTCCAATTGATGGTAATTGGGTTAACTTTTATTGCATTTACAGTATTAAATGGATGGATTAAGGGACATGGAAATGTCGAGGTTCAGAGAATTTTATCAGCAGATAATTTGTATAAAGGTGACGATTTATTTGTTGAATTAAGAATAACTAATCGTTCAATGAGGCGTACTCAGCAATTAGAAATTTATGATAACGTACCCCATGAGATGAAATTAAGAAGTGGATTAAATTACATGAGAGTGAATTTAGGACCTGGCCAAAGTACTAGAATTAGATATTCTTTAAGATGCCCCCTCAGAGGTCATTATTCAATAGGGCCAATTAGTATTAGATTCAGAAATACATTCAATTTATTTGCGCAAGAAATGTTTGTTAGCCACCATAGTGATTTAATTGTTTTTCCACAAGTTAGAGATGTTGAAGAAGCCTTTATTCGAAGTAGGACTCCAAAAATGTACACTGGTGCTTCAACTTTAAGAACACCAGGTCCAGGTTCTGAATTTTACAGTCTGAGGGAATATGTTACTGGTGACCCATTTAAGAATATTAATTGGAAAGCATTCGCTAGAACAGGAGAGTTAATGGTAAATGAAAAATGTCGTGATGCTGTAACTGATTTATTTATTATTTTAGATAGTAGAGATATTAGTAGAATTGGAACGGTTCTCAAAAATCCACTTGAAATGGGTGCGGTTGCAGCAGCATCTTTAGCATCTTTTTTCATTCAGAGACGAGATAGTGTAGCCCTCGCAATTTATGATGATGGGGTATCATATCTTCCAGCAGATACTGGAGATAAACAATATTTCAAGATACTAAGTAGTTTAGCTGGGGTTGTACCTAAGGGTTCTATGCCCCTTCAAGCCGTAACAAATTCACTATCACCAAGATTTAGTAGAGGATCTCCTGTATTCATAATTAGTAGTATAGAAGGAGACGGAACAGTTCCAAATGCAGTTAGAGATTTAGTTGGAAGAGGTCATGAAGTGACAATATTATCTCCGTCAAGTTTAGACTTTGAAAGATTAGTTAGTAGGATTCCTAGAATGAGTTATGAAGTTTTAAAACTTGAACGACAAAATAGGTTAACAGGTTTAGCAGGCTTTGGAGCATCAGTAATTGATTGGATGCCAGATGTAGAATTATCACAAGCATTATTGCAGGTGAAGGATGTTTGAGGTGATGAATTATGGCAGATGATGTACAACCTCAACAAGAAGGAATGCGAACGCTACATTTAAGATTATTAAGAATTCAATGGCAAGTAGTTACTTTACAACTAATTAGTACGATTGCATTACTTTGGATGTATCTAAAAATGGTGGATTTGTATATTGTAGATTCAATTGATCATGCTATGGCCATCCAATTTTTTGATACTCAACTAAATTCAGCTAATTTAGAAATGCCATTACCCGCATGGTTGACGGGGGAAGAAGCGATAGGGCTTACTAGATTTTATCCAATAATGGTTCTAAGCATTGTAATTGGCGGGGGTATGGCAGCATTAACATTTCAAAATCCCGTAATTCAGCGCAGAGTTCGTTTAGGATTATTACTAGCATTTGTATTATGGTTATTTGGGCCGTTTTTATTAAAATGGTTATTTTCAAATTTTGGAAAAGGAGATTGGTGGATTCCTCCAGATGAATCTGTAGAGTCACTTTTCAAGGGGGTAATAGTAGTACTAGAAGTTATTTTAATTGGAATTTATATTCTACCTTTAGTCATGGGAATTCGAGGAGTTTGGGGTCTTTCTAAAGGTGCTATTGCATGGGCTACAGGAATTATGTTACTATTCTTAATTTTGCATGCATTATTGACTTTCCAAATTGTCGAGGATTTATTATTTGGAGTTTCAGGAGATGGTTTAAAGAAGATACCTTCTTTGGCAGGAGACCCTACAATTTTAGGATTAATTAGTCCTAATCAATTCAGTCTTTTACAACTTTCATTACTCTTAATAATTTTCCAAGAATCCTCTATGGGGGTCATCCGTTATCTTGAATATGCATTTAGATTACCTGAAACATGTAAAAAAGATCCAGAATATGTGACACAATTCTACAATTTATTAAACGGACATATGGTTCAAACTATTGTATTAATGACACTTTGTGGAATTACAACAATTATAGCATTAGGCTTCCATACTCTTCTTCTTTCTATTGTAGCATCATTACCTGGAGACGGTCAATGGGCATATCAAATTCAAGAATCTATTGAATTAGAATTAACTTATGGTGTAGTAATTTCAGCCCTATTATTCTTATTATTGTTAGCAGGATTAAGATACATATTACCGTGGCAAAGAATTAGTGGATTCGTAGAATCATTATCTCAGAAAAACGTAGAAAACCCTCCCGTTCAAGAGGAAATTTAATTTTTAAAATACTGAATAAATCTACCAATTATTTCTGCTATTGAAAGTGCTAATAATGGAGCAATACATGTGCTAAAGAATAGATTTAACCAAAAGTAATCCTCAAACTCATTCCAAATTGAATATGTTAAAAAAATAGTTAGAATTACCGAAAACATTAATCCGACTCTTTCTAAAAAAATTGGATATTTTTTTCCACTAATTTCTGTTCTTCCCATTAATGTGAGCTCATTAAGCTCTTCTTCCATTATTTTTCACCTCAAATCTCGAAATTCTCAAATTCATTATTTAATTCGTTTAAAGGATCTTCTTCTTCTTCCTCAGAACTAATATTTCTGCGTTCCCAAGCATGATCTAATTTTGCTAATTCAGCATCAATTGCAATACGATTATCTTCCTCAATAATATCATCTTCATTATTATTTTCTTCATTAACTTCCTTAGAAGTGATGATTTCCATAGAAGTCCAGCCATCTTCGTCATTTACTGTCTCATTGCTAACTTCAACACTTTCAGAATTACTAGCATTATGTGGATTTAATTCACGTATAATTTCCTCAGATACGGAAGGCCTTTCCGATTCTAATTTAATATCTTCATGAGGCAGTAGGCCATTTTCTTGAAACCTCCATAGTGATGTTGGTTTTTTAGAACTAAATGTAAGGCCTGTTTCATCTAGTTGTTTCATTGCTTCATCTAATGAATTTGCAGTTTTCTCCATAACTACTGCCACACCAGCATCTCCTTGATCAGCTTCTAAGAATATTGAATCTAGTGCAGATTGAATCGTTTCACGTAAATTATTTGCTATATGGGGTAATGCTTCAGGCCTATTACATAATGCTTCAAGCCTATATAGAGTTTCTTTTGGAACTCCCAATTCTTCAAGTTGTGTAATCATTTGTCTCATTTTTCTCAATAATGTTGTTGATCTTTCAAATTCATCTAGCAATCCTTCTAAATCTAAAACAACTAATTGAACAATTTCTTTTAATTTACTTTCAAGGCGTTGACGTACAGACCAATTAGTCAATCCTCTAATTGTACTAGCAGTTTCTGGAGTTTGTGATTGTAATAAATCCATAACTTCTGATGATAATAAGTATCTGGGGGTTTTTGCAACATTATCTACATTATGTTGAATAATTGTTAAACCTCTTTCTATGGCTCTATCCATCAAAGTTAAACTATATCCAAGCTCTCTCATCCGATCTAACCTTTGCATTATTGGTGCAAGAGACGAGAAACCATGATCTTGACCTAACAATGCCTGAGCTAATGGTTCATCACGTAATTTTGCTCTAATTACATTTGCTTCATCAATATCAGATAATGCTGCATCATGTGCATCCTTCAAAGATTCAGCAGTTGAAATCAAATTATTTACTTCAGTTTCAGCCTCTGATCGTCTTCCACTTAAATCACCTAATTCTCTCATTAATCTACGCCTTTCTTCATGTAATTCTTTTACTTCAGCGTGTAAATGTCCTAATCTTCTTTCGGAATCTAAGAAATAAGATCTTTCTTCTTCCATTAATTTTCTATGGGATGCAGCTTCTGCATCTAAATCTTCTAATTCTTTATTTTGACTTTCTATTCTACGTTCTAATTCATTTGAAATTGCAGTAGCTTGGCGATGTCTTTCTCTTTGTGATTCAAGTTGGTCAGCGACCATTCTATGTCTCCTGTCATCAGCATCAATAGATGCTCTTAGTTGTCTTAATCTAATATCTCCCGCTTCAACTTCTGATTTTAATCTAATTTCCTGTTCTGAAAGTTCACTTACCATTCTTTGTAATTTCTCGCGACTTTCAGATTCACCTACAGCTTGAGCTAATTCTTCAATTCTATGTTCTACCTGATTTTCTAATTCTTTAATTCTATGAGTGAGACTCTCATTACGACTTAATGCTAATTCTTGACCATTAGTAGACTCTCTTAAATCCACTTTTAATTGTGAAATTTGATCAACATTATCAGTATTTAATTTTTGCATCTCTGAGATTCTTGCCCTCATTCCATCTACTTCAACTTTAGAAGATTCATATGATGCTTTAACATTATCACGTTGTCTTTCCATTTTAGCGACTTCTTTAATTAATCGTGCTTGTTCTTGTTTTATTTTATCAAACTCTTTAGAATCAATTACAGAAGTAGGCATTAACATTGTTCCACTTTGTGCTTTTGGAAGTAATTTCGCTCCAGTAGATTTATTCTCTTTCAACGTCCATTCTCCAAGATCTTTTGATAAGTCTTCAATTCCAATTGCAAAACCAAACATTTTCATTAATCTTTTATTTATTTGTTTTTCTCTATCTTTTGATCTAGTTCTTGATTTAGCAATATTGTCACAAAATGAATTCAAAGTAAACTTTTTAGTAGTATTCAAATGTTCTTTTAATCTTTCAATTTTTGGTAGAGAATATAGTGTTAATTTTGCTTTGGGTGCCGTTGAACTGTAAGCAACATCCTTCATTGATAGTGGTTTAATGGAACGCGCACCTACAGGAATCCCTTCACTAATTAAAATATCTAAAACATCTTTTTCATTTTCAACTCTGATATAACCACTTATTGATTCAGAATTTCCTCTTGACAACATTGAAAGTAAATTGTCTAAACCACCTTTACGTTCAAGTGTATTAAGTCCTTCTTCAAGCATACTTCCATCATCATCAGCAATATTTGACATGGGCATTGAATTTAACTTTGCCATTGAATCAATTAGTATTGCATCATGGTCTGCGCCTTCTGAAACCCATGCTACAATATCTAAATCATCAACTCTCATCATTAAAAGTGAACCATCTTGCATATGTATTGTAACTCTATTTAATGTAGGTAATTCTAATTTATTTACTACTTTTGATGAACGATCTAATTCAGATTTGATTGTGCTTGCTAAATTTTCAACATCTACAGGCAATTCTCCTTTTGAATGAATAGTCATGCCTTTTTGAGAAGCTAGTGCCCCTATTACAGATGATCTTTCTGTAAGTGTGTCTACGAATGAACTTGCTTGTAATGAATCAAATCCACTAGAGAATGAGTGTTTTGCTGTAATTCCAGTTAAGGACGAAATATCATAGAATGCTGCGGGAACTAATAGCGCAACCTCAGCGAATTCTTTTTGTGACCAAGTAGATCTTACAGTTCTTAATTTATTCTTATTACTTACTTTTTTAAGTTCGTCTATGGCCTCTTTAGCACCAATATAATTTTTCTTTTTACCGGTTTTTGCTAAACATCCTACGATTTCTTTTCCTGCTATTAATCTATAACCACATGGAGTTTTAGTTTTTGGTAAATAATAACTAATTACTCCATAATCAATATCACTACTATTGATTTCTAAATCAGGAGACTCACTCTTTTTTTCTTCACTTCCTAACGGTAAATTAAACATTTTTATCACCTTATATTAACTGAGCAATTGCTTCTTTTTTTGTATCTAATTCATAACTTATTCTACCAAGATTAGGGTTTTCGTCAGTTAAAATACCAATATACTTCCTATCCGGTAATGCACACAAAAGGATAGTTCCATTTTTTGATTCAATCCAACATTGATTAGCATCACCCATGCCACATAATTTCGCACTCATATCGATTGTTTGTAGCAGGGCACCAAAGTCCATAAATGAAACGTCTTGTCTTTTAGTACTATAAGTTTGCATCAATTCATTCCCAATATTATCGATAATCGCTGCAAATCGAACACTTGGAATATTACAAAATGATGCTAATAATCGTTGTAACATACGCCTCTAGATGCATCAGTGTGTAGCCTAGTTCAAGATATTTGGGGGTAATTTAACTCTCTAAATATCGTTTAGTCACTCTATTTTTTGTTACCGAAACATATTTTATCTTTTTTTGAATTTTTCAATTGGAAAATTAAAAATTAAATTGAATAATTATAACTAATATTAATTTAATTTTCCAAAGCAATCAAATCCAAACTATCTTAGCGTATATTATGGACCCGAGAAAATCAGTCACATTTGCTTACGATTCAATAGGGTCTGATTTTGGGAAAAAACGTACAAATACATGGGACTTTGTTGTAGAGTGGTTAAATAATTTGATCTCAAAAAATACTCAAAAAGAACTAAAAATATTAATTGCAGGTTGTGGAAATGGAAGACATGTTAGATTAGCAGAAGAACTAGGATTCAAAGTATCTGCAATTGATATCTCATCCAGTATGGTAAATGCGACAATTAAAGCTGAGAAAGAATGTGGTCGTTCCGGAGAAAATATTTTCAAATCAGATGTTTGTAATTTACAATTTATTGATGACGAATTCGATGCTATAATGTGTATTGCAGTATTACATCATTTACCATCCGAATTAAATAAAATTGCTTTGAATGAATTTTCAAGAGTAATAAAAAAGAACGGTGAGATATTAATCTCATGTTGGGATCCATCCGCACCCTCCGTAATTAATGGGATAATTGATTCTGAAAATGAAGATGTAGTGTGGGTTTCCTGGACTTTACCAGATTCATCTAAGATTTCTAGATATTATCATTTACCTAACATTGAAATGAGGAGTAAAGTATGGAATAATATAGAGGGATTAAATTGTATTAATTTTGAACTTAATAATTTCAATCAATTATTCTATTTTGTTAAAGTTTAGTTTGTCCGATGAGTTGAAGGTTCAGATTCAATGCGAGTATTGTGTCGGCGATTGAGATTTCACCATGTTCCCGTTGTCGAAAACCAGCGATTTTATTCCAAGAATACTCTGGACAACATTATTGTTCAAGTTGTCTAATAAGAAGTGTTAGAAAAAGAATTGGCAAAGAATTAAGAAAACAATTAATACTTCCAAAAGGTGGAAAAAAAGAAAAAACAACAATTATGGTTGCAGTTAGTGGAGGTAAGGATTCTGCGGTTCTTTTGGAGACTTTACACCATTTTTTGAAAGATAGACAAGATGTCACGTTAATTGCGGGTTGTGTAAATGAAGGTATTGAGGGTTATAGACAACCTTCAATGGAATGTGCTGAAGAGTTAGCCAATAAACTCGGAATCGAATTTAAGTCTTTGAGTTATAAATCGTTAGGCTTTGATGATATGGACAATGTTGTAAAAATAATCCCTAAAGTTAGTGAAAAACATGATGAAGTTCGGGGAATGTCACCTTGTTCTTTTTGCGGTGTTTTTAGAAGGCAAGGGATTAACAAATTAGCTTCAGAAATTAATGCTGATTATGTTGCTTTTGGACATAATTTAGATGATATGGCACAGACAGTTTTAATGAATTTACAAAAAGGAGATTTAGAACGAACAATACGTCTAGCACCACATACCTGGGCACCAATTAAAGGAATGGCTCCTAGAATTGTTCCAATAAGATGGATCCCAGAACAAGAAGTTCAAGCTTATGCCATGACATTAGATTTACCATTCCATGATGATGAATGTCCACACTCTCATCAAGCATTAAGAATTTTACATAGAGATATTGTTGCTAAGATGGAAGATGCAGTTCCAGGAACGCGTCATGGTTTAGTACATTCATCAGATTCAATAAAGGAAATGTTTGTAAAAAATAATACTAATGGACAGGTCTCTGATTTTAGCAATAAAAGCGCAAATAATTGTAAAATTTGTGGAGAAATCACAAGTCAAGAAATTTGTAAAGCATGTATTATGAAAAAATGGATAATCGATGAATCATAATTTTAAATCAATTATTACAGGTGCATGATCACTAACTATTAGTCCCCCTTCTCGATTGATTTCTGCATTAATTACTAGCTTCGCTGCTGCCTTATTTGCTAAAAAATAATCTATTCTCCATCCTCTATCGAGAATTCTCGCTCTCCCTCTATTTGACCACCAAGAGTATGGTCCTTTTACATCACCAAATTCCCTTCTACAAACATCAACCCACCCATTTTCAAGTATCCTATCGAACCATTCTCTTTCATTAGGTAAAAACCCAGAAGTCATTTTATTTCCAGAAGGATTCCAAATATCATTTTCCGTATGTGCAATATTTAAATCACCAGCAATAATTACAGGTGAATCTAGATTAACGTATTCATTTAGCCAAATTAAATATTTATCCATCCATTCTTCTTTGAATGCTTGTCTTTCAATTTTTGAACTCCCACTAGGTAGATATGTATTAATTAATGTCAAATTTCCATGTTTGGTAATTAATATTCTTCCTTCATCATCATTTTCATTATTTTTTCCTTTACCAATAATTGTGAAATCTTGATTTGATAGTGTAGCAACTCCAGAATAACCTTTCCTTATTGCAGGATGCCAAGCATAATTCATTTCAAGCGGAGGAACCCAATCTTTTGGAAGTTGTTCTTCTAAACAACGAATTTCTTGTAACATTAAGATATCAGGCTTTAAATTATTAATGAATTCATCTAAACCTTTGCGTATGGCGGCTCTAATCCCATTTACATTCCAAGAAATTAAACGCATTTTCTCACAGCAAATTATTTACTAATCTATCTAAATTTTGAATTCTTCCACAATAATGGCATTGTAGAGTCATTGGTGACGTTTTTAACACTTTTAGGCGATGTGGCAAAGGCTCTCTTTCAGCATTACTAATACAATTCGAATAAATACAATGTGCAACATTTATCATTTCATCACCGATTTGAATTGATAATTTTTCTGCAACAGAATAATTCCGAATAATAGATACAGAAGCCATAGGGGCAATTAATGCTAATCGATCAAGTTCTTCTTGAGTTAATTCTCTATCTTCGATTTTCAATATGTCTTTTGTTCCAAGTTTTCTAGATGGAACATTCATCACTAAAGAAATTGGATTTGAATGTCTTCCATCTACATTGAAAATTTGTAATGCCTGTAACACCATTCCACCAGGTATATGATCAATTACAGTACCATTTCGAATTGCGGTAACCCTTCTCATTGATTGTTCATCTGCAGTCATTAATTTCCACCCCCGATATTTTCTGGAATTGGGACATTTAACATATCACAAAGTAACGCCATTCTAGTTACTACTCCATTAAACGCTTGTTCAAAATATGCTGCATGTCTTGTAGAATCAACATCAGGATTAATTTCATCTACACGAGGAAGGGGGTGCATTACAATCATATCCTTTTTTACTGAAGCTAAATCATTTGCAACTAATTTGTATATTCCAGCAACTCTAAAATATTCATCATCATCAGGGAATCTTTCTTTTTGAATCCTAGTCATATATACTACATCAGCATCTTTTAATTGTGGCTTCAAATCCTCTGTAATTGTCAATTCACCACCTTGTTCCTTTAATTCATTAACAATTTCTTCAGGTAAACGCAGACTTTCTGGACTAACTAATGTTAGTTTGCATCCAAATCTAACCAAAGCGTATGAAAGTGAATGAACAGTTCTTCCAAATCGAAGATCACCAACTAATACTACGTTTAATTTTTCGATTTTTCCATGTGCTTGCTTGATTGTAAATAAATCTAGCATAGTCTGTGTTGGATGATGTCCAGCACCGTCACCTGCATTTGCAATTGGAACTTTTGCGCAATCAGAGGCGTATTGTGCAGCACCTTGGCGCGGATGTCTTAATGCAATAATATCTGAATATCCATCAACCATACGAATAGTGTCGTGTAATGTTTCACCTTTTACAACAGATGAAGATGCTACAGCACCTAAATTAATTACATCTCCACCCAATCTTTTCATTGCAGTTTCAAATGACATTCTAGTTCTAGTAGATGGCTCAAAAAATAAATTTCCAAGAATCTTCCCTTTTAACAAAGGAAGGTGAAAGTTACCTTTTGCAACAGGTAATAATTTTTCAGCATCTAATAGAATTCTATGAATGTCATCATTAGTTAAATCGTTCATTGTTATCAGGGAATTCATGCTCTTCGACCTAATCGTTTAGACGGCTATCAATAACCCTTCCCCTATCTTGAAAGGCAAAATAATTGAACTAATAGGGGTGTCTTTCTTGAATAAGAGCATCCTCCGCGCTCTAATGATAGTGAGCCGAACGCCCCTAAGAGTTTCATTTTGTGGCGGTGGAACGGACTTAGAAGCATATTATTCCACATCAGATGACGGTGGTTGTGTTACATCTGTAGCTTTGAATAAATATGTATATGTGACCGTTAATTCAAGATTTGATGATTCAGTAAGAGTTTCATATTCTGAGATGGAAATTGTTGATGATTTTGAAAATTTAAATCATCAATTAGTTAAAGAAGCTATGAGGATGACTGGAGTTACTAAAGGGGTTGAAATTACAACAATTGCAGACATTCCTAGTAAGGGGAGTGGTTTAGGCTCGTCTTCTGCAGTAACAGTCGGATTATTACATGCATTACATTGTTTCGCGGGTAGAAAACCTACTTCTAGACAATTAGCAGAAGAAGCATGTAAAATCGAAATAAATATATTAGGTCAAACTATTGGTAAACAAGATCAGTATGCAGTAGCATTTGGGGGTTGTAATCATATTATTTTTAATCAAGATGGTACAGTAATTGTAGAAAATATATCTGATGAAATACAATTAAAAGGTAATTTTTCATTAATTTATACAGGCATTACAAGATTAGCAAATGAGATACTTAAAGATCAAAATAGTAAAACAAGTCAAAATCGAAATAATTTAGATTTATTAGTAGTTCAAGCAAAGAAGGCTAAGAAAATGATTGTTGAGGAAAATTTTTTGGGATTAGCCAAATTATTAGATGAAACTTGGGCTTGTAAAAAAGAATTAAGTCCCAGTATTTCTAATGATGAAATAGATTTAATGTTTCAAAAATTATTTGATTGCGGAACCCAAGGTGCTAAACTACTAGGTGCTGGAGGAGGAGGTTTCATCCTTTTTGATGGAAATAATGATGTATTAGAAAAAGTAAAGTCTGTATTCCCACAAAATAAAATAATTCCTTTAGAGATTGATAATAGGGGTACTTGTATCCTTTATTCAGATTAGTTAGGTGATATCGTGAAAAAAGAAATGATAATGATTTTATGTTTATTTTTTAGTATATTTACTAGTATTATTCCTAATTCAATTGCAGAATCACAAAGTATGGAAGATTCTATTGAGTTATCATTTAATTTTTTAGATGAGGTTTCGGGTCAAATAATTAGTTCTGCTGAAATTTCAGTTATTGAGGGTTGGACTGGAATAGTGCTCCAACAAAATATTATTAATTCAGGAGACTCAATTTTTGTGATGTCAAATCATAGTATTAGATTTAAATTTAATGCAGATGGTTATGAAGAGCAGCATTTAATTTCTAATGTTTATTTAATTGCAGAATCAATTAATATAAATTTTAATTCCGAATCTGAGAATTATGAAATCGAAAAAGAAGATGAGGTAAATACTTCAGGAGGAGAAATTGAACTAACTTTCTTGAACTCTATGTCTTCAGATTCAGATTTAGATTTAAGTTGGTTTGCAAATTATTCATTTTCAATGCATATGGGAGTAAATTTACTTCCAATGAAATATTTAGGGTTGTCTGGACAAATTGATTTTTGGATTGGTGATAAAGATGAAGTATTACAAAATAATGAGATAGAATTATTTTTAATTTGGCTAAACCAACAAGCTTGGACAGATTCTTATTTTGGGGGTTGTTGTAAGATAGATGGCGAATTTACTCAAACATCAGAGTTAGTTAAACCAGAAAATAGTTGGATCGATTTAGATTTAGGGACTTGGGGGTGGAATGAGTCTACACTTTTATCAGTACATTCGGGTTTTACTGGTAATCGTTTGTTAGAAATACCTTTACAGAACGATTTGAGACAATTAGCAAATATGAAAATATCAACACCTTCTGATTGGGAATTTAGATATTCTCCAAATTTGGATTTATTGGAAGGTAATCCTACAGAATTTACTGTTAATCGTAGTTTCTCAGGAATTGGAGGTTCAATTCCAATTACTTTTGGAGAAAATACACCTCCTGTTGTAAACCCTAATGTAATTGGCCATATTGGCTTATCATTGCCTCTGGATAAAAATATAACATTTGATGGATCAAATTCTGTAGACTCTTCTCACGAAATTGGATTTGGTCCTAATTTAGAATGTATGTGGAAATTTGAATCAGGTGATATAATTACCCAATTTTCACAAATGTCAGTTACTGTAAATTTAACAGAACTAGGGTTTTCATCAGATACAAATCTTGAAACAATTTTTGAATGTACAGATCATCAAGGGCTTACTGATTTTTGGAATAAAAGTTGGTATTTGGATTCTAAATCACCTACTCTCAACACTTTACTCGGAGATGCAGAATGTATTGATAATCCACTTGAAAATAATTTATTAGAATGTGAAAATTTATTGGTAGAATTTAGTCAAATGTTAAATTTCAATTTATCCCTAGAAGACGATGGCCCTTCTGATTTACTAGTTTATTGGACATCAAACCATATTGATGGGTGGGCTGCAGATGGAAATGAAATGAGTGTAGTATTTTGGCAAGGTCAAAATTCAAATATCAATTTTATTGTAAATGATAAACAACATGAACAAAGAGAATTAGCGATTTGGGAATTAAATTTAAGAGTATCAGATGAAGTTGGAAATGATTTAATGAAATCATGGAACGTTACAGTTCTAGATGGGTCCTCTCCAAGAATAAATATGAAGTTAAATAATCAATTTGGTTTGGTTGACCCATATTCTGGTATTTTTTCTGGAGATACAATCAATATTGATTTGTACCCTAGTTATGATGATATTAATTCTATTGAAGATGTTAGGTTTTTAGTTAGTTTAGACGGAGAAACTTTTGCGGATAGTAATGAAGTCGGTTGGGAGGGTATAAAATCTGCAGAGATTCCAAAACTTGAAGTGGGTGTTCATGAATTAGTCGTGAATGCTACAGATTTTTCGGGTAATTCTGCTGAAGAGCGTTTTCAAATAATTGTTCATCCGCCACCAATTATTGACATCATTAGTGCAGATATTTTTATCTCATCAGAAAAATTAATCCAAGGAGAAAATGAATTAGAATTTAGATTAGTAAATGCGGGTGGTTCTGAATATGATGTAATAATTTGTATTCAAAGCAAATGTTTAGATTATAATGGAACTAGTTCGACATTTGAAGGATATGGATTTACAAATTTTACATTGAAATATAATTTAAATGAAACAGAAAATTTAGAAGTAAATTATACATTTAAATCTGGGATTGAAAATATTCAATTTAACAATAGTTATGAATTTGATTTCGAAGAAAATAATGATTTAGAATTCTCTAATACGATTACAATCGTTATATTTTTCTTTATTTTCTTTTGTGTATTATTTTTTATTAAAATGAAACCAAGAAAGAGAAAATAATATTAAAAATGGTGAGAAAATGCAATATTCAATATCTGAAATGATAGAAAAAGAAGAAGTAATTATTCAAAATAGAATAGAACGACTTTCTTTATTTTCAGGCTCAATATTATTTTTAGCAGCTTTTTGGTGTATGTGGCCAATTTTTACTAATAATATCGATCCTTTGAAAGTTTTAACTCCAGCTGTAGTTGCTCTTTTATGGGTTGGAATGCTTCCAGATCTTTCCGTTTCAAGTCCCACTACTCGCTCTAGAATTGGAGCAATAACAAGTATTTTTTGGACACCTCTTGCTGTTTTAGGGATAAACTCAATTTCTAATTCTGGATTTAAATTAATAGGAGGTATAGTATTAATTATTTGTTCAATGGCATTATTTATTTCATCAAGAAAGATTTTATTTGGGGAATTTAAAGTAGTAAGATATCGCTCAATTATGTATATGATTGGAGTATTTGCAGGCTTATCTGTATTAATACCTCAAGGTTTTGAGACAAATAATTATGGTATATTCCCCATCTTAGTTGGATTATTAATTTCATTCTCTGATTGGTTTGGAAGCGATGAGCAGAAAAATATACGGAGAGAATTCAAACAAAAATTAGATTTAATTGAGGGAGAGTTATTACTCCATAGATCTAAAGGTAGAACTGTAGATCAAGCGGCATCTTTAGTTTTAACAGCCTCACAAGAAGGTCACTTGGATCCAAAATTTGGTCTTGAAATTTTATCAAGAGCTAGAGATTCAATGACGCGAGCTATTCGTTTAGAAGAAGATATATCAGAAATTAGAGAAGATGCAGAATTAATTATTATGAAAGCTGAAAATATAGCCCCGATGTCTAAAAAATCCAGAAAAACATTTATTCAAGCTGAAAGGGAAGTCGAATTAGGTAGTTTAGAAGAAGGAGAATCATTATTTCGTTTAGCAAAAAAACAAGCTAAAGAAATTACAGAATGGTGGGATAAAGCAGAAAAAGCAATTAGTAAAGCAAAAAAATTGTTGAGAGAGCATAAAGGTGAAGCAATTCAATCATTAGAAAAAATATTATCGGAAGCAGAAACTAATTTACAAAATGAAAACCCAAAAAAATCATTTGAATTTGCAGAATCTATCCCTCTACAGCTATCTTCTGTTGAAGCGAATGCAGAAATTTCTAATGAATTAATTCAAGTCGCTGAACAAAAAATGAAGGCATCAGAAGGCCTAAATTTAGAATTATGGAATGAAAATTTGAATAGAGCAAAAAATGCAATTGAAAAGGGAGATTATAATTTAGGTAGAGGATTGACTGAAAGTATCTTAAGAGAACTAGATAAGGAAAGAGAATCTATGGATTACATTAGGAAGGCACTAAATAAAAAATCTAAGATTAAATCCAAATGGAAGAATCTAGGAAATAATGAATCTTGGGAATTACGCTTGAAAGAAATTGAAGAAGCCGCTGAGAACCTGGAATGGAATCATGCAGCAATATTACTTCAACGTTTGAATGAAAGTTTAGAATCGGATACAAAATCATTTTCAGAAGCTAACGAATTATTAGATTTTGCTAAGAATGAATGGTCTATGTTAAGAGAGAAGTGTGAGAAAATAGGAATTGATATTTTAGATGAAGATCGTAGATATGCAGAACAAAATCTCGCTGAATCAATACAATCACTAGAACTTGGTGAATTAGAATTATGTTTAGAAAAGTTGGGAGAATTAGATAAAGCTATGGAAAAACTGAAAAGAAGAGTTTAATTTATATCTTCATCAAGTAATTTCCTTACATCTTTTTCGACTAGTTCTGGGACCCAATCTAAATCCATCCATTCTATTCTTTGCTTCAAATTTTTATCTAAAATAAATGTAGATGTTGTATGGTCGATGAAATATTCAAATGGATGGTGTCTTCCACTAGTCTCAGAATTATTTGTCTCATTTGCTTTGTAAGTTTGTAAACCCACATCGAATGCCCCCCATACTTCTTCCATTACTGCCATTTCTTCAGGATTCCATGTGCCATCATTATCTGGATCAACATTCCATGATAGAAAATTCCAATCTGCAGACATATTTTCTTTCCATTGTTTCATTGATTCAGGAGTGTCAAGCCATGGATCTACTGTTACTGCTAGAATTTCTAATTCTGATTTGTATTCATCAGGGAATTGTTGAGATAACCATTTCAGAGATTGAACAACAACTGGGCAAACATCTGGACATCTAGTAAACAGAAATGAAATAACAACTACTTTTCCTTCATAATCACTTAAGTTAAATTCAGTACCATTTTCAGTAATTAGAGTAAACATTGGAACATCTTTACTATCAATATCTATTCCATAGAACTCATCAGCGTTTTTTTCTGCGGCAGGTTCATAACAACCAGGCAATAATATTAGTAACATCAAAAATACAGATAATATTTTATTTAAATTCATTTTTATTCCTCTTTAATTTGTATATGGTATATCAACATCTAATTGCATGACATATAATCCAGTTGTGATACAAGATGCATATGTAATTCCATCTTGCCATTCAGCAGCCCATAAAAATGGAGTCCAACCAAAGTCATAGTAATCAGAATCAAGTTGTGAACCGTCTACACCATGTGGTAAATAGAATGCCACAGTAGAATCAAAATGAACCTCAGTATTATTGTCTTCATCATTAGCTGCCATTAGTGTTTCAATATCGACTACCCATAAGCCAGCATGATAATGTGAGATGTATAATCTTCCATCCCATCCACCTCCGTGGGAAGTATCTGTAGTTTCATCTGTAATGAAATATTCAGAATCAAGATTATGTGGGCTGAAAAGCAACCATTCTTCAGCACTTGGATGAGCTTCACAATCTGCTCCATAACAATGTTCATGCGCATAAGGAATTTCCCAATCGTGAATTAGTTCCGGTAAGAATCTTAAATTTCCATTTTCCATTTTATATTCGGTTGTATCTAAAAGATATGTCATACCAGTTCCAACAGAGGTTGAAAGTACTTCAGTAGCAGCAAGTGTAAGATGTCTTTTCCCTTCATATCCTAAATGGGTAGCGTCAACCATTTCAGGAAATGGCTCTGTGTAGTGGATATAAGATGAACGTCCGCCATTTTCATTCCCGTTAGTTCCACTATCAGGTAAACCATCATTATCAAAATCAGAAAACTCCATCCATTGCCCTACTTCTGGAGCCCTCCATCTACACATAAGGGGATTTCCCAAACCCGCTTTACATGTTGTAGCCATTGGGACATATAATTGAGGAGAGTTAGTGGGGTGAGGAACATCAGAAACATCTGCAATTCTTAACCCAGCTTCCCAATATGCGCCATAGAGGTATGTTCTTCCATGTCTTGGGTCTTCAGTATCATTTCCTGGCCATAATTGTACAGTCATATCGTGAATGTAAATCCAACCACCATTAGTAGAAGCCCAATTAACTTCATACTCTCCAACTTTAATTACTGTGTGTCCAACTCCAGATGAAGGAACACCATCTAATATTCTTGCAGCAGAACCTTGTAAATTTAGGTGAGCAATGGTTACTCCTCCACAAGCTTCACCCACAGCAGTATCACAATCATCATAATCGGGGTTTGCAACAAAAATATACCATTCATTATCAATCATATGTGTATAAAGATTATGTGGTCCACTTGGATGATCTGCATCATACCAAGAATCAACATGTATTGGGTTAGTTTTATCTGTTACATCAATTAAATTTACAGATACTTGAAATGGATCTGACCATTCTCCAACATTAGGATCTGCATATCCTGGATCAATTAATTGATTTTGAGTTATTACATATTCTCGCCCATCATATTCAAGATACTTAACATCTAATACCTGGGTATTTGGATCATAATATTTCCCTACTTGGGTAATATTTCTTGGATCTGTAACATCAGTAATATGAAATTCAGACCATCCTGCTTGATACACATATGTTCTACCATCAGGAGCCGTAGCAACTTGAATTTCAGCATTACCCGGATTTGTAAGCGGTTCAAAATCTAATAACTCAACATTCCCAGAAGATAGATTATGCTGAGATGCGTTTCTGTGGTCATGCCCTTCACCTTGTAAAAGAGGGTCGCCACCACTAAAAATTGGATTTACACTTGTTTCATTCATATCATCATTACTAAGAAAGAAAATTGAAGTAGAAACTACGCTAATTACTACTAAAAATGTGGTGACTAAGATTAAGATTTCCTTATTCCCAAAATCAATAGGAGTTACAAGTGATTGTTCACCCATTAATAGTCCGTGTGCAGCGTTTTTTATTTATGCATTGGTTACTTGGGACTGGCATGCGCAGAGGGAGTACAAGCCTAATTGTCTGTTTTCTACTTATTTTACCATTATTTATTGCCCCAGTAGGCTCTCATGATGCTAGTGCATTAACAGTCAATATTAAGCAATCAAATATTGAGCCAAATAATGCTAATATTCTACTTGGAGATAGTGTATACTGGATGAATCTTGACTCTAGAGAAAATGTAACACATAGGATTGTTCATGACTCTGATGGAGATGGACTTTACAATGGTTCAACCGATTGGGATTCAGGGATTCTATTAGGTTGGACTTCTAATGGAACTTGTATAGATGAAACAGGAAATAAAACACCAGGTTGTGCAGTAACATTTGAATTATATTTTAATGAAACATCAGATATTGGTACATATGAATATGTGAATTTAGTATACTTAAATGATACGTTAATTGATAATAGGACATTTACAGTTACAGTAAAAGCCGACATTCATTTAGAAGCGATAAATACATACTGTTTTGGAGATGACTGTGAAGATGATACAGAGCCTGTAATTAGTATTGAAACTTCCAATGAAATAGAAAAACCATATTGGTTATTATATGTGTCTGGTATAACAGGAACGTTAGCATTATTATTAGCAATTAAATTGATATTTTTCCCCCCCGCAGTACAATTAAGTGAAAATAAAGTCTTACAAGAAGAGTAAATAAAATTGATAAATATGGGTACGATTAGAAGAGATCATTTACCCTTTTCTATGCCTAATCGTTCTCATTCACTAATTCAAGAGTGGAGGCATTTGAGTTTTTTACACTGGGAAGTAGATCCTGAGAAATTGAAACCATATATACCTCAAGGAGTTGAAATAGATTTTTTTAATGGCAAATCATATGTGGGGGTAATTCCATTTTTAATGAAGAACGTTAGGCCACGATTTTTACCTGCTGTCCCAGGTATTTCCACTTTTCCAGAATTTAATATTAGAACTTATGTTAAGAAAAATGGTAAGGCAGGAGTCCTTTTTTTAACACTAGACGCACAAAGTAGAATCACTTGTACATATGCTCCATGGGCTTATGGATTGCCATATAGATATGCTAAATGTAAATTGCAGATAGATAAAGATAATTTTAGTTGGGAATCAAAGAGATCAATAAAAGGATTTGAACTTAAAGGTTCATGTGTTGCTATTGGTGAAGAAATTCAAGCAAAATCCAATTCATTGGAGGAATTTCTTTTTGAAAGATATTCGTTATATGTTGAACATAAAAAATCTGCAAAAATTGCTTATACCTTACACGATCCTTGGAAATTTAAAGAAGCAAAAGCAGAATTAACCGTAAATACGCTTACAGAGTCTTATAACCTTGGAATTAAAAACCCATTAAAGCCAGATTATGTACATATGTCAGATGGTGTTTATGTTCATACTTGGTCAATAGAAGATTTGGAGTGAGAAAATGAGTTTGGAATCTGATATATTATTACTTGATGGAGAATGTGGGCTTTGTAATAGAATAGCTATTTTTATTGATAAGAGGAAAAAAATAGGGAAAAAATTAACATATTTGTCTATTGAATCAGAAGAAGGCCAAAAAATAATTGAGGGCTTCAGCAAAAAACAAAGAAATGCAGATACAGTATATTTAATTCGTAATGGGAAAACATATATTCGTTCTGCTGCTGGAATTAGAATACTACTCTACTTGAAATGGTATTACACTATATGGTATCCTTTTTGTTGGGTATTTCCACTACCCCTTAGAGATATTGTATATCGAATTATAGCGAAGTATAGACATAAGTTTTTCAAAAAACCAGAAGTTTGTGTATTCAAATAAATTAGTTTTTAGGAGTCAAACTATACATTTTATTTTTTGTATTAATTTCTTCAAGAATTTCTGAAACAAATTGTTCTACGGGTATTCCATTTCTTTGAGCATTATTCAATCCACGAATACTAACTTGAGTATTATTAACTTCTTCATCACCAAGTATTAGCGTGTATGGTGGCCTTAGTTTTCTCAAATTCTTTATTTTTTTGCCAATAGTTGAATCAGAAAAATCAGTATCAATTCTTATTCCTAATGAATGTAGTTTTTCAGCAATCATTCTTCCATAATCTGAATGTTTTTCAGAAATAGTAGCAATTGCTACTTGAGTTGGTGATAACCAAGTAGGAAATTTCCCAGCAAAATGTTCTATTAAAACTCCACAAAACCGTTCCATGGAACCAAATGGTGCTCGATGAATCATTACTGGTCGATGCATTTTTCCATCGGCTCCAGCAAATTGCAAATCAAATCTTTCAGGTAGATTATAATCTACTTGTACTGTACCTAATTGCCATTCTCTTCCAAGTACATCTTTAACTACAAAGTCAATTTTAGGTCCATAAAAAGCGGCTTCTCCTGGCTCTTCAGAAAATTCAACACCAAGGGATTTAGCTGCATTTCTACATGCATCTTCAGCTGCATCCCATAGATTTTCTAAGCCTACATATTTACTACTATCAGGATCTCTTAAACCAACTCTGACCCTATAATTCTCCATTCCTAATGTTGAAAAAATAGTTTTTACTAAACTAAGACATCCTAGTAGTTCATCTTCAATTTGATCTTTACGGCAGAAAAGATGAGCATCATCTTGAGTAAAACCTCTAACTCTTGTCATTCCACTGATTTCTCCTGATTGTTCCCATCTGTATACCGTTCCAAATTCAGCTAATCTTAATGGTAAATCTCTGTAAGATCTAGGTTGTGAAGAATATATTTTGATATGGTGAGGACAATTCATCGGTTTCAGTAAATATCCATCAATTTCACCTTCTTCCATTTTATTCGCTAAATCAGAACAAGAACAACCTTCATTAGCAAATTTTTTCATTTGTTCATGATTAATTAATGGCGGATATTGACTTTCTTGGTAGTAAGGGAAGTGTCCACTTGCCTTGTAAAGGTCTAATTTACCTACATGTGGGGTAAAAACTTGTTTGTAATATTGTTTGTGAAGTTCAGAAGAAATAAAATTTTGTAATTCTTGACGAATACTAGCCCCTCTCGGGGTCCAAAGAATTAGTCCTTGACCTACTGTTTCATCAATATGAAATAATTTCATATCTTTTCCAATTACTCTATGATCTCTTAATTTTGCCTCTGAAAGCTGTTTTATACGCTCTTTGAGTAAATGTTTAGATGGATATACCATTCCATAAATTCGTACTAATTGTTCTTTGGATTGATCTCCTCTCCAATAAGCAGATGAAATTGAAGTTAATTTAAAATGCATTAAATTTGAAGTTGATGGTACATGAGGACCAAGACATAAATCATACCAATCTCCTTGACGATAAATTGTTGAACCCGTACCTTCTCCAATTTTTTCATTAATAATTTCAAGTTTGTATGGATTATTTTCATAGAGTTGCTTTAATTTTTCTTGTGAATATTCAATCCTTTCTATTTTCAAATTTTTTCTACATAATTCTTCCATCTTCTTTTCAATTGATCTTAAATCATCTTCTCCAATGTTTTCCATTGCAAAATCATAATAAAATCCATTTTCTACTGGAGGTCCTATTGTTGGTTTAGCATTTGGATATAGTTCAGAAACTGCTTGTGCTAAAAGATGTGCACAAGAGTGTCTTAGAATATACATGCCTTCATCTGATTCAGTTTTAATTCCCTCAATTTCACAATTCTCTAAAATCTCATATGAAAGATCTCTTTGTATTCCATCGATTCTTGCTGCAACACACCCATGTTTTTTACCATGAATATCAATAATTACTTCTGCAGCAGTAATTCCAGAAACGTATTCATTGACTTCATTTGTTTCCAAAACCACCGATATTAATGACATGGTTATCATACTCGCGTTTATGTGGTTATATTTGACAGCGACGCCTCATCAGGCACTAGTTGTGTTATTATGGTGATTCGTTACGTAGTGTCGTGGCGCGAATTGGTGTATTGGTAAATCCTGATGCTGGTCTTGGAGGTAAGTTAGGTTTCAAGGGTAGTGATGGTCGCGCTGAAGAGGCTAGATCTTCTGGTGCTAAAGATCGTGCAGGGCCTAGGATGAAGGATGCTATGGAGCATGTTTTCAAATTAATCCAATCAAAAAAGTGTTTGGAATTTGAGTTATTTATTTGTGGAGGGAAAATGGGAGGTAATTGGGTGAAAGATATACCATTTTCAAATTTGAAAATCATTGGTGATTGGCATGGAAAAACTTCAGCAAAAGACACATCTTTAGCTGTAGAATTACTTTTAGAAGAAGATATAGATTTAATTTTTTATGCAGGAGGAGATGGAACTACAAGAGATATTATTGAAAAATTAGATTCATTAGATTCTTTGGAAGTACCCTTAATCGGAGTTCCATCAGGAGTAAAAATGTATTCTGGCTGTTTTGCAGAAGATACTTTGGCTGCAGCAGAAGTTTTAGCAGCATGGATAAATGGAGATTTAGGTTTTTCAACTACTGAAGTTCTTGATATGGATGAAGAGTCATATCGCTTAGGAG
Organism: Euryarchaeota archaeon UBA596; assembly: GCA_002498205.1. Taxonomy (GTDB): domain Archaea; phylum Thermoplasmatota; class Poseidoniia; order Poseidoniales; family Poseidoniaceae; genus MGIIa-I. The sequence goes on from DAGQ01000015.1 coordinate 28,160, forward strand.
AGTGGAAAATAGATATGTTTGGCCAGGCAATTACTCCTGCAAGTCCTCTTTGGATTCAAGGTAGTAAGCATCAAGTTCAAGCAGTTGGCGAAGATGAAGTTTTAGAATCATTAAGTGAACATATTATGGAACTTTATGTAGAAAACGAAAATTGTTTAATTGTTTGGGGAGCTGGAGGAAGTTTGAATAAAATTGCAAAACTTTGTCATTTGGAAACAACTCTTCTTGGGATCGATATTAGTAAAGGAAACGAATTAATAGGCGCTGATTTATCAGAAAAAGAATTAATTTCCATTTTAGAAAATTTTTCTGGAAATGAGATCGTTTTATTATTATCTCCAATGGGGGGTCAAGGGTTTTTGATTGGGAGAGGGAATTTACAATTATCTCCCGATGTTTTAAGGAAAATTGGAATTGATAATATCATGGGGGTTGCAACACCTGCAAAATTACTTTCAATCTCTCGAATTAGGATAGATACAGGAGATACTTTACTGGATAAAGAAATTAGAGGGAAAAAATATATTAAAATGATACAAGGATATAGAACAATAAAAATTGTGAAAATAGAATCACCAAATAACTAAAATTGTTTTGATGATGCCATTAAAAAGCCATAAAATGGTGGGCTTGGTTTTGTTGGTCTTGTTTTAAATTCAGGATGGTATTGTGTGGCAAAGAAAAAAGGATGATTTGAAATCTCAACAATTTCCATTCTTTGTCCTGTATCATCTTTACCCACAAACTTCATTCCCGCGTCCTCAATAGATTCAATTAAATCAGGATTTACTTCATACCTATGTCTATGTCTTTCGTGAATATTTTTATTGCCATTATACAATTTAAATGCAATACTTTTTTCATCATTTATTATTGTACGCCGAGAACCTAATCTCATTGTTCCACCTAGGTGTGTTTTTGAGATTTCAGGCATATAAATTACAACTGGATGTGGTGTATTATCATTAAATTCTGTTGAATTTGAATCTTTCCATCCTAAGACATTTCTACAAAATTCAATTACAGCAATTTGTAAACCTAGACAGATTCCAAGGTATGGGGTTGATGAAGTTCTAGCGTATTCTGCTGCCAGAATCTTTCCTTCAATTCCTCTATCTCCAAAACCACCAGGGACTAAAATTCCATCAGCATTTTTCAATCTCTCCCACGAATCTGCATGAATTTCAGGATCGGTTTTTGCAACATTATTTTCTAAATTACTTGCTTCAATCCATTCAATATTTAATTTTCTAGATGATGCAATAGATGCATGATTTAAAGCTTTAATTACTGATAAATAAGAGTCAGAAAGCCCCGTATATTTCCCTACCATTGCGATACAGACCTCTTTATCTAAATCATCTATTTGTATTGCCATCGACATCCATTCATCTAATAATGGTCTATTAACTGGGATTTTAAATTTAAATTTTTGAGATAATAATACAAGCGCTCCTTGTTGATCAAGTAAAAGAGGAACTTTGTAAATGTTTGAAACATCACTAGCAGATAGTACAGCATTTGATTCTACATGACAAAATAATGCGATTTTTTGTCTAGCATCTTCAGTTAAACTAGTTTTAGAACGACAAATAATAACGTCGGGAGTAATACCTAACCCCCTTAATTCACGAACAGAATGTTGTGTTGGTTTTGTTTTTTGTTCTCCAACAGGACCCATTACAGGAACCAAAGAAACATGTACAAAGCAAATATTTTCAGAGCCTACCCTAAATTGGAATTGTCTTAATGCCTCAATAAAGGGTGCACTTTCAATATCACCCACTGTACCTCCTAGTTCTACAACACAGACATCTGCAACTTTATTTGTTCCTTGCTCTGGAACGTGAGCTACATCTTCAATCCAATCTTGAATTGAATCAGTGATATGAGGGACAACTTGTACTGTTTTTCCAAGGTAATCACCCCTTCTTTCAGATTCGATAACTTTTGAATATATTTTTCCAGTTGTTAAATTATTATCTTTTCCTAAAGTAACATCAAGAAATCGTTCATAATTTCCTAAATCTAGATCAGCTTCTCCTCCATCATCCAGAACAAAAACCTCTCCATGTTCAAACGGACTCATTGTACCAGCATCGCTATTAAGATAAGGATCAATTTTTATCGCAGTTACATTTAATCCAGCTGATTTTAGAAGTACACCGATGCTCGAAGCAGTTACACCTTTTCCCAATCCACTAAGGACTCCGCCTGACACAATCACATACTTCACGTTATCAACGGGATACTAATCGATTTGTCCCGTTTAATTATCATTTTGTATTATTTTTATAATCAGGCCGATAATTTCAGGAGTTATACCTTCAGATTCAAGTATTGTCTGCTTAGTCGCTAAGTTATGGGGGGTGCTTCAGAAAGGAGAATTTTAGTCACTGGGGCACTTGGACAAATTGGGATGGAATTATTACGTGCATTGTCATTAAAACATGGTTCAGATGCAATAATAGCCACAGATATTAGAGATAATAATAATCTAGAAAAAATGGGTATTAAATTTCAAAAATTGGATATACTTGATTTGGAAGGTTTGGAAGATATTATTAAAAATTTTGAAATTAATGAAGTATACCATTTAGCAGCAATTTTATCTGCAACAGGGGAGAAAAACCCACGTTTATGCTGGGATATTAATGTCAATGGTTTATTGAATGTTTTAGAATTATCAAGGAAATATAAGTACAGAATTTTTTCACCATCATCAATAGCAGTTTTTGGTTCAGATGTAGGAAAACTAGCATTACAAAATTCCTCATTAAATCCTTCAACAATTTATGGAGTTACTAAAGTAACTGGCGAATTAATGGCTGAATATTATTACTCTTCGCATAATGTTGATATTCGAGGTTTACGTTACCCCGGATTAATTTCATGGGAGGTAATGCCTGGCGGAGGAACTACTGATTATGCCGTGGAAATATTTCATGCTGCAACATCTTCAAAGAAATATACTTGTTTTGTAGATGAAGAAACTAGACTTCCAATGATGTATATGAAAGATGCTATTAGAGCAACACTTGAATTAATGGATGCTCCAAGTGAAAAATTGACGATTAGAGGTGGATATAATTTACCTAGTTTGAGTTTTTCCGCTAAAGAACTATCTGAAAAAATTAAAGAAGAGATACCAGATTTTGAATGTGATTATGTTCCAGACCATAGGCAGGAGTATGCAAACTCTTGGCCTGATGATGTTGATGGATCAATGTCAGAAAAAGAATGGGGATTCAGATTAGAATATGATTTAGAGTTAATGTGTAATGAAATGATAAAATCCTTAAAAAATAATTAAATCAATCATTTTCAAACTCTTCTTCGCCAATTCCTTCAGGGAAGGTAGGATCATTTTTTGCCCATAATACATCATCAATTCTAAGGATGCTAATAGCGGCCGCAGTAGAACCTGCTAAACATTGCTGATGATTTTGTATAGATTCTACAATTCCAGAATCATACATATTGCAAATCGTTCCATTTATGATATTGATGCCTAATTTATTTGCAATTCCAGATTTAGCTGAAGCTTGTGCAGCATTTAAAGCTAAAATCTGATCAATTGGATCAAATCCAGAATTAATTGCAAGAGTTCTAGGAATTATTTCTAAAGCATCAGCATATGCAAGAATTGCTAGAGATTCTCTTCCTTCAAACTGTTCCGCCCAGTGTTTTAATTTTCTACTTAGAGCCATTTGGGTAGCACCCCCTCCTGGAAGTACTGCCCCATCTTCTAAAATTTGACAAGCTACTCCTAATGCATCAGAAAATGAGGTTTCAATTTCTTGAATTAATGTGTCACTACTTCCTCTAATTACTAATGTCATTCCAGATTGTTTTGTTCCTTTCAAAATCCAATGTGTTACTCCAGACCAGTTTTCTTCAACACTTGATTCAAAAGAGCCTAAATCACTCTTCTTTGCATTTGCTGGAGATGCAACAATTGATGCATCACATGTTCTAGATAATAATTCAAAATCAGTTCTTTCAACTCTTCTGTAAGCACAAATTCCATTTAATTCTAATAATCTAATTGCTGAATCATCAATTCCATCTCTACAAACTAAAATATCTGGCTTTAATTTCAAAATATCATCAATTTGTTTTGAAATTAATTCTAATTCTTTTTCTCTAAATGCAGAAATCATTGAAGGCTCAGAAAGCATAATCTTTGAAGTAATCGTAGGTTTTCTTTTTTCAATTCCTCCATCAATTATCAAAATCTTCCCTTTGGTATGATTTCTTTTCATGTCAGGACTGCATGCCTGCTTTGCTAGAACCAAACCTTCAATTAGGTAACTATCTGTTGCACCACCTCCCTTTCTTGAAATAATTTTTATGTCATTAGAATTGGCCATAATCTTACCATTTTCCATAGTTTTTGAAACACCTCTCGCTGCTTCACAAGATAGTTTAGAAAGAGCTTCTTGTAACGAACTCACTCCTTTTCCAGAAAGTGAAGTTTTTGTAACTAGTTCAAGAATATTTGAATCTGTTGAATTAATTTTTAAAGATTCTAAAAATTCTGTAGATTTTTGATATGCAAGCGAATATCCATTTGCAATTATTGATGGATGAATCCCTTTTACATATAACTCCCAAGCATTTTGTAATAGTTCTGATGCTAATAGAATTGAAGAAGTCGTCCCATCCTGTACGGTATTTTCTTGATTTGTTGCAATATCAATCAACATTTTTGC
>DAGQ01000015.1:33260-34728 GCA_002498205.1 Euryarchaeota archaeon UBA596
CTTACTGAACCATTTTCAGAAACTAACATTTTATCTAGGCCTTTGGGTCCTAATGTGGATCTTATTGCTCCGGATAATGCTTCTGCAGCCTCTATATTTCTATTCAATGCCTCTTTTCCTTTAATACGACTTGTATCATTCAATAATTGAGCTTCATCCCCACCACTCATTTCAAACAAATGACCCAATTATTATTCAGTATTAAGCCCATCTGAAAAGTTACTAGATTCGGATCTAGTCTTAAATTTGGTTCAAAATTAAATAAAATTTATATAGACCCACTATACAACCTCAGGTTAACTAGTGGCGTGATGTGCATGAGTGATGAAGCTGGAGATAAATTCGAAGAAGAAATAATCAAGCAATTAATGGAACTTTTTTCAGGCATGAATTTACCTATGGATGAAAAAGTTTTTACTGGTATGGTTAAAGATATGATTAAACAATTTGATGTAATGGGAATAGATCCTGAAAAGTTTAATACAAATGATGTTAATTTTAATATTGACATTAGTTCAATAAAAGATGCAATTTCAGGTGGAGCAGACATAGCAGAGATGTTCAATAATCTTGGGTTTCGGGTAGAACAAAAGCCAATGAAAAGAAAGGTAAAAATTGAAGTTGATGAGGATGAAGAAGTAGAAGGAATACTGGAATTACCTAGTGCAGATTGGTATTTAGATGGATGGCATTTACATGCAACTACAGATATCTCAAAATTTGATGTAGTCAGTGAGGAACTTTCTTTGCATTTAGTAAACAATGGAAAATTATTAGAAATATTTTCTACATCTCAAGTATCTCCATTAAAGAGAATTAGTTTGCCTCAGTCATGTGAAACACTCGAAGAATGGGATTTAAACAACGGTATTTTAGATTTGAAATTAAAACTCCACCCACCAAATTCAAGTGGAGTTATTAGTATAGAGGAGGAATAAATATGGGAACAGTAATAGGAATAGATTTAGGAACGACAAATAGCTGTGTAGCTACGCTTGAAAATGGAGAAGCAGTAATTATACCAAATTCAGAGGGGTCAAGGACGACTCCTAGCGCAGTTGCATTTACGAAAGAAGGAGAACGATTGATTGGAGTTACAGCAAAAAGACAGGCTGTAACAAATTCAGATCGTACAATTTTATCCGTAAAAAGAGAGATGGGAACAAAATGGAATGTAGAATTAGATGAGAATAAATATACTCCTCAGGAAGTTTCAGCATTTATTTTACAAAAATTAAAAGCAGATGCAGAAGCATATCTTGGGCATAAAGTATCAAAAGCAGTAATAACTTGTCCAGCATATTTTACGGACGCTCAAAGAAAGGCTACTAAAGATGCAGGTAGAATTGCAGGTTTAGAGGTATTAAGGATAATCAATGAACCAACGGCAGCAGCACTTGCATACGGTGTTGACAAAGAAGATGATCAAACAATTTTAGTTTACGATCTTGGTGGTGGTACATTTGAT
>DAGQ01000015.1:35040-37502 GCA_002498205.1 Euryarchaeota archaeon UBA596
GGTGGTGGTACATTTGATGTTTCAATACTTGAGATTTATACTGTAGATGATCAACCACAAATAGAGGTAAAAGCTACTGATGGGAATAATAGATTGGGTGGTGACGATTTTGATGAAGAAATCATAAAATGGTTAAGCTCAGAATTTAAAAAATCAACAGGCATTGATCTAAGTAAAGACAATCAAGCAATGAGTAGATTGAAGGAAGCCGCTGAAAAAGCCAAAATAGAATTGTCAGGAACTACACAAACTCAAATTAATTTACCATTTATTACAATGAAAGATGGTCAACCAGAGCATCTTGATATTTCATTGACTAGAGCAAAGTTTGATGACTTATCTTCAAAATTAGTTGAATCTACAATGAAACCTACATTAAGGGCATTAAAAGATGCAGGTATAGATAAAAATGAAATTGATAAAGTAATTTTAATTGGCGGATCAACTAGAATCCCTGCAGTTCAAGATGCTTTAGAAAAAGCAATTGGTAAAAAACCATTCAAAGGAATGAATCCAGATGAAGCAGTAGCGGCTGGAGCAGCATTACAAGCAGGAATTATTGTTGGTGATGAAGACGTAGGAGATATTTTATTGTTAGATGTCACTCCACTTTCATTAGGTATTGAGACATTGGGGGGAGTGATGACACGTTTAATTGATAGAAATACTACAATTCCTACTCGCCGAAGTGAAGTGTTTTCTACAGCCGCAGATAATCAACCAGCGGTTGAAGTACATGTGTTGCAAGGTGAAAGAGAATTTGCTAAAGATAATGTTACGTTAGGACAGTTTCATTTAGTTGGAATCCCTGCTGCACCTAGGGGTATTCCACAAATTGAAGTAACCTTTGATATCGATGCTAATGGAATTGTTAATGTTACAGCAAAAGATTTGGGAACTGGTACTGAACAGTCAGTAAAGATAGAATCACAAACATCTCTGAGTGAAGAGGATATTCAAAAGAAAATTAATGAAGCTGAAGAATTCGCTGAAGAAGATAAAAGACGTAAAGCACGTGTTGATTTACGTAATCAAGCAGATAGTATTGTTTATCAAACTAGAAAAACATTAGATGAAGCTGAAGATAAATTAGAAGATTCTGAAACATCAGGAATTAAAGTATTACTTGAAGATTTAGAGACTTTAATTCGTAAAGATGATCAATTAATTGATATTGAAGAAATTGATGAAGCAGCAATCCAATCGAAAGTAAGTGAGATAGAATCTGCAATGCATGGCATTTCAACTAAATTATATGAAGCAGCAGCATCAGCAGTTTCTGAAGAACAATCCCCTGCTGATGGTTCATCAATAAATATTGAAGATGATGTTGTCGATGCTGATTATGAAGTAATTGATGATACTGATTGAATAAGGAAAATATGAATTTTCTTGCGATTCATTCAAAGTCTGAATTAATGTTGCCCTTTCATGGTGAAGTGGCACTTTTGGTGGATTGGCTGGCTGACCGCAGTATTAGGAGTATCGTGGTTTAGTAATGATTACCTTGTAGAAAATTTTGGGAATGGAAGTTTACTTCATATATTTTCTTTATTAGCAGGAGCTTTTTTAATTGGGATAATTATATTATTTTTCCATGATTTTTTCCAAACAGCAAATCCAGTTCAAAGACGTTTCCCAGTACTTTATTGGGGGCGTTGGGTTTCAGTACATTTAGGACCTCTTTTACGTCAATATTGGTTTGCGAACGACCTTGAAGAAAAACCATTTAATAGAGTAACTAGAAATTGGGTTTATTCGACTTCTAAGGGTAAAAATAACACTATTGGTTTTGGAAGTCAGGTTGATTTTGATGCGGTTGGAACTTATACTGTAATGCCTGCGATGTTCAAAAGAAAGGAAAATAAGCATGAAGGATATCATAGAGTAATTGGTGAACACACAGGTGTTAAAAATAAAGTTACATTGAAACATTTCGTTAATATTTCTGCAATGTCATTTGGTTCATTATCTTCTCGTGCTGTTTCAGCATTAAATCAAGGAGCAGGAAAAGCAGGAATATTCCACAATACAGGTGAAGGTGGTTTTGCTCCATATCATCAAATGGGTGGTAATGTAATTTTTCAACTTGGTACAGGTAAATTTGGATGTAGAGATGAAAATGGAAATTTTTCTGATGAGGCTTTTGGTAATATTACATCTCATAAAAATGTAGGAATGGTTGAACTAAAATTAATGCAGGGTGCTAAACCTGGAAAAGGAGGTATTTTACCCAAAGAAAAGATTACTTCTGAAATCGCAGAAATTCGTAAAGTCCCAATGGGAAAAGATATACTTTCACCACCTCGGCATGACGAATTTAAGGATCTTGCAGGATTATTTGATTTTTTAGATCGTTTACGAAAGATAGCAGATAAACCAATTGGAATAAAAATTGTTGCAGGACATATTGAAGAAATTGAAGCAATCGCAGAAGCAATAGCTGCAGAACCAGGACGTGG
>DAGQ01000015.1:37887-40174 GCA_002498205.1 Euryarchaeota archaeon UBA596
CTTGCTAGCCATGCTGGAGTTCCTATGAAACAAGGTATTGCTATGGTTGATTGGGCTTTACGTAAACATGGTGTAAGAGAAAAAGTGTTTTTGTTAACTTCTGGACAGATTGCTACTCCTATTGATGTTGCAGTTGCAATGGCTCTTGGAGCCGATGGAGTTTACATTGCTCGAGGTTTTATGTTAGCTTTAGGTTGTATTCAAGCTTTGGATTGTAATTCTAATAGATGTCCTACAGGAATTGCAACTCAGGATAAAAAATTAGAGAGAACATTAGATGTAGATGCCGCAGCAAAAAGAGTCGCAAATTACGCTAAAACCTTAGAAAAAGAGGTCTATATGCTCTGTGAATCTTGTGGCTATTCATCACCAGATCAATTTACTTCAGATGATATTATGGTTGTTACATCACCTGGACATCTTGATTATCTTTCAGAACTTTACATGGTATCTGCTTCTGAAGCATCAAGAGAACGAGGAGCTGCAAAACAAGCAGGAATGACAGTAGGAGAATTGAAATCTTCAACTTAATTATAGAAGATATTTTTGAATCTAGTTTACTCTAGAGTTCGAGTTCATCTGTTTTTGTAGTAAATGAAAGTGCTTCAGGCTTTTCTACAGCAACCAAACCTCTAATGTTATATTTTTCATGTAAAGTCTTCGGAGGTTTAGCGACTTTAACTCTGCTATCTTTAATATCAATTAAATTTCCTGTTACTGCATTAAAATCACCTTTTGGTAACCATAAACCAATATTTCCAAGCTCTAAATGATGAGAAATAATTAGTTTTTGACCATCAACATCTTCATGAACACTAAGAATTACTAATGGAGACTCATCAGAAATTAATTTATCTGATGGTTGCCATTCTTTCCACGTTTCATTCAATGGTTTAGATAATTCTTCTGCTTTTTCCTCAATTTCTATAATTTTAGATTCGAATTTAATTTTAGAATCCTCATGTACATCATTCAGATTATCTAATAGTTCCCTAACTCCTGGAAATTTTGTTATTTCTTCATCATTAATCGATGAATTCGCAAGAAATAAAACTTCAGCTAATTTATCGATTAGTTCGTCTTGAGTAGATTCAATTGCACATTCCATAGCTTCATCAAATATCTCAATTGCAAGGATTGGACGATCTATAGCAAGTAAAGAATTTCCTAAAACCAACAATAAATTCGCGGCTTTTAATTTATCCTTTTCCACAATTAATTTTGCAGAAGAAATATGAGTTTTTGCAATTTCTAATTCATTTTGTAAATGTCTTGAAATAGCAGAAGATACAATATAAATCAATCTATTTTCATTTGTATTTTGTGCTTGACGATCTGCTGTTTCAAATAGAGATGCGGCCCTTGACCAATTTTCATCAGATAGAGCTAACAATCCGAGTTGATACATTGCCCTCATTTCTGCATTGTTGTCATCGATTAGAGTTGCAGAATAAAGCGCACGTGAAAAATGATTTTTAGCTTGAGATAAGTTACCTAATAATTTTGCCATCATCCCCAAAGAAGACTCCATTCTGTAAATATATCCTGCTATGGCTCTGTGAGCAATTTCTGCAGATTCCTCATTAAGTGGGCTCAAGCCCAGACCAATTGCTTCCATGATTTCACTAAACAAATTAGTAGCACGACTATATTCTCCTTGAATATCATCCGCTATTTCATTTGAAGAAATTTCAGTAATATATTCATCAATTTTTGATACTGTAGAACAAACTTCAGGGAGTGTTCCTAATTTGTTAATATAGGTTTTTTTTACTTTTTCTCCTCGAATTATTCTTTGTAATGCAGAAATTAATTTATTACTATTATTGGAATCTGTCTCTTCAATTGGATCTGGTAAGATTCTAGTTTCAAGTAGTGAGTCAACCATCCAAGTTAATTTTTCTTGAATATTATATTGTCCAGCCCTACTAATTGCATACTGCATTTCAGCAGCACGTATTCTTCTTGAAAGATTTTTCAAACGCTTTTTTTGCTTGTTAGAACCTAAGTCAGCTAATCTTTGTAAAAATGTTGAAGGCGGGCAAGTTTCAAATCCAAGATTGGCCTTATTTCCAGTCGTAGTCATTTTAAAATCATCAGTTACAAGGGTAACAGAATTCCCTTCACGTACCAATTGAGATGCTAAAACCATTAATGATAAATCTACATCTTGAGGAGCTGCTTTTTCACCGATTACTTTTGCAAGACCGATAATTTGTGACTCATCAACTGAAATTGTAGTCAATACAGTTTGAATTTTTTCAAGTAGGTTTGGTTGTTTATTCCA
>DAGQ01000059.1 GCA_002498205.1 Euryarchaeota archaeon UBA596
CAACTTCTTCTATTGGCTTATCATGTTCTTCACTAACATATACATCAGTATCATCTCCAAATCTTTGCATATATAACATTCCAAATCCAAATGCTACAATTCCCAAAGCAAGCCACGTAATTGATTGATATAATGGATCACTGATAGTAGTTGAAAGAATAAACATACTCAACAAGGAACCGAACCCTCCAATACTCCTTCTCCATCCCGAATCAGTCTCTTCTTGGAAACCTTGTATGGCAACAGTAGACAGGTAAATGGAAATAACACCCCACATTAATGAATCTAAATTTGCAGTATCTAGAATCCATATAATGCCAGTAATTATGTAAAATATAGACATCATACCTAACCTATCTAACCAATCGAAATATGATTTCTCATCTTTAAACTCAAATGTATCCCAGTTCCATGCAATTTCAGACTTACTTGAAACATAAGTCATTATTCCTCCTTCTCCAATCAATATAATTCCGACTACGATATTTTGTATTGTTTCCCATCTTGTATCATCAATTTGTTCAATGAAGTTCCATAGTGCAAATGCATGTAGTAAGGGCATTAATAAGGCTAAATCTTTTTGACCATTCTTTTTTACTTCCCATGTAATCCAAATTGCTCCACAAATAGTTCCAATTCCGAATAAAACATCCCAACTTAAGAGTAAACCACCCACAGTCCAATATTGTAGATTTGTAATTAGTTGTTTTCTACCCGAAATAGAATCTAAATCAGGAATAATACCTAAAATGGACTCATCAGTCCCATTACTTTCATCTTCATTTTGGCCTTCTTTAGCCCATCTGTATAATAATCCGGTTCTTGCCAAAGAATGTAAAATCAAACTAAACATTCCCATGCCTAACAAACTATATGAAAACAATTCGCCTTCAGTTAGACTTCCAAAATTTCCATCCAAAGTAAAGGCCGTAAGTAATGAAAACAACATTGCTGCAGGAGCATAAGGGATGAAGAATAATCTCCCACTAAATATATTTTGTAATGTAATACCAACTGTAATTGTAAATAATGCCCAAGCTGTTTCTGGTAACATTCCCCATACTCCAATTGCCAACCAAATAGTTGCTGCAATTGTAGGCAACTCTCTTAATTCCTCAAGCTGCTCTTCCCTTTTCTCATCAAACATTGATCTAATTAATATTGCAGCCGCAGTAATTGCAATAATTATGTGTGAAAGTCTAGGCACACCCAAAATAGTCACCTTTGCTAGATCATAGTTAGAGAAATTAAAATCATTCAAGAGTGACCCAATTAAATCATTAGACCCCATCATGTTATCTTCAACAAAAATAAAGATAATTGGAGCAACCGCTAAAACAAAGAAATGACGATATTTAATTGCATTAAAAATTACCACCCCGTAAAGAATAAACAGGGCCAATCCCCCACTTGTATCTAGAAGTGCAAGAACTAATAGTCCTAAATATGCAAATTTATCAGCATCATAAGAGACCCCCTCTCTATTTTCTTTATTAATTCCTTTTCTGAGTATTACTATTGTTATGATTAAAGGCCCTAGAATTAATAATAAATCAAAAACAATATTGCTTAGGAAAACCTCACCGAGTTTAGGCAAATCAATCATATTTCCAGTTAGATCCGCATGGTCTTCATATTTCCATCTTAGATAATTCAATTCCTCAGAGAGTGGAAACGCAATTAGTACCATTATCCAACTTGCCAATGCACGCTCTAATGATGAAACACCTTCCCTTTCGATAATTTCCCAAAGCAGAATTCCAATTGGAATAATCATTAAACAAACCCAAAACAACTCATTTCCAGAATATTGTTTATATAAACCATAAGAAATTGAAATTGATAATAACATCAAAGGACCAATCAAAGAAATTCTTCCAATACTTCCCCATCCTCTATTTATCCAATGCCCTTTATCATCTTCTGATACATTATGAACCATCCAAGTACCATCTTTCATATCATAAGTAGGAACGTTTCTTTGTCCAGAATCAATTAACCAATGATAAAAATGTCCGAGATCTAATTCTATTTTCCTAAATCTAAGTGTACTTGCCCAAATTAATATTGCTAACAAACCTACGCTAGGATCTAACCCGTCAAATAAAGAACTTAAGTAATCAGGAAGTGGTAGAACTAATCTTTCTTCTATAGTCAATAATATAGTTAATATCAAAGAAACAGCAAGTGCAGCACTACTTTCTAAACGGTCACCGATCTTATTAGAAATAGACGCTTTATACAACATTCTCCATGAACTACCAATAATGTATAACACAAGTAACCAGGAAATTAAGACATCACCATCAATTAAAATGGATTCGGATAAAATGATTAAACCAACACCCAAAAAGTGAGCCCAATTTTTCAACACTCCAAAACTTCTAGAAAGCTCACCTATCGCTATCAATCCAATAACGATAACGATTTTAGTAAGCGGCTCAATATAATCTGTATCATTCCACAAGTTCAGAGAGTCCTGTATAAAGAAAGAACTTGCTGCAGCAACAAAAGTTGCATTTGCAACCCAACTTCTAGTTGCCTTTGCAAATATAAACATATATGGTAAGGCAACAAGAGTAACCCCCCATGCTAAGATACTAGATCCAGGAGTTAGAATCCAAATACTACCGGCTAGACCAATTGGCATCCAAGGTATTCTTTGTTTATGCACTGCTGGGAAATAAGCAAGTAGTAAAGTTATCCAAAGTACACTTTCTAAATTGATATAAACAGCAGCGTCATTAAGCATAGATTCTCTAATTGGGCCCAAAATTAAGTTTAAATCTGCACTTCTTGTAATCATTATTGCCAGTATGACTTCTCCAATTAAAAATAAAGATGTTAATTGCATTAGGTCCTTTCTCACCCTTTCATCTGCAGCCAGAACGCCTTGCCCAATTACTATGAAAACAAGTAATGAAAGAGCTCCACCAGCACCATCATCAGGGACATTTTCATTCAAAATCTCATAAATTAAAGGGACTAATCCAGCCACAACAGCTACAATAGAAAATATTAGACTATTATTGGATTCTAAAGCAAGCCACATAGACAAAATTCCAAACCCGACAATCGCAATACCTAATTCCCAAGAAACAACATCACCAGACCAAGAAAGCCAGGCCCCAACACCAGCAATAAGTAGCGCTAATGGGGTGAAGGTGATTATTGCCCATCCAAACTTAGTAGCCCCCTTTAATTGTTTGATATACGCATATTCAAACAATACTAAAGCGGTACAAGCAATTAATTGTACATAAATCCCATTAGCGGAAGGCGACCAATCAGTATCTGCATAGGGTATACCCGGTTCTAACAACCATTCAAATCCTTGAGAAGCAAACACTCCCATTAGGTACCTTGTCCCCCATAAAACACCAATTGCAGCGAAAAAGAAACTAATACCCAACAAATAATCATGTACTGCATGTAAGCCATCTCCTCCCTTTCTTCTTTGCATTTCTACTAAGGTTAATGCCATTCCAGCGGATAAGATACCGCCGATTCCTAAAATTAAAAAATTTTGATTTGTAGCATCTTCAGCAAATGCAATTGAAAAAATTCCGCCCCAAATAGCACCTGTTGCAATTGCATACATGATTAATTGAGCAAATTTGGCGAAGACATCAATATCAGTACTTCCAGGAGGGGTAATTTTTAATTTAACATCCTTAGAAGGTACAGTCCCATATATTGAGCCCTGTGCGGCTTTAGACACATTATTTTTTGAAGGTCTACTTGGTTTTGTTTTTCTTTCTGACATCTAATCAAATCGTGCATTTGTTATTTTTAATTAAAATTAACTATATTTTTTTGAATTATATAGTCATATTCAAAGGCATTCGGTTTAACCAGTATGTATGGCAGAAACAAATTTAGGAAGCGAACTTGATGGAGGAACGTTTGGTTTAACATTACCTTCAGGATGGATTCAATGGTTAGGTTTTGTAATTGGCCTTTTAATCTCGGTAGGGGGAATTGTAACATTTTTTATTGTAGATACAGACCCATTACCCGTTTTAATTTCAGTAGGCGCTTTAATCATGGGTTTTTCTACACCCACTAAATTACAAAAAACTTTGAGAGAACTACGTTCACAAATTAACCCTGCACAGGTAAATTGGCAAAAAGAACAAGGAGGAACAGAACTCCAATCATTTTGGAATTCCGCAACAATTCGTAAACCTACAGTGGATGATAGATCATGGGTTTTTCCGGCCCCAGATCAAAATAAATGGCATTTAGAGACAAGATATCACCCAGATATCCCAGAAGAACTTATTGCTGAGCATCCAAATAAAATTGGAACACCACGTCCAGCAACAGTCTCTAATTATGCTCTAGCAACATTAACTGCATACATTTTCTTTGCCTTTCAAATTTATTTAATTTTAGAAGGAGATGACAAAGTACCAATTTACATATTGATAGGAATATCTGCAATCTGGCTTCTAGTATCAGTATTTATGTGGAAAAGAGCACAAGCAATGATGGATACACCAACATCAAACATACGTTCTGCTGCAGTAGGGGGAGCAGAATTAGTTGGACAGGTTAGGCCAGGTCCACAATATCCTCCTACAGTAATTGTCGATGGCGATTCTTCAAAATCAGTCAATGACCTTACAGCTTGGAAATGGACCTATGAAGTGTATAAATGTAGAACTGTAACAGATAAAGACGGGAATACGAGAGAGGAATGTAGTTGGCAACAAATTAGATCAGACCGTGGCGGTACAAATTTTACGCTTCATGATGGGACTGGAGGAATGGCAGTAATGGCAAATTCATTTAGTACACAAAACTTTGGAAATCATTTAATTCAATGGGAATGTAGGCATGATATGAGAATGAAGGGACTTTTTACAAACGTTATGCTGTCAGGAAATATCAAAAGGCACAGATGGACTTTATGGGGGTTAAAAATAGGGGATCCTTGTTATTTATTGGCCACACTAAAGAGCAGGGAAGATCAAAACCTACAAGCAGAACAAATTGATAGAACACTACAAAATGCATTGTTAGAAGCAGTTGGAGAAAAGGCACCGGGCTTTAAACCAAGAATGGAAAGAGGTACAGAATTGACTGCACTTGGTGGAGCTAGGAGCGAGTTAGAATATCTAATAATTCCAACACTTGCTTTATTAGCGTCAATAGTCATGTTAGGTGCCTAATACACTAATTGTATTTCAGAAACAGAACTTAATTCGATAACCCCCGGGGGTCCACTCCATTTGATTTTATCATCAGGCACAATTAGAGCACCATCTCCTTCACTGTGTCCTAATGTTGCTTTTACAGAAGCAAAGGAACAGTAGAGAGTAGCTTTAGATGTGACAACCTCCATCATTTCTGTTACTGCATTCGAATCAGGGCCCATTTCCATATCTAATTCTTTGATGAAAGCGGGCTCTAATAATCTAGTTCCAGAAGCTGCAAAGAATACACTTACTTGATGACCTTCAGCGATGGCTCTAGCAGTACATGCAATTCCAACAATGCTTTTTAGAATGTCATTCTTTGGTTCGGATACAAATTTGATGAAATATTTCTTGCTCATGACAAAGGCTGAAGAATTATCTATTTCATATGTTCTTATTCCTTTGGTTGTTTCCAGACTCCGATATAACGGTCTATATCGGGCCAATCTTTCAATATTATAGGCTTGAATAATATTGTTTCTAAAGATGAGAATTGTTCCATGAGCCATGTACGTGATAGCGGCCAGGGAGGCGGCGAAACCTCACCCACCCGTTCAGTTAATTCTCTACCTATGCTGATTAATCTTCCATTAGGCTTTAAAAATCTTGGAAGGATATTAGCAGCCACTATTCTAACTTCAATTTGAATTGCTTGTAAAATATGAATTTCAACTACGAGATCGAAATCTTCTAACCATTCTTTTGGAGGCTGGGTTAAGTCCGCTACTTCCCAAATTACAGATGAGGATGCAAACCGTTCTTTACACCAAGATATACACGAAGGTGAGAGATCAAATGCTACAACATCCCATCCTAATTCTTCTAGATAAATCGCATCATCACCTAATCCACAACCCACCATTAATGCACGACCAGGCTCAAGATACTCACGCTCTAATTCCTCTTTAAGAATCGGATTTACATCCATTCTCGCCCACGGTATTTGTGTAGAATCTCCTTTAGCACTTTCGTAAAGGTCCTCAAACCACCCAAGGGGATCGCCATCATTTTCTGCATGTTTTAATAGAGTGTGTAAACGCAATTTCATTTCTTCATCTTCTTGCCTTTTAGACCACTCATCATTCAAATTGAATCCCCCGATTTACAAAAATCTTCAGAGTCTAGGTATCAAAGCCTCTATTCACACCAATTAGGTTTACTACTTTGGTAAGAAGGTACTGGTTCACCCAAATTTAGCCAATCAGCATGCTCGTTTAACAAATCCTGAGCAGAGTCCCTCAACAAAACAACGCATGGGAATTCTAATTCAATTTCCTCACCAGTTTGAGGATTTATCGCAATCATCATATTATTTCCATCTTGATCTACTATTGAAGTAAGATTTAACCACAATACATTATTGTCATTAGTTAATTCATATTGTGCAGTTTGTGTAACTGTAATTTCAGTTCCATTTGGTAAAGTACTCGTTGCTATTTGAATAAATTTGTCGCCGTCAGTTTCCCAAGTCAAAGCACCAGTTGTATCTGTACTTTGAAAAGTCCCATCTTTGTTATATGTAGTCGTTGCTTCATCTGGGCTACTGTAATTATTGACCCAAGTTCCTACAATAGGGTTTCCAGAAAGTAAAAAGAATACTAAAACACCTATCGCTACAGTAATAGTAACAATCCCTCCAATTAACAAGGCCTTCTTCTCTTTCCAATCAAATCCTTTTTTTGTTGTAGTGGCTGCAAAAACATTAGGATTTGGAGCGGCCATATTATTGGGCATTGGTGCAGCTACATTGACAGGGTTTGCAATAGATTGTGCAGCCTGCATCATTTCATTTTGATCAATTTGCCCATCTTGATTTAAGTCAAAATGGGGAGCAACTGCAGCAACTTGTTCTGGTTGAACTCCCACTTCTGTAGCAACATTAGTAACCACAGACTGATCTATTTGTTGTACAGGTACAGCATTTTGTGCTTGAGTTGCAGGAATCCATTCTGTGCCATTCCACATCCAGTATCCATCATCGCTATAGATAGGTCCACTCATATAATCACCTCAGAATTCGACCTTTACACCTTCACGTGCAGCAGCAACAGTTACTGTAAACATGTCACGATCCTTTGCACCCATAGTATTTGCAACTAGATTTGTTGGTATCATGTGAATAGCCGCATTCCAATTTGCTACAGAAGAATTGTAAAACTCTCTTCTATCTGAAACTTGATTTTCAATTGAGACTAATTCCTTTTGTAAATTTGTAAATTGTGTATCTGCCTTAAGCTCTGGATATTGTTCCGCTACGAAATTTAACCTAGGAATTAAACCAGCAAGTGTGCCTTCTGCGGCTCCTATGCCTTTAACGTCCCCTTGTGATAATGCTCCAGCAGCAGCTTGTCGCGCCTTTGCAAATTCCATAAACAAGTCTTTTTCATGAGCAGCATAACCTTTTACCATTTCAACTAAATTAGGAATCATTTCGTATCTTTGTTGTAATAATACATCAATATTTGACCAAGAACGGTCCACTTCAACTCTCATTTTTATTAATCTATTATATGTCATAACGTACCAAAGTAAAACTAAAACAAGTAACACAATTCCTGCAATCATTATTGGGTCCATGATCTGTCCAAAAAATGATACTGTTTAACTATTTACAATAAGATGAAATTAACGATTTTTCGAGGTAAAACAATTAAAACAGAACACCGATTCTTTTATTATCGTATAATACAATCACGTATTGATGAGAAAACATCCCCCCCAACTATCTAAAAAAAATAGAAAGAAACAAAAATATCTTTGGGCAAATTATGTAGTTGAATCTGCACATGATCCCAAAACACCATTGATTGAGGGATAATGTATATTTATCGTTTAAAATAGATTAAATAAAACCACTATTTCGGAGTGGATGAAATAATATGGAAAATTCACAATTAATTGAGAAATTAAATAATGCATTAACTTGGGAATTACGCGCAATTAACTTGTATGCGCATTATTCTGCCTATGTTCAAGGAATTCATCGTTTACAATTAGCAGGACATTTTACAGCCGAAGTAACAGAATCAATAGGGCATGCAAATATTGTTCGTTCAGCAATAGTAAAATTGGGAGGAGAGGCTACAACAGAAAGAAATCCCCATCCAATTGTACATACTACAGATTATGTAGAGATGTTAAGACAAGCATATGAAACAGAAGTAATGGCAGGAAAGGTATATGGCGAAATTCTTGAAACATTAAAAAATCATAATGATGATGAATTATATGATGCGATAGAATCAATTTATTTTGCAGAATTAAGAAGTGTAGAAGAAGTAAGAATGTTACTTAATTAGCGCGACGATTTAAAACCAATCCTAATAACATCGTTCCGCCACTTATTCCCAACAATATAGTAAACGTTTGAGCACTTAAAGATGCAGTAGCATGTAAATCAACACTTAAAGTTGAAACTTGACCAAAAGATCCGGAACTTTGGCCTACAGCAGCATACCACTGCCCAGACCCCACTTTCCAATTAATTTTCGAATTATCCGTATTAGGGCCTCCGACTTCAAAATCAATATCATTTCCAGAACAAGTAAATGAAACTTTAGTTTCAGGATCAGGATCACATCTTTGTGCTTCTTCTATTGAAGTGACACCTACCCAGTAGACTCCCTCCCATTCAGCAGTCACATCTAGGTCTACAACACCCATTACATCTGGAATTGGTAATGCTTGCCACCCAGTAGCAGAAGCCATGGGAGGCATAGAAATTTCTTCAGTGGATTCATAGACCGTATAATCCATTCTTCCGATAAACGCAATAGCCAAGATAATTATTCCAAGACCAATTAATGCTTTTCCCATAATTCATACCACACATTCATTCCATTTTAAGATTAACAAGTTACTCCTGTACCTCTAATCCCACAATATCCATTTGGGTTTTTTGCAAGATATTGTTGATGGTAATCCTCAGCATAATAAAAAAACACATCTTCTTTAATTTCTGTAGTTATTTTTCCAAAACCCGCTTCTGTTAATGATTTTTGAAATTTTTCAACAGCCAATCTTGTTAATTTATATTGCTCTTCATTATTTACATAAATACAGGATCTATACTGAGTTCCAACATCGTTTCCTTGACGATTTCCTTGAGTAGGATCATGATTTTCTAAAAAGATTTTTAATAATGAATCAAAACTAATAATATCTGGATTAAAATTAATTAAAACAACTTCTGAGTGATTTGTTACTCCAGAACATACACTTTGATATGTGGGATTTTTTACATTGCCTCCAGCATACCCAACCGCAGTAGTATGTACTCCCTCAAGTTTCCAAAACAGTCTTTCTGCTCCCCAAAAACAACCCATGCCTAATAGTACCGTTTGGTTACTTTCAGGAAATGGAGCAACAATGCTTGTCTTGAGAACATAATGAGGCATCACAAAATCATGCCCTATGTTCAAACAATAGAAGTGTATTCTTCATCAGGCATAGATTCTGCTAGTGCTAGTGCACCTTCTGCAACTTTATGTTCTGGCTTTTTAACAGCAGAAACAGAAACATCTCCAATATCAGAAATATATTCAGTTACTTTGGCAGCTAATCCCTTAATTTGAGATGAACCTCCAGCTAAATATACATTTTTTCTAAATATTGGTTGATATTCTGGGTCACCAGAAGAGATAATCCGCTTTACTGCAATACCTAATTTTTGTGCTAATTCATCACAAGCAGTTTCAAGAAGATCTCCAATGTCTACTCGTTGACTTTTACCTTCAACAGATAAGTCAACTAATACTTCTTTGATTTTATCTCCAACATATGAATTCTTTTCTTTCCATCTACGAACCATATCTTTAGTAATTTGAGCACCAGTATATTTCTTTTGAATAGCTTTCATTAACTCAATATCCACCCAATCACCTGCTTCTGGAATTGTTAATTGATCATCATCTTCAGGGAAACGGCCAACTATACGAGCAACATCTGTAGTTCCAGCACCGCTATCAACAATAATAGAACCCATTAATTGTTGAATTGCAAATGCAACAGCGAATGGTTCAGAAACAACCATAATAGCAGTTAACTTCCCTCTTAAAATACTTACTAAGTTTGTTTTATCGGTGAAGGAAATATGGCTAGGTGAACAAATCACTCCGTATACTTCATCATATTCATCACATCCTGCAGTATCAATTAAATGTGTTACAAAATCTTTTGCAGCATTTAAGTGATCAGAATCATCTTGTGCCACTCCAGCTTCTAATGGCCTGAAAATATTACAAGCCAATCTGTTTTTTAACGCATCTTCACCAAATAAAGTATCTCTTCCCAACATATTTCTAGCAACAGGATCCTTTGGAGTTCCTACTACGGTTTCTATGGTGTGTATATCGCCTTTACTTGTAGCAATTGTTGATTGAAATGTACCCAAATCAATTCCTATGTATAATCTATCAGTCATGTTAATCTCACACTCGGTTGAAGAGAGCGAAACACTTCTTATCCTTGAAGGTTAAGATTCCTCATCAGAACTATTTTGTATCAAATCATGCTGTTTTTTCCATGCAGCAACTCCCGAAATGAGTATAATTCCAGTTAGTAAGATCCACATCCAAAATAACCCTTCTAGCATAGGATTAGCGCTTTTTTGGCTATTTTCTGCACATGAGCCATATAACTCTAACATATCAAAACTCTTTAATTGAAGTGCAACATCATGTCCGTCAATAGAATTTTCCAACCATAAAAATACACCTGCATCATTATCGAGCAAACCATCCCAATATACCTTAGGTTTCATACTCTCTGAATCATTATTAGTCGAACCAATGATTAGGGCTGAAATTTTTAAATCTGCATCATTTAAAATTTCAGCATTATTGCCAATATTAAAATCAGTAATACCTTCAGAATCAATACCCATAATCCAAAATTCTTCACCTTCACAAGATATTGATAAATTTCCAATATCCCAACTCTTGTTTACAATATCAAAGAAAGCATGACTTCTGGAATCACTGAATAAAATAAGGGGTACACCCCCATTTTCATTACCTATCAACGAGAGTTTATTTTGGTCTTCTTTAAGATATTCAATACTTAGTTGAGGAAAATCTCTTATTTGATATTGAGGTATTGAATGTTCAACTATCAAAATTCTACTCAACCCATTAATTTCGATCCAAGATAACTTAATTTCAAATTTTGTTGCAGTTTTCGGAACTGGAATTATTTCTGTCTCAAACACATCACAAGTCCCCCAACTCTGGAAATCAAATCTAAACTCACAGGATAACCTTTCAGGAACAAGTTCACCTTCAACCCACGGAGTTTCCCAATTAGACAAGTCCCAAGAAGTTTCGACAGCAATATATTCACCTTTATTATTTTCTTCAACCCATTCTCTCCATCTTTTCAATGGTTCGGGAGCATCTAATCGTTTAGAATCTAAATCAAAGTCCATATTATTTCCTTTACAATCAATCAATAATGGTGGCCACCATATTCCCGTTACAGTCCATTTTCTTGCATTAGAGTTTACAGCAGTAATAGTATCATTATCCTCAGAGCAAATAGGTAATACTGCGTCATCCCCCATCCCAGAAATAGTCCTAAATCCAAAGGGATTACCTGTAAGATTTACAGAAAGATTACGAGGGGCATCTACAGATAACTCAACATTTAGACTACCTGGCAAGGCATCAAAGTCCCAAGATAATGTTTTAGGATTACCAAAATCAATCTGTTCATATGCTCCACCGGCTCCAACATAGGTATACCCTAATACATGTTCAACAGTTATTTCTTCAAAACCCCCTAAACCTAATTCAAGAGGAGCTTCTTCAACAATGCCCTTTATTGCCAGTCCAAACCCTACACGATCCCCCTCAATTCCAATACTGTTAGGAGAGTTACCAACTCCCACATAATCCCCTTTCACGACAACATGAATCCAATCAACCCCAACTAAATCCTCAAGATTTAGATTGATTCCCACAGTTGTCTCATTGTCGGAAGAAAAAGAGTTAGAATCTTCAGAATATAATTCCGAATAGCCATCACTATCAAAATTATTACTGTATGCAATCCTACCGTCTGAAGTTATAATCGAAAGTCTCAGGTCGTCAACTAAATATGGTTCTGGCTTTGCTAACCAAGAAAGTCTTGCTTGAACATCTTCTTCTCTATTAATTGTGAAATTCCATATTATCTCATCTCCAGTAGATAAGAATGGGCCTTTAGCATCAGAACCATCCCAAACATTTTTTGTTAATGACTCAAGAGGAACATCATTATTTTCTATTCTTGATGAAGTAAAAGCACTCCAATCTCCATCATATTGATAACTATCCCAAATCCAAATATTATCTATTGTATTGTTTTCATTTTCAAAAAAATCATTAGGGATAATTTCAGAAATATTTAGTATCCCCCACCCTTGTTCTGAATTGGGCACAGTTGAATCTTCAATGCTGGTAGTTGATAGTGAAAGTAACGATTTCATTAACGGCCCACTTGGAGTAAAACCGGAACTATTATTGTTTATTTTTTTAGAATTAAATAGACCAAGCTCAACCATTTGTTGAATAATAGCCGCACCTGATGCTGCAAGAGGAGTGGACATTGAAGTTCCGGATAATGAAGAAGTACCTTCATTAAATGAATCTTGTATACCATCACTATCCGCAGAAACAATATATTTTCCAGGTGCCACCAAAAATATTCCACGGGTCCCTAAAGTAGTAGGGCCCACACTAGATGAACTAACCATTTCAGGGATTCCAGATTTTGTTGTTGAACCTACAGCTATGACATTTCTCGCATTAGCAGGTTCCATTAACTGTCCTCCAGAATTTCCAGGAGCAACAAAAATTAAACTCCAAGGGACTTCCCTCCCCCATCCATCAAATCTTCCAGAACGTTCAGTATAATTTACTTCAGTATCTCCCCATGAATCTGAATGAATTACAGCACCGTTTTGAGCCGCCTCTAAAAACAAAACCTCAACATTTTCGGGAGGGATCCAACCCGCTTCACTTACAATATCTTGAACAATCAATCTTGAATTATAAGATAGGGAAGTTCCAGTTCTTTGTTCCCCCTCTATCCAATCACAAGACAAACTGCCTGCAATATGAGTGCCATGTCCAAAATCAGAGTTATTAGACGAATCCCATGAATCAAGCGTGGTGTTTAAAATTTGAATTTTCCTATGATTGTCCCCCGGCTCTCCTATTGTTGTTGAATTATCTCTAAAGCAGGCGTGATCTAAATCAAGTCCTGTATCTGCAACAGCAATTAATACCCCCTCTCCATTTAATCCACGCTCCCATAATTTATGCTCGTCTAAACTTCCCCCTTCAATGATTGAAGCGGCAACATCATTTCTGGCAGTTGTTTCAAGTACATTCTCAATTTTCCAAATACCATCAATATCTATGTTAATTGGTAAAACTCCAGATATTTTGAATGAAGTCGGTATTGCCCCTACATCTTTAATCAAGGGGATAGTTTTAATTTCCAAATTTAATCGACTCAACTCAGTTAATACTTGAGTAACCCCTTCCGAGGGTAAATGAGGCTCTAACAATACCCTATATTCAGAAAAATATAATTTTTCAACATCTATTAATAATTCATTATTTAATTCCTTTAAATTTTTCAAATCGGTATTTTTCAGATTAGGCCCATCCCCATTTACCCAGATTAACATTTCATTTTTTGAAATTTGCCGCAAGGGAACAAAACCTTCATTCTCGAGTTGTAACCAATCTAAATAAGTGATATCATGTTCAAAAACAACAGAATATTCTTTCCCGATATATTCTATATTTTCTGTAACAATTTGATTATGTGGTGCTGCAGATACTGGGATTAACATGAGTAATAACAAGGAAACAATACTTAATGAAATGCCCTTGCCCATGGAGTAGCGTAAACATCAACTCATTTCAGATTTGTTTAAATTTAATTTACATTTTATCATATTTGATACATAAGGTACGCGCCAACGCGTTTAAGATAGTTTGACAAGTCGCCATGAATATGAAGGCATATCGAATAACTGGAACAGTACCCCTAGGAAGCGTAACCCAGAAATTTACACAAGATGTGGTAGCAAGCACTATCGATGAAGCACAGAATAAGGTTTTTTCAACATTAGGAGGGAGACATAAAGTCAATAGGAGACAAATCTCAATAGACACAACAGAAGAGATTAATCCAAATAAATCCCGAGCTCCAAAAGTTATTCATCATTTTAGAGATAATATAGAAGCATCTTCAGAAGAAGAATAATAATGCATATTTGCATTATTTGATGCGAGGGGGGGTTTAATGGAAAGAGAAGAATTACAACAGATTTCCCAAATGCGAGAATTATATCATCAGAAAATAGCACAAATCGAAGAACAAATCAGTAAATTAGATCAAGTCATAAATGAGCATGAAATTACAAATCGAAGCGTGAAACAATTAGTAAAAGGCGATACAAAAGAAGGACTTATCCCAATTGGTGCAGGAGTACAAATACCAATTCAATATATAAAAATAGAATCAACGCTTATTGATATAGGCAGCGGAATTCATGCCGAAAAGTCATTAGAAGAGACATCTAAATTATTAGAGACTAGAATAGGCGAACTCAAAGAATTGATTGAGCAATTAGTAACAGAGCATGCAACTACAAAGCAAGCTATTTCAGAATTAAATCATAAATTGGAATCAACGATTAAATCAATTGAAAACACCCAACCAAAAAAAGATCAAGTAATGCCAAAATCAAAACAAAAAAAGAAAAGAAGAAGGTATGGCGGAGAATTAACATTAGATGATTAAGGTGATTTAATGGGCTTATTTGATAAATTTAGAAAACGAGTTAGGAATATTTCCGAAGAAACAAATACTGAAGATTTAACCGAAATCAATTCACAAGAACCACAGAATAAAGAAACTATAATGCATATTGAATCGAAATCTATTCAAATCGAAGAAGAAGTGGAAGTCATAGAAACTAAACAAGATACTGAATGGGATGAATGGGACGATAATTCAACCGATTCTTCGGAAGAACCGTGGAAAAAACTATCAAAAAAAGAGCGTAAAAAGCAGAAAAAAGAATTACAAAGGAAAAATAAAGAAAAGAAAGTAATTACTAAACCTAAAGGGTCAAAAGTAGATTTACAAATGATGAGATCAACTACTGGAAGACAATTAGTTAAGGTCGAAGAAGCCCCCAGAGGTTCTTCAGGGATTAAAGAAATAGATTTAGGCGAAGGAAAAAACATTCAAATTGATTTGGGCGGCGGTGTAGTAGAATCAGGTGGAAGAGTAATTAAAGAAGGTAAAGCACTCAATTCATTACTAGAAGAAATTGAATGGGCTATGCTAGAATCGGATATTAGTAGTGGCGCAGTATCAGATATCTTGAGATTGATGAAAGAGACATTAATCGGAAGCAGATTGAGAAGGGGTGCAGATTTATCTAAAGTTATAGAAGCAACAATAAAAAGAGCACTACAATCGATATTAAAAGCGGATTATTGGGATTTTTATGCTACAATTGAAAGATATCTTTCAGAAAAGGATAGACCCGTAGTAATAATGCTAGTTGGAGTAAATGGAACGGGTAAAACAACCACAACCGCCAAAATAGCTTATAATTTAAAAGAAAAAGGCTACAATGTGGTTGCCGCGGCTTCAGATACATTTAGGGCAGGAGCGATAGAACAGTTAGAAGCACATATGGACAAACTCGGAATTAAATGTATTTCAAGTCAAAGAGGAGGAGATTCAGCGGCTATTGCTAGAGATGCGATTTCTCATGCCAAAGCAAAAAATGTTGACGTAGTATTAGTGGATACCGCAGGCAGAATGCAGAATAAAACAAATTTAATGAATGAATTACAGAAAGTACATAGAGTAACACAACCACATTTAGTATTATTTGTAGGAGATGCCTTGGCTGGAAATGACGCCGTTGAACAAGCTGCTGAATTTTCAAGAATTTTAACCTTTGACGGAGCCGTTCTATCAAAGATGGATACGGACGCTAAAGGCGGTGCGGGATTGTCTATAGCACATGCTACAGGCAAACCAATAGTTTTAGTCGGCACTGGACAGGAATATACAGACTTACATCAATTTGATCCAGAATGGCTATTAGAACAATTATTTGAGTGATAATATGAAAGAGCATTATAAAAAATTAGAGAGAATGTTTTCAAAATCAACCGTTAATAAAACACTCCAGGCGAAAATTAAAATCAATCAAGGAACATCAGAGTTAAATTTCTCTACTAACGCTTCAATGCATAATGAAACAAAAAGCATTCATAATGCATATTTATTTATGGCTATAGAATCTGCAGCATTTTTAGCGGCAAATTCATTAGTGGAAGATGTTCTAGTACTAGCCAAATCATTTGAGACGAATTATTTAAGATCAACAATTAATAAAAAGTTGAATGTTAATGCCAAATTTATTGAAAAATCAATGGGTAATTATGTTATTTTAGTAGAATTAACAGAAAATAAAAATGTAATTGTGAGAGCAAAGGGCGTATTTAGAAGAAGTAAAAACTCTTTAGAAAATATAAAAAATTATTCCTAATAGTATTAGAATAGCGGAAGGTGAGAAATTGTCAGATGAAGAATTTTTTAATAATGAAGACTCATATAGGTTTTTTCAATTAGTACATATGTTTCAAAGAACAGTAATGATGAATTTAGGTTTAATGGAATATGAAGGTGAACGCTTTTATGATCTTAATGAAGCTAAAGAAGGTATTGAATTGTTAAGGATGTTACAAAAAAAGACCGCTGGAAATTTGGACGACAAAGAAACTAAGATATTATCTGGAGTAATTTCAGAAGTACAAATGGCATTTGTTAGTGCACCAGAGAGAGAAGTAGAATACAATAAGAATAAAGAAGAAGAAGAAAAGATTAAACAAGCATTCACAAATCCTAAGGACGGACCTGCAGAAACTATACTTGAAGAAGAGTAAGTAGGGTATATTTGATGAACAAAGCACCCCTCGCCTCTCATGAGTTGCATGGGCCTAGTCACAGATGTTGATGATGAAAATGCTCCAATTGTGTTATTGGTTGATAATAATCCAATGTCTAGAAGACGGATAGAACAATCATTGAGAACCAAGGAATTCATTTTTATTAATTGTGAAGATGGAGATAATGCTGTGGATGTTTATTCGGAACATTTACCCGATTTAGTAATAATGGCATTAGATATACCAAGTATGGATGGACATATTGCCGCATTAGAAATTCGAGAAGCAGATCCAGAAGCAAGAATTATTTTTCTAGCACCTTCAAGACTAGCACAAATAGCTGAAGATGCGGCTTTTTCAGCAGGGGCCGTTGCATGGGTTCAAAAGCCAGTAACAGCAAATTTGTTTGATGAAGTTTGGGATAAGGTATTAGGACCAATTCCAGAAGCACCAGGGTTAGAAGATTTAGATAAATTATACCCTAAGGATTTAGATAAAAAAGAAGAATTACCACCTTTAGGAGAATT
>DAGQ01000002.1 GCA_002498205.1 Euryarchaeota archaeon UBA596
CCCATATGGGATGCAAATTGTACTAGTTGCCATGGCTCAAGTGGCAATCTAGACCTCAGCCAAGGTGTAAGTTATTCTAATATTGTTAATGTTGCATCAAGTGGTTATTCAGGATTTTTGCTGGTTAAGCCCAATGACCCTATGAATTCAGTTATGCATCAAAAAATTGTAGGGAATTCTTCATTCGGTGATCGAATGCCTAAAAATGGCACCAAATTATCTACTTCTGATGAGAGCAAGATAATGACATGGATCCAAAATGGCGCTCCCCAAAGTTGGAATAGTAGCACTCAAAGCTATTCATTTGATTTTGGTCCTGGAGCAAGAATTCTTGTAGATGGAGAAACAATTGAAGGTAAATCTAAATGGAGCCTAGAGTATTGGGTAAAGTTTCATGGTCAATCAACTTCATCAAATGGAAACCTTTTCTTTATGAATAACAGCGCAAATGAAAATTTATTTTTAGCATATGTTCAGCCAAATGAAAAAACATTTAGAATTGAAATCAAAGAATCTAATACAATGCTTTTTTTAGATACCCCAATAGATGATGTTTTCGATCAAAACTTCCATCATTTTTATATGGAAGGAGACGGTACAAAATTACGTTTATACGTTGATGGTTTTGAAAAAATGGCAGTTGACTTTTCAGGCAATTTTCCTTCTTCAGATAAAAATATTGAAATCGGTCTTGATGTAGATGCAAGTATGGATGAAATTCGCATGAGAGGCAAATCAGGTTATCAAGGTATGCCAACTATGCGTTATGTTGCTAACCCTGGTGAGGAAGTTGTTCTTCTTTATCAATTTGATGAAAAAAATGATTTAAATATTACTGATAACAGCGGTCAAAATAATAATGGCACAGTTGGCAATGCTTCAGCAGCATATGAAACTGATGTTTATGAAAGTAGTGGAGGCGGTGGCTCAAGTTTGCCGAATACACTAGAGATAGTTACCCGATTTAATGGTAACATTGGTAATGGTGATTTATATGTAGGCATTTGGTTGCCAGGCAATGTCCTCGATCCAGATATAATTTATAAAGAAGAAAATATTAATACACCGTTACCAAACGATGGGTGGAGAATTAAAGTTAATGATAATCGTATTGTTCCAAATAATGGACCATATTCTGCAGTGGTTATTTTTGATAAAAACAATAATGATTTTCCTGATTCAGATGAAGCATTTGCTACATTTGATTTTAATACTGATAACGAAGGATACGCTTTTCAAGATATTGAATTATTGTTTGTAGGTGGAGGTGGAGGATCTGGTGATAATCTCCCGCTTAATATTTCTGTGAATGATGTTCCAGATGGAATTAATGGTCAAATGTTTATTGAGGTTGTTAGAATAGATCAAATAGGGGAAACGATTGTTAAAACATTTCAATTTGGTGAGGTTACGCCTATACAAAATAAGCATATGGACTTTTTAGTTGAGGGCATGAATAATGGCGATAATGCTTTTATATATGCACAATATGAGGATGAAAATGGTGAAATAATAGCAGATGGAGAATCTAATCCATTTAATTGGCTACCTAACAATGACATTGATATCATTCTTGAGCCATCGCTATATACAGGGCCTTTTAAAGCAAAGATCACGGTGAATACTAATGATAATGAACTTTCTGGATATCTTTCATTCAGAGTATTTCCTAAAGGGACAATTATTAAAGATGAATTACCTTTCTTCCCTGGTACTATTTATAGTTATGATTCTCCAGAGTTTTATGAGAATACTCCAAAAGATCTAGATCTTATGATTGATGGTTGGCTACAAGGGATTCCTTATGGTGATTACCCAATAATTGCTTTTTATGATGAAGAAGGCGACCATGAATTTGATGCAGCTTATGAACATATTGGTGTTGGTTTTCTACAGGTAAGAAGTGGGGATAATATGGCAGAAGCTCCATTTTCTGCTCTTGAAAGATTGCCTGGACCAGTTATTCAAAATAGTGGATTGAAAGATGTTACGGTTAATGCAGGTGAAGAGCTTATGGTTACTGTTAATATTAACAAGAGTAATCATCCCCTTTCTGGAGAATTAGATATGGTTCATCTCATATTTGCATCAGGTGATCGAATGATTAATGATAGCGATCAATGTGATAACCTATCTCCGGGGGTATATGAATGTTCTGTACCCAGCAATTACGTAACAAATAAGGGTCTCGTTATTGGGTTAGATGCGTGGGATGAATATGGAGCTTTTTCTTCAGAAGGACCTTATGATGTAGCAGTGCAGTTTGATTCAATGATGGTTGCCTCTTTCGCAACCGAAAAGTATGTCATGATTTCTGTGCCAGCAAAAATAAACAATCCTTCAACGCAAGCTGTTTTTGTGGAACAGTTGGGCGATCCTGATCCCTCTCTTTGGAGAACGTTCAAGTGGAAAAATGGCGCTTATCAAGAGAATTCTGGAAGTTTAACTCCAGGTTCTGCTGTATGGTTGATCAGTAAAGATGTTAACAAAATATATGCTAGG
>DAGQ01000062.1 GCA_002498205.1 Euryarchaeota archaeon UBA596
ATAATTCTGAAATTGATACTGCATCATCTAAGACCATGTTGTTATCCTCCATCTTAATTTATCAATTAATGTATATCCTCTAATTGTTAAAAATATTAAAAGAATAGAAAAAAATGCAAATAAACGATAATCTAGATCAGTAATTACTGAATCTAAACCTGCAAAATATCTTGCCGTTTCAACAAAATATGGAAATGGATGTAATTCATTTAATCTATAATGTAACCCCTCAGCATAACTCATAGGATATAATGCTGGAGATGCGAAGAATAATACCATTAGAAAATAATTGACTAGGTTCTTTAAATCCGGGATATTTTTTGCAATTGGTGCTAAATTCATTCCAACTCCTTCGGCTAATAATCCTACTATCTGGGAAATTAATAATAAAACAATTACCCCTGTAATTGGGATATTAAATACAAATAATAAGATAAGTGCAACTCCAAATGATTGAAGGAAACTATCTATTATTCGATATTTTAACATTGATGATTTTAAAACCCTCGTTCTTACTCTTTCCGCTTTTAATCCTCCTGAAAAATCATCAATAGAATTCATTCCTGTTTTTAATGAAACCTGCATTAATCGGAATAAAGTTATCCCGATAAATATTGTTTCAATGCTAGTTGATGCTCTTAAAACTGTAAAAACAAATAGATAAACTAAAGAAGTAACTATTGGATCTAAGATCATCCAAAATAACCCCAATCTTCTACGACCAGAAATTTTCATAAATTTTTTCTTTAAAATAAATTTTGTTCTATTTTTATCTAATAATTTATCTTCAGAACTTAAAGTCCCCAATTCTATACAAGATTCTGGGCTAATTACTCTCTCCATTACAATTCCTCATTAATAATTATACTTTAGCTCGTTTTTGAAGAGTCTTTTTTCCCCTATTATTCGCTTGCTACAAATCATCATTAATGATGATTATAGTAAATATCTGTTCATTTATCTCTTTTTACGAGTTTTAACAATTTGACAATCATTAAAAATGATGAAAATGTTACATATTCTAAAATTTCATCCGAGAGGTTCATAATTCAAAACTATTCAGCCCCCTGTATGGATGGGAAAAATGAGTTTATTCAGTCCATTGAAAACGGCAATCTCTCTATAGGTATTATTGGATTAGGGTATGTAGGATTACCCACGGCAATTGGATTTTTAGATGCTGGATTTAATGTTTGGGGAGTAGACGTTTCACAACGTGTTGTAGATACAATTCTTAGGGGAGAAAACCCTACTGGTGATCCTGAAATTAATGGGATTATTCCGGCTCCTAATTCTAAAAATTGGAATATTACAACTGATACCAACATAGCAGTAGAACATTGTGAAATTCTTATTGTTACAGTTCCAACCCCAGTTACCTCTAATTTGAAACCTGATTTGAAATATGTAATAGGTGCTGGAGATAATATTTTCAAAGCGATAAAACCTAATTCGGGGAAAATAGTAGTTCTTGAAAGCACTGTTTACCCAGGAGTTACAGCACAATCATGGCTACCATTAATAAAAAAATATGGGCTTACAGAAGGTGTTGATGTTAATATTGCTTATTGTCCTGAAAGATTTAACCCTGGTGATGAAGCAAATGGAGTTAGAAAAGTTGCTAGAGTAATTGGTAGTTTAAATCCCGAAATTGGAGAAAAGTTAGTTAGGGTATATTCTAAATTAACTAGTGGAAGGGTTGATTATGTTGGTAAAATTGAAGTTGCAGAAGCTGCTAAAGTGATTGAAAATGTTCAAAGAGATATTAACATAGCACTTGTAAACGAATTGGCAAGAATATTTCCAGCATTAAAAATTGATATTGAAGATGTTTTAAATGCAGCTGCGACAAAATGGAATTTTCATCGATATACACCAGGAGTTGGCGTCGGAGGTCATTGTATTCCAGTAGATCCTTATTATATGATTCAAAGGGCTGAACAAGTTGGTGTCCCAGCAGAATTAATTTCTGCCGCTAGAGCTGTAAATAGAACTATGCCAATACATGTATTTTCAGTACTAAAAGATATTTTGTATACAAATAATGTTCCAGCAAATGATTCAAATGTTTTATTTCTAGGATGGTCATATAAAGCTGAAGTAGGCGATCACAGGGAAACTCCAGCAGAACATCTTGCATTAGCTCTAACAGAATCGGGAGTAAATGTTTCAGTATGGGATCCACATTTAGAAACTGATGTATATCCTAGTAACGTTGATGTAATTAATGATATTAATTCTGTAAAAAACTTCGATTTAGTTGTTTTAGTTACTGGGCATTCGGTTTGTATCAATCTCGATTGGGGTACTTTACTAAAAAATATGAGGAAGCCGCTTGTTTATGATGGAAGAAGGGTACTTGATTTAAACAAACTAGAAGATTTAGGATGGAATGTTTATGCTGTTGGCAAACCATAATTATTCATAATCAAATAATGTTTTTTTATTTTTTGATATTTCTACTTCGGGATTAGAAATTAAATTAAATAATTCGATTTCATTAATTATGATTACATCTAATTCTCTTGCTTTTTTTAATTTTGAGCCTGCTGAATCACCAGCAACTAAATAATCTAATTTTGATGAAACGGAAGAAGTCACTTTACCTCCCACATTTTTGATTGCAAGTGTTATTTCTTTTCGGGGTTTAGAAAGTGAACCAGTAATGCAGAATGTTTTACCATCAAAAATCCCCGTTTCAATTTCTTCTTCTTCGATGATTTCTATTATTTCAGATAATTCAATAATTAATTCTGTACGTTTATTAATTCCGTTTCGTAAAATTTCAGCTACTTTATCGCCAATTCCATCGATATTGGTTAATTCACTATTTTCTCCATTTTTTGACCAGTTTAATAAATTCTCTAAATTAATAAAATGTTGAGATATTACAGTTGCTACCTCAGGACCAATCCGTTCCATTCCTAGTGCATGTAAAAATTTTGAAAGACTTAATTTCCTTGTTTTATCTAATTCATTAATTACATTATTTGCACTTTTTTCTCCCATTCTTTCTAATGAAGAAATTTGAGAATGTTCTAATCTATATAAATCTGTAATTGTTTCAATTAATTTAGAATCTAATAATGAAGTTATTAGTTTTTCACCTACACCATCCATTTCTAAAGAACGGCACCAGTATGTTAACGCTCTTGCTGTTCTTGCGCTACATTCTAATGCCATACATCTCAAAAAAGCCCCATCTATCGTTAATTCTCTAGGACAAGAGGGGCACACGGTTGGAATTTGAATCTCTCTATGTACTAATGTACCTTCGAATAATGTACCATCAGCATGATTCCTATTTTTGATATCATCATTTTTGGCTTTTCCTAAGTTTTCAATGATTTTAGGGATTACATCACCTCTACGCGTGATTAAGACTTTGTCGCCAATTCTAATTCCTAATCTTTGAAGTTCTCCAACATTATGTAATGTCACATTTTCTACGGTTACTCCTCCTACCATTTGGGGTGCAATTCTTCCAACGGGGGTAACTACTCCAGTTCTTCCTGTTTGCCAATCTACATCTAGTAGAACGCTTTTCGCTTCTTGGGATGGGAATTTCCATGCTAGTGCCCATCTTGGATGATGGGCGGTCATTCCTAACAATTCTCTTTGGTCTAAATTATCTAATTTGAAAACTATACCATCAATTTCATATTCATATTTTGATCTCTTTGCAGACCAAATTTTAGTATATTCAATCATCTCATTTTCAAGTTCTTCTGAATTAAAAACTGTCCAAGGTGCTGGTTTAATTCCAGCATTTGTTAACCATTCTAATAACTCACTGTCATTTTCAAGTTCTGGTGATTTATTTGGGAATTTTACATCATATGCTTGAAAAATTAAATCTTCTGCATGAGCTTTGCCGTCTCCATGTTTCTGTCTTAAGGCTCCAGAACATAAATTTCTAGGATTCGGAGAAATATGTTTATACTTTTCTTCAAATACAGAAAGAGGCATTACAACTTCCCCTCTTACATGACAATCTACTGCTAAATTGAGTCTCTTAGGGATATTACCAATTAATTTGGCATTTAATGTGACGTCCTCTCCTCTTTCTCCACTTCCTCTTGTGGCTGCTCTATACAAATTTCCTGCAATATATTCTAATGATAAAGCTGAGCCGTCTAATTTAGGTTGTGCGAGATACCTCTTTCCTCCAAAAGTTGTTTGTGTGATAAAATGAATAATATCCTCATCTTTTGTTCCTTTATCTAATGACCTCATTGGAAATTTATGTTCTACCTTAACAGTTCCTGGAAGAGGTTCTGGACCTACTTCATGAAGGATCTTATTATTTGGATCTAATGATTTTAATTCATCCCAAAGAGCATCAAATTCTGAATCTGAAATCTCTGGTGCTGAATGGTTATAGTATAATTCACGATGATATCGAATTGCGGCTGAGAGTTCTTCGATTCGTTTCTCTTCGGCCATGTACATCCACCAACTTCATTGGCTTTGAACATCACGAAACTGTAAACCTAACAACTCTACATTTGGCAAAGGACAACGTGTCATAATTGCCTTTAATAATATCCGAATGTGTATTTCTGCAACTACATGAACTGTGGATTGGAACATATGTCCTGCATGTACATTATTGTCATCATCAGACCAGCAACAATGAATATGTGTGAAGGCTTTACCATCTTGAGTTCTGGCAATATTTCCTGATAAGCTTACTAATTCTGATGGAGAGTCAAGTTTTCTACGAATGTATACTCCTTCTTCGTTCATATATCCGTAAACGGTATTTCTTGTTCGACCAATCCCACTAGTTATTGCTGCTGCATTAAATCCAACCTCATCCGCAAGTTTTTGTAAAGAAGTATGTATTTCTTCTCCAGGATCAATTCTCACGAAAAGGTCACTACCACTTCTAGTCCATTCCATAAAAATACTAGAAATGAAGGGGTACTTAGCCCTCACCATTTTTTCTTACTATTCCTCTTCAATATTTGTATCTTCAGACCAATTGTTATTTTGAGCATTAATAATTAATTCCTTAGCAATAAGTAATTCCTTTCGAGAGCCTCCCAATGGTAATGGGGCAAAAATCCACCAACCATCTCTAAACAAAACAATTCTTTTGTTAATTGAAACCTCAGGATCAAATTTTTTGATATTCTCCCAATCAAGTCTTTGCCCATCGGCATATACACTTGTTTTTGTAATTGCATATCTCTTCGGCAAAAGCATAGTAATGACTAATGAAAATAATAAGATGTCAAAAATTACAACTAACCAAAAAGGGGTTGCAGATAAAGATGCTAGAAGCCATGGTAATATTCCCATTGCAATTAAAGTCAAGATATTAGGTCCATTTCGGAAAAATTCTTGTTCTAATGTACTAGTCCAAGCATACCCTCCTAAAGGTAAATATCCTAAATTAGGTACTGTTTTTTTATTTTTCATAAGATGTAAAATATCATAAACAACTATTAAACCAACAAAACTAATTATCAAAGTTCCAATTAGTTCTGGAGAAGTTCTTACCAACCTTAGACCTCACTTAATTTAAATCTTCTAAATAATGCTCCACCTACGACTAATAATAATAATGCCCAGATAAAAATACTACCATTACCTTCACTTTCATTAGATTCTAATGATATCTCATTAACATCAATAATTCCATTACCATCTGCATCTTCATCTAAAATTAAAATTGTATCACAATTTTCTACTATTTCATCAGGTTCTCCATCAGAATCCGTATCTTTATGTGCGCATAAATCAAATGGGAAAGCATCAATTGCATCTATATAGCCATCATTATCATCGTCTTTATCTACATTATCTGGACCACAGTGCCTTTGATTTAGATCATCCCACCATAATTCTGAAACACATGTATCAATATTATCTCCATCAGAATCTGAAGGAGTAATTGTAAAAAATTGGGTTACGACAGACATGGCACCATAATTATCAGTTACTCCAATCGATATCGAATATTCTCCTTCTGATAATTCAGATAATGGATAAGCAGAATCTGATATTAATGATATTTCTTCGTTAGTTTCTAAGTCAATTAAAATCCACATTATTGCGGCAATACCGTGTTCATCTGTAGCAGTATAATTTATTTCAGCAATAATTCCTGAAGGTGTTGTTGTTGAACCTTGAGAAATTTTATCTAAACCTTCAGGAAGTATCAAACTAACAATAGGAGAAGGGTTTATTTCCAATTCAATTATTGGAATTTCAAAATATGGTCCTAATTGAATAGAAATGGAATTAGGTAAAGCACCATTATACGTAATTAATAACGTTGCATTAGAATAATTAGTAATCCCATTAGAATCTATCTTATTCCAAATAATTGTTTGATTTTGACTACCAGTAAATACGATAGGTGAAGGATTATTTTGTTGAATTAATTCAAAATTGGCATCTATAATTGAGCCTTCTAAAGTACTTATGAATAAATACGTATGAATCATAATTAATTCTGCTAAACCTTCTATTGTAATTATTTCATAATTGGTTGATTCTAAAGAAGATTGAGTTTCAAAAGAAGAATAAATAGTTAATTCATTCACTTCTCCATCTATCATATTCATACAAATATCATTAAGAGTGATTGAAGTAACATTACTTGAAAT
>DAGQ01000070.1 GCA_002498205.1 Euryarchaeota archaeon UBA596
GTAATGAGACATGATCCAAAAAGAATTATCGAAGTTGGTGGAGGAATTGGACATCTAACGGCTTGGTTATTAGATGCATTTTCATCAAATTCAAAAAAACCAGAATACACAATAGTTGAGGGTGGGAATAAATTTGCAGCCATTCTTTTAAGATTAACACAGAGATTCAATGCGAGTGAATGGGCTCGTGTTTCTGGGATGAGGTATCAAGAATTAGCAGGAGAGTCGAAGGCGTGGTTATTGTCGAATCAAGCATTGTTGAATAGTAATTCGATGGAAGCAACAGGTGCTCCAGCATCAGTCCCTGCTGATTTAATCATTATCGACGTTGGCGAAATAGAACAAGTAGAATGCATTCAAGAATCATTACCCTTATTGTCAAAAAACGGATTACTTTTGACTGTAGAACCTAATGTGCCTTTTGAGGGGGCAACCGAAGAAGAATCAAATCGCTTTCAATTATGGATGGATTTGATTCGTGAAATTCAAGACACTCATCGGGTGGGATTTGTGCCTTTGAAGAAAACAACATTAGTTGCTATCATGTCTAAGTAGCCCGTTCAATGAGAACATCAACTTGTAACAAACCATATCCATAGTATTCATCATGTTCATTTGAGTTTGCTCTTTGTAAACAACTTTCTTTGATCCATTGTTTTACTTGTTCGATAACATCGAGATCTCCTCCATTAGTTCCATTTCTAGAAAGATTTGGATTCGATTGCAGTAATAATGCAATTGCTGAAGAAACATAAACCGTTGCAGCAGAAGTTCCGCTTGCAGTCCCATATGTAGATTCTGTAGGTTCGTTTTCTCCTTTATTCGTTGAGACTAAAACAGGAATACTTTCCGCAGGAGCTACTAATTCAGGCTTTTTGTCAGGGTCTTGTCTAGCTAATTTAGGAGGGAATATTTCAAAATTATTTGAACCTTTACTGCTACCACTCCAAATAGTTCCATCTATTCCAACACCACCTACGCAGATTACATTCTCAACATTGCAAGGGCTATCTACATCCTCATCAGTTTCTTCCTCTCCATCATTTCCTGCAGCTGCAATCACGTAAATGCCTTCATCTAGAGCATCATTTACAGATTCTTCTACTAAATCTCCATTAATCAATGAGGGGATGATTCCAGGCGCACCTCCTAGTGATAACGAAATAATGTCGGCTTGATTTGTTCTGCACCAATTAATTGCTTCTGAAACAATTTCATCAGAACCAGTCCCTTCTTCAGAAAGGGCTTTGGCAACTAGGAGGTTTACGCCGTTTGCAACTCCTGTTAAACCTCCTTTTGCAGACATGATTCCTGCCATCATTGTACCATGTCCATGATCATCATAGACTGTTTCTTTTGAATTTATGAAATCTCTCCAACCGTTTAGTTCTATGTGTCTTAAGTCAGGATGTGTTAAATCAATGCCAGAATCTACAATACAAACAATAATGCCTTGACCATTTATTTCCAAATTAGAGAAACCAACTAAATTTTCATAATTCTGTTGTCTACTTGTTAGGAATGTTCCGGGACCAATTAAATCATCATTCCACCAATTATTCCATCCAATGTATATTACTCCCGAACCTAATATTAGTAATATCGCAGTACAAATTGCAATTATTGATCTAATTGTCATATCGTCGAACTCATCATTATCTAAATCTAATTCTGCAATGATTGTTTCATTGGCCTGATGTTTATCATCAGTTTCATCATTTTGAGTAGTAGTCAACATGCATCCGAATAGTATTATTTTTTTAAATAATGCCTTATTTTCCAATGATAATTACCATGCTTCTTGGTCACTTAGGTGTTTTACGGCAGGGGCGCTTATTCCACATTTTTCACACTTAATTCTAGATGGAATTTTTTCATTACAAAGAGGGCATTTGGAATTTATCGGCCCTCTTCCTTCACAATTTTCCACCTTACAGTCCAGATTTGGCAAACCATCTTGTCCTCTGGTGACGGGTGATGGTGCATCACAATCTGGACATTTTCCTTGTTCTTCTTTCCAAGTTTCATCACCCAATAGCATATCATCAACTTCACGAGCTCTTTTTGACATAATAACAATTTCACCAGAACCAAGCATTAATTGAGGGTACCATAAAAGTATACAGATTCCAAATGTAGACATACTTCCAAACATGATGTATAGTAATTGCCAAACCCAACTTCCATGAGGTCTTACGGCAATGAAATGTGCTCCAGCCCATGAACTAAGAAATGCAACAAAAGACCAAATAATAAGTACTGCGATCCAACCAAATAAACTATGGTTGTAAAGAGATTCAGCCATAATCCTAGGGTCTTTATTTTGATATTTTTCTTCTACGTGTAAATCTCTTGTTTCTAATACTGCTCTAGAAAAAACAATTCCTAAAAAGATTGTAACTACGAATGTGCCTAACACAGTAGTTAAACTCTCTGAACTAAATTCAAAGGGGAATGATGGGGCTCCATTATGCGCTGCAATGGCCATAATTGTAATACTAAACCACATTATGATTAGACTGATGGACTGACCTCTCATTAAGGGGTAATGATTCCAAATACGATATAAGAAATATATCCAGCATCCCGCGCTAAGAATTAATTGAAAAAAGCTGGCTGCGGATACCGCACTCAAGCCACCATTGCCGAGAGGACCAATCCCTACTTTGAGGAAATCACCTCCGCTTTGCAATTCTCCATCAAATGTAATTGCTCCGATAATTATTGCTAAAGTACCAATTGCTACTGTCAAAAATTCTGCTTGAGTCCATGAATTTCGTAATTTCAGGCCCATAAAAAAAATCTGTTTTCTCAATTCGTCTATTTTAGTAAAAATTGGATGTAATTCACTTAAATTTTTGTTTAATTTTAGATTAATTAAATCATCAAATCTAGCAGCATCGCTGGTGGTTAATATGGCGCTCTCAGGCTCCGTATTTTCCGCATCACTAGTAGCCGCCATATTTCCTCTCCCGCGTCATTAACATAAGATAACTTTCTCTTTTTAGATTCAAATTGTATTATTGTATGGCTAGATGATTAAAATCAAATGAAAAAAGAGCCACTGGCGAGAATTGAACTCGCGACCTACGCCTTACCAAGGCGTCGCTCTACCCCTGAGCCACAGTGGCAAATAACAATCCGTGTGGTTAAGTTTTTTTAATCGCTCCTGCAAAATCCGATGGTTACATTTTTTCAACTACTGCAGATACGACGTGTTGAAGCGGTGGTCGCATAGCCTGGTATTGCGCGTGACTGGAAATCACGTGTCCCTCGGACTCGGGAGTTCAAATCTCTCCCATCGCGTTTTTCTTAAACCTCTAATTTTTAAAAAAATAATATTTAATTTCAATCACTTTTTATAAACTCTTGAGCGTGTGTTTCAAATGCCTAGTACGCACCCCTACGGGGTGCAGGGTGAACCAATGACATCTAATTTAAGAAAAAATGAACTTTCAAATAAGAAAACTCTATGCGTATTTTTAGCGTTGATAATGTGCCTTCCTACAGCAAATGCTGCATTTACAGAATGGTCTGGACCTTCAACAATAAGTTCCTCAGGGACAGAAACGACAACTAATGGGTTTGTAGTTCCAGGAAATGCAACCATTCTTGATGGTTGGGTAAATGTTGGTGTTGATGGAATGATTGATGCTGATTACGGTCTCTATTACAATTCATTCGGAACTGATTTTTCTAATGGTACATTAGATGGTACAACTTTAGACCATTATGGAGATCTGTTATCTTTGGCTCCAGACCCGTTTGTTAATCAAAAAACAGATTTTGAATCAGGTTTAGAATACTCATTCCCTTCTACAATACAACAATATGGTTCTCACTATGATCTATGGTCAATATCCGATATGGCGATTTTAGGGGCAGTTCCTTCAGGTGGTGCTTACAATATGCCCTATGGTGATATTCCAGCATCTGCTACAGATGGGAATTATTTGTTAGGTACTTATCCAACATCTTCAGTAAATGGAGATGTTTTCCAATCTTTGGAATTACCTACAATTCTAACTCCTAATCCCACAAACGATTTAATTTTTAGTTTTGATCATTGGTACCATATTGATACGCCTTCAAATGTAACAGGAGATGGTGATGGAGTATGGCTAGAATATAGAGTAAACGTAGGTGAATGGACACATTTAGCACCAGAGGGCGGTTACCCTAATACTATAGATACAAATTTGACCTCACTTAATTTCACATTAGATGGAGATTATGATGGTGAAAATAGTACTCTCAATGTTTATGAATCTCTTCCTTCAAATCTTCCTTATTCAGGTACAATAGTTTCTGAAGACGGTTCATTAGCAAATTATACCGGTTATGTCGGAAGTAAGTTTAATAATATTGATCAAGGGAATGAAACACCTTTTAATTCTAGTGCAATAAATAATTCTGGAGTGACTGTAAGTATTATTCCCAATGGTGCACCCTCTGGTGGAGTGCATGGTTTCCCTGTCTGGGCAAGTACAGAAGCTTCTGGCTGGATTACATCCGTTTTTAATTTATCAAATGTGCCAGATATCCCTGGTTCGAACTCTATACAATTTAGATGGAATTATCGTTCTTCTGCAGATTCTGCAGAGAGACCAGGTTGGTACATTGATAATATTGAACTAAATAATCCTGGGCAATTAGCATATGATGCTTGG
>DAGQ01000017.1:0-8788 GCA_002498205.1 Euryarchaeota archaeon UBA596
ATTCCTGTCAAATGGGGACAAATATCTGGTGCAAGAACAATCATTGAATGTGAATTAGCAGACATTAGTGTAGATCCTAGTCAAGGAACTCATTTTTTCCAAAACATTGTATCATTCAATGTTGGTTACCTTACAATTAGAAATTCGGAGCCGAGTGCGATTGATTGGGATTGGTTAAATGAACAAAAATGTATTTTTGAAGATGGACCTATTAAACATGTAAGAATAAAGAAGAATTTGAAAATATTACTTGATGGTAGAAATGGCCGTGCCGCTATATTAAAGCCAAAATAAACATAGGATTGAAAACTAATACGCTTTGAGGTGTCTAAATGAAGATAGCAGTACTTATCGAAGAAAGGTGCAAACCTAAAAGTGAAGCATTTGCATATCTTTCTAGATATGCAGGCACTTGCGGTTCGGAATGTATTCAAGTTCATGAAGATAAATGTAAAATTCTAGAAACTGCTTGCCCACCTTGTTTAATTCGTGCTAAACTTTGTCCAGGAGATGCTGTAAAAATAATTAATCTTCCAGAAGAACTTGGAACTGATATGATTCATCGTTATTCATTAAATGGTTTTAGATTATTCAGACTACCTACGCCTTCAAAGGATTCTGTAGTTGGTATTCTGGGTCCTAATGGAATGGGTAAATCGACAGCAATAAATATTCTTTCAGGGACAATAATTCCGAATCTTGGTGACTGGGAAGCTGAAGAATGTATGTGGGAGGATGTAATCAAAACACTTCCAAGAGGTGAATTAAGAGATTTCCTAACTCTTATTTCAGATGAAGGTGTTGAAATTTCAGTAAAACCTCAATATATTGATAAATTACCAAAAGTTATCCAAGGAGAGGTTGGAGAATTATTGAAAGGCGTGGATGAAAGAAATTTATTAGAAGAAATGTGTGAAAGATTAGAAATAACTCATCTTCTGAAAAGAAATCTTCCTCAACTTTCAGGCGGAGAATTACAAAGAGTTGCAATATGTGCTACAGTTCTAAAAGAGGCTGATGTCTATTTATTTGATGAACCATCATCATATCTAGATATTCATGAAAGAATGAGGATTGTAAAATTAATTCAAGAATTATCTGAAACAAAAAGAGTTCTAGTAATCGAGCATGATCTAGCAATCTTAGATGTTCTATGTGATTTAGTACATATTGTCTATGGAGATAAGGGTGCTTTTGGAATTTTTACACCTCCGCGAACGACAAGAACTGCAATAAATGCATATTTAGATGGATATTTACCAGAACAAAATGTAAGAATTAGAGATAAACCAATTAAGTTTCAAACACATACTGAAAGAAATACTGAAAGAGGAATACCGTATTTAGAGTGGGGAAACTTAGAGAAAAAGCTTGGTAATTTTTCATTAAAGACTGGAGAAGGGAAAATACATCGTTCTGAAGTTGTTGGTGTTGTTGGTGCTAATGGAATTGGAAAATCAACATTAGTTAAAATTCTTGCTGGTGAACATGAAGCTGATAATGGATGGATTACGGAAGAAGCAAAAATTTCGTATAAAAAACAACATGTTGAAGCTGATTATGAAGGTACGGTTAGAGAATGGTTGGATATCGAATTAGGTGCAAGATGGCGACAAGGAGACTTTAACGTTAATGTAGTCAAAGCATTAGGTGTTGATAAACTACTT
This sequence comes from Euryarchaeota archaeon UBA596, assembly GCA_002498205.1. Lineage (GTDB taxonomy): Archaea > Thermoplasmatota > Poseidoniia > Poseidoniales > Poseidoniaceae > MGIIa-I. The sequence continues at coordinate 1,668 of DAGQ01000017.1, forward strand.
GAACAAGTCACAACAACACTCTCGGGAGGAGAATTACAAGCTGTTTCAATTGTAATTTGTTTAGGCAGAGATGCAGATCTATACCTATTAGATGAGCCAAGTGCGCATCTTGATGCAAATGCAAGAATGGAGGCTGCAAAAGCAATTAGAAGAACCATTCAATCAAATGAAAAATCTGCTTTTATCATAGACCATGACGTTTATTTTATAGATATTGTTTCAGATTCATTACTGGTTTTTGAAGGGAAAGGAGGAGTTGAAGGTTTGGCAAAGGGACCATACAACCTTAGAAAGGGTATGAATAAATTTCTTGCAACTGTTGATATTACATTTAGAAGAGATCATGATACAAAAAGACCAAGAATTAACAAATTAGGAAGTCGGAAAGATAGAGAACAAAGAGCCAAAGGGGAATATTTCTATACTGAGTGAAGAATATGCCATACGTTAAACCACCACTTGGAGGACCTGTTGGAAGAAGTAGAATGAGACTTTCAGCAAGTTCTTTGGTATCATGGGAAAGAGGTAAAAGAGATTGGTTTTTAAAATATAAAATTGCACTAAAAACTCCAAAAAATCCTGAAATGATTCTCGGGATTTTAGTTGAGGAAGCATTAATCGGATTAATGATGGAATCTCCATCATCAGAACATATACCAGAAAAATCAATTTGGGCAAATTGGATGAAAAAAGAAGAATACACACCCACAAGTGAATCTCCAGAAATAAATTCAATTCTAGACCTTAAGAATTGGATAAATAAAAAAGTTTCAGATGCAGCTGGAATTGTTTGGGATGAGGGAAAGCGAAAATGGGAAGAATCTGTTTACAAAAAAGAAGATAGAGAGTGGGAAGACATCAGTATTGAATTAATTGAAAATATGTTATTTGGAGGAATAGATTTATTTTTGGAAGAAGTTGAAAAATGTTTCAACAAAAATGGTGGTCCTCACTTAGAAAAATGGCGGGAAAATGGAGATCCATTTCCAATTCCTGCTCCGTGTTGGCATCAAAAACCAAAACACCCAATTCCTGGAAAAATTCCAAAACATTTAGATTCAATTTTTTTTGACCAAAAATATTTCAAAAGTCCTTTTAAAATTGAAGATGAAGTAACTCTAAAAGAAATTTGGGAAATTACAAGGCCATGGGCAAAGGATCCTAGAATATGGCAACCTCAAAGATTGTATCACCAAGAAGGTTGGGCTTCAGGAGAAATGGACCTAATGTTTAGATGGGAAAAAAATGCAAAAATTGTTGATATTAAAGCAAGTGATGGAAAAAGTAAATATTCAGCAGGTTTACCTGTTCAATTAAGATTTTATAGTTGGCTAATTCAAGAAATTAAAAAGATTTCAGGTATTAAATTCGAACTTTCTGGATTAGAAGGTTGGTACCTTAAAGTACCATTTAGGAAAATAGTTGATTTAATTAAACCTTCAGATTTAGATGAAGAAACTGAAAGACTGAAGAAAATTTGGAAAGAACAACAAAATATGGAGCGATTATTTTCAAAATGTCCGATAGAAGGTGAATTTAATCTAATGTCTGTAAATTTAGAATCCATAACTCCAAAAAGATGGCAGGGTGAAACTCTTGAAAATATTTGTAATAAATTAAAACCGGAATATCCATTTTCAAAAATACTAGCAATACCAGATAGATTGAATGTTAAAGGCCATATCTCCGGAAAATGGGGGCCATTAAACAATCATTTTGGCGAATTGGTACACGGTGCGCTTCTCTCCAATACAAAAGGAGGTACTGTGAATTTAAGTTTAGAAGAAAGTCAGCCAAATTCACACTTAAACTTGAGTCAAATTAAGGATGGAGAATATATTATTCTTAATGCAATGCCAGGTGTTTGGAGAGACATGGTAAGATTATATGTTGATGAAAAAAGTAAAATCATTCCAATTAATGAATATAAAAATATGAATGAAAGTGAAATTACTCGCTTAGGCAGAATTTCAACAAAATCAGACATTCAAGGTTTAGTTGTTTCAAGATCAAGAAATAGTGGTAATAGATTAGATGGGAGGCCGTGGACAATGGAAAGTTGTCACCTTTGGGATGGTGAAGCAATAATTGAATTAGTGGCATTTGGTTCAGCAATTGGCGGAAAATTCTCATCCATTATATGTGGAGATTTAGTTAAAGTCAGAGGCGCAGAATTAGGCTGGAGGAATGGAATTCCCCAACTAAGATTAAATCCAAGAAAAACTAAATTTGAGATTATTGAAAAAGATTTTTCTAACTAATCAATTCAAGAACCATGAAGTCTAGGGAACATTTGTTGAGGAGAATGACTTTAGGAAAATCGACAATAATTGCCTTTGATTTAGAAACTACTGGAACTAATACAAGTACTGATCAAATAGTACAAATAGCATATGGATTTTATGAAAATGGAGAATTAAAAAATCCTGTAACAAAATTATTCAAACCAACAATTCCAATTAATCCTGGAGCCCAAAGAGTCCACGGAATTTCAATGGAGAAATTACAAAACGAACCTTATTTTAAATCAGATGCTGCTGAGATAAGAGATATTTTTTCAAAAGCAGAAGGTTTAATGGGATACAATGTAGGTTTTGATATTTCATTAATACAAGCAGAATTTGAAAGATCGGGGATACCCCCATTAGATTTGAGTAATATTGCAATTTATGATGCTTATTTAATTTGGACTAAACATGAAGGTCGCTCATTAAGTCACGCAGTAGAAAGATTTCTTGGAAAGCCAATGGAAGGTGCACATGATGCTTTAGCAGATATTACTGCAACTGTAAATGTATTTGACAAAATGGTTGATGAATTTTCATTAAATGAATATAATGGAAAAGATTTCACAGCTGTTTTTAAAGGGAACAAAATTGACTTTGGTGGGACATTTAGATGGGAAGATGGAGAAATAGTTCTCGGAATTGGTAAGCATAAAGGCACTAGGGCAGTAGACGTTGCAAGTAAAAATAATTATCTTCAATGGATTATGAAAAGTGATTTCCCTTCAGATGCAAAAGCTATTGCTAGAAAGGCAACCCTACTTTATCATGAACCTATGGCTTTCAAAGAATGGGTTTTCCACAATTATGGAAAACCTTCGAAATAAAATTCTACTTCATCCTATGAAATGAGCCGTCTTCTTCTTGTTTCCATTCTTGACCATCAGCAGTTACATACCATGTTCCATCTGGTCTTGAATCCCAATTACCATTACTTGGGAGATCTTGCCATTTTGTCACATAAGTTACTGCTTGCTCGGTAGGAGGTGGAGAGACAGGACCTGAAGGCGGTGGTGGAGCGATTTTTCCAGAAGGAGATGGAACTTGTTCCATTTCATCGTATTCATCTTCATCATACCAATACTCTTCATCACCATCTCTACGTAAAATAACTACAACAATCAAAGCTACAACAATTATGAATACAACTGCAATAATTCCAATTAACGAATCTTCACTCATTCCAAGGAAACCTGCCTCCTGAGTTTCTAATGTTTCTACCAATGGTGCCTCTACCAATTCTAGATTAATACTATCATTATTCAACATTAGATACAAACTTTGTTGTCCAGATCTTACTGCTATATATGTAAATGAGTCTAATCTCTTACTTTCTCCAGGACCAAGAACAACACTCTTTGTCTCAACAGTTCTCCATATTCCTTCTGAATCACTTTCAACTAATGACAAATTAACAGTACCTTCTTGATTGCCTTCATTAACTAAAGTAACTGTAACTGTGATAGGGTCACCAATTTGAATCATATTATTTGCTTCTGGTAAAACTTCTATGTAACTTATTGCAGGTTCAAACTTCTTCAAAACTAATGCAGGAGAAATTGGTACTTGCTCAATTCCTTCTCCTTGTATTGGGAATCCAGCAACATCTGTTCCTTCAACCCAAACAATCAACTGAGGATTATCAGCTAAATTAACAAAATCATCTGGATTGAAGTCGATATCTGCTTGATAGGTCCATGTAGGTCCAACAACACTAACAAGAGATAAATCCACAGTATTTTGACTACCAGAAATATCTGCACCATTAAGTCGGTAAACCCAATTTAATGTTAATGGCTGTTGAGGCATTCCAATTTCTTCATAAACTTGAGCAGTTACAGTCAAATCATTCATATTATCAGAATAAAGCACATTCAAAGTTTGTCCTATAAATTGAAGATTAGGTGCGGTACTATCTACAGTAACTTCTGCTCTAGAACTAGTTGCATCTTCGGCATTACCTGGCAATCCTAATATTTCAAATTCAAGATCCATCGTAGGTTTGGAAAGTGGCCTATTTGGCAATAAGAAAGATACTTCAAATGTTCCATCTTGATTAACAGGTACCTGCTCTTGAATTAATGTAGAACCATATTGCATTCTAAATTCAATAATTAATCCATCAGGAACATTTGTCATTACAGCTCCAGAATCTGAAAAACCAATATGGCCTAAAACAAGTACTTCATCACCTTGACGTACGATTAAATTTGACTGAGATGGTTCTGAAACGGGGGGTGTTGAATCTTCTAACATATCCACAACTGCTTCAACTTCGTAATCAATTTTCCAACGTATTTGATTAACATCTCCATCAATCGTTTCAATTAATGGATTGTCTAGATCATCATCAAAAATCAAGATTGTTGGGAATTGCCAATTATTTGCTAAAACAACAGGGAAATCCCATGATAAACTGAATGTTGTAGAGATTTTGTAAACATCATTTCCTTCGTCTTCTACTACTATGTCAATTATCTCTACAAAACTACCTTCAATTTCATTAGTTTCAGGATTATCCTCTAATGTCCACCAATCATTAGTTTTTGGAGAAAACACAATCTCACCTCGAGGTGCTTTTTGAGAACCTAGTAACTGCATTCTAATTTCATCAATTGTTTCAATACCATTACCTTCAATAATTTTCATTTCTAATGTATGTTCTTGACCTAATAATAATCTTTCATCGAATGTATTCAAACTTAAACTTGCATAATCTAATTCAGTCATTGTATTAATTGCAGTGACTACTGTCGCTAAATCATTATCTAATCCCGGGCTTCCACCATTAGAAAATTCTAAACCTACAAAATCAGTTCCTGTTACGTAAAGACTAACCTTTGCATTATTCTCATTTCCATCAACATTTAATGGTGGAAGTTCAATATATTGTTCGCCAACTCTAGACTCTACTAAACCTTTAGTTTGTGAATTATACTCTTCTTCTTGCGCTTCCCCATCTCCATTCATATCATCTAAAGATTCTCTCCAATAATGAATCATTACTTCATTACCCATTCCTTCAGAATCTTCAATATCTAATTGTAATAACAATGATTTGCTTGGATCCCATGTATATCCATCAGCATCTTTAAGTCCAAAATTAGTTCTAGCGTGTATAGCATTAACTACAGGATCTGTAGTATCAACCCTCATACTAAACGATACTGGGTTTGTCACATCAAATGCTGTAGTAGCACCTGTCGGTCCTGCTTCTAAAATAGATGGTTCAAAATTCACTAATTCTCTAACAGTTCCATCTTCTTCATATGATGGTATTGTTAAATCTACTGACCAAATTCCTGAACTAATCGAGTTTGCAACAACTTCTAATCCACTTAAATTTACACTAGCTACAAAGTCTTCAGCCAAAGGCCTTGTTCCTGCTGTGTTTTGAAATCTTACTGAACCTGAAACTTCAACAACTGAATCTCCTTGTACCCAAGGAGGTATTCCTGGAGCGAATTCAATTACTCTACCTAATTGATCTGTAAACTGTACAAAATCAATTTCGAGATCATTTTCAACAGCACCTGGAGTTCCTAAACCGCCAGATAATGAAGTTGCAGGAGCCAAACCATATCCTGTATGGTTGTAAGCTTGAGAACTCCAAAGTATCTCAAATTCATCATCCCAAGCCCAATCTGATTGGAATACCCAATCAACCATCCAAGATTCTCCAACCAACTGAACAATTGAATTAGTAGTATCTAAAGTAACAACTTCTGAACCTGTTGTTTGGATAAATGTAGGATTATCTTGTAAATTAATTAATTCAAATTGTATTGCTTGACCACTTGTTGCTTCTCCTGTTAAAGTGATATGATCAATTTCTGTTGTTGAATAAAGATGATGATGACCAGTAACTAATGTGACATCTTGACCATCAGGATAAATTGTAATTGGAGCGTTAAATGGTTCATTAGTAATCATCAATTCATGATATATTTCACCATCAATTCCTATAGCACCCCTATCTGCAGTTAATGTAAGAGGAATATTGATTTCATCATCATTAGTTTGTAATTTTAAATCTTCATGATAATTATACATTTGATCTTCTAAACCATTAACTGTCTCAGTTAAGTGATACCCAATAGCTACACCGCCCAAAAGAACTTCATAGCTAGTTCCAGATGTCGCAAATTCAATTTCAATCTCTGACCATTCCCTACCAGTTGGATCAATATGTGTTGCGGTTAATCCATTTATTGAGGCAATCATATTCGCATCTAAGGGTATATGTGCAACACTCCAACCAGATGTAATCATACCAGTTTGTACTCCTGCTAGTGTCAAATCTAAATCAGATGATAAATCTGAATCTGCAATTAAAGTAATTACACCCTCATATACACTTGAGTTTGTTGGAATTAAGATAGTTGTAGAACTTGATGCTGAACCAAATCCAGTAAATGTATTGTATTGTATAAGACCATCATTACTTCCTTGTGATACTCCTGCATCATATCCAGCATTACCTGTACCATAAGCTGCACCACCAGTCCCACTATTTCCTCCATCAACACTTACTAGTCCATTATTAGTCAAACCATTTACTGTAGTAATGATTTCAATGAATCCGCCAGATCCACTTCCACCACCGTTTCCACCATCATACATTCCAATTCCTGGGTTAGGACCTTGAGTTCCATCTGCACCATCACCGCCATCACCGCCTCTAGCCAATACAGAACCTGTAGCGCCTATTGAAATTGTATTAGCTTGTAGAATAATTGATCCTGCAGAACCTCCACCTGCACCATGACCACCTGGTCCTGTTCCTCCAGATGCTACTAGTCCATCTTGTGCATTTTCCCCATTAGAGCTAATTGA
>DAGQ01000017.1:9207-12734 GCA_002498205.1 Euryarchaeota archaeon UBA596
CCTCCACTTGATCCACATTCAACTCCGGAACCATACATTACTCCTCCATTGTTTGGAGTGTTTGTACCTGCCCCATTATGCCCTGCACTAGCATGGCCTGCTCCGCCAGCACCATTACCTGCTCCATTTGCAGATGTTGTTTCATGACCTCCAGCCCCTGGACCGTCCCAAACAATAGAATCTGCAATTATTGCACCACCTGCTTGAACGATTATTTCGTTCGCAGTGATCATTAGAGTTCCACAGACTGATGGAGTAATTGAACCTCCATTTGCAATTGTTAAAACATCATAGGAATGTTGCCCATCTAAAATTAAATTATTACTTACAGTTAAACTAGTTGTTCCAACACCAGGAGGGCCTGTTGAAGAGGATGAACCTACTAATATTTGTTCAGAATTAGTTCCAGACATAGCCGTTAAACCATCACCTGCAATTCTATTCTGCCAACCAAAATGTCCATAATTTGGATTTGAATTAAATGACCAATCAACTGTTCCATCATCTACTACGTCTATTTCAGGATTAAATGCTGGTTCCCAAAATTCTCCTTCTACAATAAGATCCTCAATCCAATCTCCTGGACCAACTTCAATATCTACCCCATAACCAGATAATGGATGTGGTAAATAAATTCTTGATTGTAGCGGTAAACCACCATATTGATTTCCTTGAGAATCTGTAATCCAAATATTAACTCCAGATCCTTCTCCATCAACATAAACTTCTTGAATAGGTTTTGTTGAAGGCACAAAATCTGTAGAAATTATGCCAACTTGCCCTGTAGCACTTGTAATATTACCATCATCATTATCTAAACTGGGTCCTACATCCCAACCATTTACTTCAGGATCTAAACCTAACATATACCTCGTTGAACCAACTGCAACATCACCAATCAATGGTGAAACAAATGGATCGTCCGTGTTCAAATTCAACCCTACATAAACGCCAGTAGAATATGAATCTAGATCAAGGCCTGATAAACTAAGTGGTAATTCTCTACCAATGAATCCATCAATAGGAGTCATTCCATAATCATATAAATTTACAGTAATATTCGTACTTGTAGGTGTAGCTCCATAAATGTCTACAACTCCATTACCTAATTCATCAACTGGAATTAATGGCGTCATCCATTCTCCTTCTGAATCAAAATAGTCTACCTCTACTCCAATATTATCAACATACCAACCTGCGTAATTAAAATTATACACTGAAACAAATGTAAACCTAAATTGTACTGTTGAACCCCCATAAGAAGTAAGATCTCCAACCATTGAATCCCAGTTATTATTATTATTACAGCCCTGACCATTTACACCAGACCACACATCTAAACTTTGACCTCCTGGAGTTAAAACATGACTATATCCAGTATACATGTTTGCTCCATGATACCATCCTTGGCCTGTAATTGGATCAACTGAATCAAAATGATCCCAAGTTGACCCCCCATCATCTGAAATAAATAATGCTGCTCCGCCATAACCCGAATAAGTACATACCCATTGATCGAATACTATCCGTGCTGAAGCACCAAGTGGAATTGTATATTCGGGAGTATAAACAAATGCCTCCAAAGGTGTGAATGAACCACTAACATAAGCAGTATCTAAACCAGTAGCAAATGCATAAGGTGTACTTGATGCACTAGTAGGTGATTGTTGATTCACACAATTTGTGCATGTTGCTACAGTTCCATATTCAAATAAATCCTGACCCGTTGGATTAGCCATAGTCCAACCTGAGGAAGGAACCGAAGGAGAGTTTTCAAAACCATCTGAAAAATAAAGACCGCCGGCACCAATCATAGTGTAAGACCAATCATCTACACCTCCTGTTGCATAGTGAGTAGCTGTTGTAGAGGTATTGAAATGGTCATCAAAATGAGTTACGGAATTTGTATCAAAAACTTTAATCCTATCTAGAGTCAATCCTTCTTGACTATCTGAAATCCCCCCATAATTTACACTTGCATCAGTTTTTACTTTTATTCTCAAAAATGTTGTTGGATCTGAAGCATAACTTGCTGGTATTGTAAAGTCCATAATCAAAAATTGTCCAGATTCATCACCATAATTTACTCCATTTACAGTGTAACCATTGTATGGAATCCCGTATGTATTTGCAACATTTGTAATATCTGTCCAAGTTACTCCGTCACTACTTGATTGAACAATGAAATTATCCCAAACACTCCCTTCAAGATCCCATTCAGCAGTAATTTGTGCAGTAATTGGTGCTGTTGCTGCACTCAAATCGACCTCAACCTCTAGAGCAGAATCTGCGCTAGCAGAATAAAATCCAGGAGCACCATTAACATCATAATATCCATGATGCCAATGTCCAACAGAGCCTCCAATATTTTGAATTATCAAATCATCCATAAAAATTCCAGGTCTACCTATACTGTGAATACTTGTCCAAACCCTCAATCTAAAATCTATTACTGATGCTTGTGAAATTCCCGTGATATTGTCTAATGTAAATAATGAATTATGCCATCCAGGTCCTGAAGTATTTCCAAAGATACCAAATTCACCATTAGAATTAGTCGTAGCACCATTAGGAACTGGAGCCGAAGAATTGCTGTAATTAAAATACCCAGAATCTGGTTCAATCCAAGTCCAAGGCCCATTATCTAACCTAAATTCCACCCATGCTCCGTCACCCTCGGAAAAATGATCCCAATGTACAAGTTCTATTGTAAATTGGTTAATTGGATTTGGTACATTTACAGATGGTGGCTGCAACCAAGAGTCAATCCCTCCAGGTAATGGCGCCCCAATAAGAGTCCCTGCTGCAATAGAGCCAGAATAAGGTGATGCTGGAATTTCTCCATAAGGCATTACTCTAGTATTTCCATTAACAGTTCCTGTTACATTTGTTAGTTCTCCTACATCCCAAATAGAGGGACTTGATTGAGTATAACCGAATTCGAAATTATATGTAATATCGTCTAATGTATCAACATTTCCAAAACTTCCATTCGGAGAAAGACTTAGTAAATCATCAAAATGTGAGCCAGTAGTACCATCATGAATACCAGATGAAGTGAAATTATTACCTGGTGAGCCAGCATTCCAACTTTCACCATAACCTCCTGAAAATCCACCATCCTCACTTACGTCAATAGAACCGTCAAGAATCGTTGCATTAGAGGCAACCTGCCAACCATCTACAGTATCTTCATTTCCAGTTGTCGCATCCATTGTTGGAGGGCCAGTCCATGAAGAAATACCTGCAGAAACAGGCATTAAAACCATTTGTAAAATCAAAAAGAATGTTAAAATTATTCTTTTTTGGGGTTTTTTCTTAGCAAATAATATTTTCATCGTCAATCTACTCCTTGAATGGTAGGATACCTACCAAGTTATCCACCTAACTTAACCTCTATAGGTGTGTCCCTTTAGGGACACAATTGAAATCAGCCATATTCAAAGTATTTGGTTCATTAATTTTAAGCGCAGAGGGAGAGATTTGAACTCCCGAGTCCAATGGACAGTGGATTTCGAATCCACCGC
>DAGQ01000017.1:13034-16321 GCA_002498205.1 Euryarchaeota archaeon UBA596
ACAGTGGATTTCAAGTCCACCGCAATACCGGGCTATGCGACCTCTGCAATAATTAGTCGAAAAAAACAATGAAGATAAGCGTACTGGGAGTGGATGAGCCAATGCGAATAAGTATAACATACCAAGGAGCGAATCAGCAGATTGATTCAGATAAAAATATCACCATTAAAGAAGTGTTAGTCAAAGCAGGAATTAATTCATCTATGGTTTTAGTTTGTAATAATAGTCAAATAATCCCACAAACATCAGTAATTAATTCTGACATAGAATTAGAAATAATTGATGTTGGATCTGGCGGATAATTATTGATAAAAACTATCATCGGGCATCATTAATTCTTTAGATATCAAAGCACCAGGTCCCTCGGGATAATTTTTCATGATTTCTTTAGCTAATTCTTCAGTTCTGTCTAGCGTTATTGGCAATTCCAAACCAAAATAATTTATTAAAGAAATTCTCAGTCTTTCCGCAGCAACAGTGTCGACACTAGTTCCAAATGTTTCTGCTATTACTGTAACAGAAGAAACTCCTCTAGATGGTGCTAATGAACCTAATAATCCGCACATTCCAATTACTCCACCTTCTGGTTGATTTTCAGATACTATTATTCCATCATCATGGAGTTTTTTCTTAGTATCTTCATCTGCAACAACAACATGAATTTTTTCACATCCTGCATCACTAGATAAACCAGCTAACAAAATTAATCTTTGAGTTTTATTTTCATTTAAAAGTCTTAAAATATCCTCTGCCATTTCATATTGGCCCCTAGGTACAAGTGGTTGTATTTCCCCACTTAATGTCAATAATATTTGACCATCGGGAAGTGTTAATTTATTCAAATGTAAATGTGGCGGAGTTAAAATACCATTTTTCATTGTTGCATGGGGTGGCAAATCAGGATGTTGAAATTTCAATATTTCTTCTGAATCACAGGCATTATTTAATGAATCGATTAATAATTTACCCACATTCCCAACTCCAGGTAATGCAAATAAAACATACTGGTGCTCAGGTAATTCTTTAGTTTCGCCATTCCATACAAAATTCGTATGCATAGACGCTGACTAATTTTGGAAGGACTTAAGCAATTGCATAAAAATATAATCAAGACCTTAATTGATTCAATCTCATTCTTCTTCGGAAAGTGATGGTAATGTATCATTCCATTCATTTGATTCTACTTGATTTAATTTTCTTCTTCGATGAGCTTGAGGATCTTCAGGAGTCCATTTTAATGGGGCTGCTGCTTGAGAATTACCATCACATTTGTCGCAAGTTAAATTATACGAATAAGCGCCACAAAGTTTGCATTTTTGAATTAATTGCCTAGCCATTTAAATCCCTCAGTGGCGTTCAATTTCTGCAGTACCTTGATTTGATTTAACACTAGAAATTAGAGATTTTGTTGCAGTTAACCATGCCGATTCGGCTAATTTATAATCTGGGGCTTTGATTTCAATACGGTATTTAGGTGCACCGTCGTAAAAACAATTAACACTAATTTCATTTTCTAAATCGGCATGAGATTCAGCTTCGGAAAGCGCTTCTTTAATTGCTTCAACACCCTTAGGGCCTCCGATTTCAATACTGCAAATACCTCGGATTTCTACAAAAGGTGGGATAATATTTGCTACTGCTGTTTCAACAAATTCTGAAATCCAGTCTCCAATAAATCCTGCCTCTTCTAAAGAATTATTATCTTGTGCTGCACTTTCAAATGCTGAATATAAGGTTCCAAAGGCAGATGATAATTCAAACTCAGATTCGTTTATTTCTTCTTCATTCCAACCAACTTTTTCACCAATTACTTTCAGAAGTTGAGTTGCACGTTGTTCGTTTTTCCATGATTGTAATGTTTCTCTTCTCCTCTCCTCTGAAACACTTTTCAGAGATAATTCAAAGGTGTCTTGATCTTTCTTTCCTCTACGTAGTACTTTACAAACTACTCTTTGGCCGTCTCTAACATAACCTCGAATATTTTTTACCCAGCCAGATGCTATTTCACCAATGAAAATAAATCCATTAATATTTTCATAACCATTAATAGAAACATAGGCACCATTTTGTTTGACTTCTGTAACTGTACAAACAACTAACTCTCCCTCTTCTGGGCCTTTGTTTGATTCTTTATCATCAATAGTCATCATATTCACGCTGAATCTAGAACCTCTAAAATACTGCAACCCACTAAACGAGCCTTTCCTCCAGCGGGTTGAGCTAAAATTTCCTCACAAACACTACAGTGAATCACTGTAGACGCTCGAAGAAAAATTGTAGATTCATTACCACAATTTGTGCATTTTACTCTAACGAAATTACTTGAAATTATTATCACCTTAATTATCTGTCAATTCAAATTTCTTAGCCCTTTGACATGGGGCATTGTGTGCTTTACCTGATTCCGTACACCTAAACAAAATATTCACTCTTTTTGTTGGTTTTTCTCTACCTTCTGGCTTAGGACGAGGGAAACCACGATAACCAGCAGTTACTCTTCGGAACCTTCTTTGGCCCCATTTAAGTTCACTAGCTCGGCGTTTTTTAATTCTCTCAACGGTATGTAATGTATGCTTCTTCAAAGAAGGGCTATATCGTTTTATTTGTCGTGGCATCTTAACCATCATTACACCTCAAGCATCTTGCCCACTGACGAGACGTATATATGCATGTCGTGGACATATTTTTGTTAAAATTAAAATAAGAATGATGCGTCAATTTGAATATGTTTAACTTTGACCTAGGTACATGTTCGCATTTGCATCGGAACCAGGCGCTCTTGATTTGTTCTGGTTTCCAATGTCTATATTTGTCTTAGGCATAATATTAACACTAACGCGGAATCCCGAAAAAATACAAAAATTAGGGCTTATTTTAATAATAATAGGTGCTGTATTTATCACAATTTCTCCATTTACGTTACCAAAATCACCATCCAGTGCCTTCGGACAATTAATTCTTTTTTTATTGGGCCCATCTATATTATTAATTCTAGCAATAGTGATGTCTATGAATTTACCAAATACAAAAACTAATTTTAACATAAGGACCATCCTAATCATTCTTGGCTTATCTTGGATAATATTGATTTGGATTTTTAACCCTCAATTTAATAATCAGGATAATAAATTTTGGTTAAAATGGGTAATCAGTGTAGAAATATTCTCTGCAATTTTCCTTTTTTCTTTTTCACACTTCCAAACAAAAGCAAAAGCAAAAATATTATTCTTACTACTAGGTTCTTTGGTAATAATATTAAATGAAGAGAGTTTGAATTTCCCGAATGC
>DAGQ01000017.1:16728-27428 GCA_002498205.1 Euryarchaeota archaeon UBA596
ATTTTAATTTGGTTTTATATCATTCAGAAATTACATTCATTTGAAAAAGAACTAGTAATGGATGATAAATTGAATGATAATGAAAGAAAAATTCTGATTAAAAAATTGAATGATGATTTAAATTGGTTAGAAACATCAAATGGAGTTGATACTAATGAATAATTCAAGATACAGATTAATTGGTTTCATATCATTACCCTTTCTGATACTTTATACCTCTTGGTGGATAATAGGTGAAAGTTTTAATGAATTTATAATTCAAGTAGTAAATTCGGTTTTAACAAATTTACTAATTGTTCTGGGGTTTGCAACATTATGTTCATGGTGGTTTTGTTTGACAAGAGGATCTAAAATAATCATCCCAATCACATTAACTACAACATTTACAATCTTATTTTTAATTTCATACTATCTATTATCATCTGAAATTTTGAAACCTTCGGGACTAAATACACCTGTCGCAATTCTACTAAATACGAGTCTTGAATCACTAACTCTTTTGTTGTCATTTGTTTTCGTATTACTTATTGGTATCTTAATTACCAATGAACCTAATTTGGAGGAAGAATAATATGTCAGGAATTAGACTAGAGCCAGGAGATTTAAGCGAATGGTTAGATGATTTACGCTGTTCAATACTAGATAATCCCCCAAATACGGCTAAAGAATTAGAATTACTCAGGAGAAAAACTGCAAAAAAACACAAATTGAAAATGCCTCCTGGCGATGCTCAATTGTTTTCAATTCTAGATGATGATTTGAAATTAAAAATTGGAAAATATCTACGCAGAAAACCAACAAGAACTCTATCGGGAGTTGCTCCTGTTGCTATTATGACTTCACCCTATGGATGCCCTCATGGAACTTGTACATACTGCCCTGGAGGTCCCGAATTTGGAACTGCTCAATCATACACAGGTCATGAACCAGCAGCAAGAAGAGCATCTAGACATGGTTTTGAAGCATCAGCCCAAGTATTAGATCGATTAGGTCAATATTCGGCAATTGGCCATGATGCATCAAAAATTGATTTGATAATCATGGGAGGGACATTTACTGGAAGAGATTTAGAATATAGAGAAGCATTTATCAAAGGAGCATTTGATGCAGCGAATGGAAATATTAGTGAAACACTTCCAGCATCACTAAGATTTAATGAATCTGCATCTAATAGAATAATTGGATTAACAATAGAAACCAGACCTGATCAATGTTCTTCTGTTGCAATAGATTGGATGCTGGAAAATGGTACAACAAGAGTTGAATTAGGAATTCAATCATTAGATGATGATATTTTAAAAGACGTCCACAGAGGTCATTCAGTATCTTCAGGTTTTCGTGCAGGTAAACGCTGTAGAGACGCAGGATTAAAGTTAAATCTACATATGATGCCAGGATTACCTGGTTCAAATTCAAAAAAAGATTATGACATGCTAATAGAACTAATGCATGATGAGAAATGGAGACCAGACATGTTGAAAATTTATCCTTGCTTAGTCGTCAAAGGTGCTCAATTAGTTGAAAAGTGGCAAAAGGGAGAATTTAAAGCAATGGATAATGATACCGCAATAAATCTAATCGCAGACGTTATGTGTAAAGCACCTCCTTGGTTAAGAATTCAAAGAATTCAAAGAGATATTCCGTCCCATGAAATCATTGCTGGAGTGACCGCAGGGAATCTCAGACAACTTGCCACTCGACTAATAGAAAAAGAGGGTAGAAGAAGTGGATGCATAAGAGACAGAGAAATAGGTAGAGTAAAGAATAAACCAAAAGAAAGTGACTTCAGAACAGTCATTCGTAAATATTCTTCCGCAGAAGGTGAAGAATTATTTATTAGTCAAGAAGCACCGCTATTTCATGAAAATGAAGAAGAATTTGAAGGATTCTTAGGTGGAGTACCTCTAACAGAAAATGTTCACAACTGGTCTTCGTCGGATCCATCTGGTGGAGTTATTTCGGGATTCCTTAGAATTAGAAAACCAAGTGAAGATATTTGGAGAGAAGAAATAACGGAAAATACCGTAATAATTAGAGAAGTGAAAATTTTTGGAACTGCAATTGGTGTTGGTGAACAAAGTGATGAAGCAGCAACACAACATAAGGGCCTTGGAAGTCATTTGATGAAAATAGCTGAACATACCGCTAAAGAACATTGGAATGCAAATAAAGTTCTAGTAACTGCAGGAATTGGAGTAAGAAAATGGTATAAAACCCTAGGATACGAAAGAATTGGGCCTTGGATGGGCAAAGATTTGTAAAATTTTAGAACTCCAAAATTGTAAATACTCATATACAGGTGGTTTGTCGCATCAATTCCAAGGTGGTCATATGAGTAAGGGTACTCCTTCAATGGGTAAGCGTCAAAAAAGCACCCATTTACGTTGTAGAAGGTGTGGAAAACATTCCTATCACAAATCAAAAGGGGTATGTGCATCATGCGGATATGGGGCCACTGCTAAAATGAGGAAATACAGTTGGAACAAACGTTCACACCGTCCAAAAAATTAAATTTTTATTAAAGAGGGGTTCTGAAAAGAATAAATGCCCTATGCAATAGTAAGCGTAATGAGGCATTCGAATGTGTGGTATTCTTGGTATCCTTAGAAATGATGGAGCCGTAAGTAATTTACTTTATGATGGATTATTAGTTTTGCAACATAGAGGGCAAGATGCTGCTGGAATTGTAGTATGTGAAAACGAACGTTTGCACTTAAGAAAGGATAATGGGTTAGTCAAAGATGTTTTCCAAAAAGAACATATCCATAGTTTGAAAGGAAATATAGGAATTGGACATGTAAGGTATCCAACAGCAGGTACTTCTTCTGCTGCTGAAGCACAACCTCTATACGTAAATCATCCATATGGAATATCGCTTGCACATAATGGTAATTTGACAAATGCAAAACAATTAGCTAAAGATTTATATTCTAATAATTTAAGACATATAAATACAAATTCAGATTCTGAAATTTTACTAAATATTTTTGCTGATGAATTAGCAAAAAGACGGAAATTAAAAATTGGTGAGGATTTATATCTCAATGTAGATGATGTTTTCCATGCAATAAGTGGAGTACATAAACGCTGTTCAGGAGGGTATTCTGTAGTAGGAATCATTGCAGGATATGGATTATTTGCCTTTAGAGACCCCAATGGAATAAGACCCTTAGTTTATGGTTCAATATTAGATAATGAGGGTCGTTCATGGGGAGTTTCATCAGAAAGTGTTGCATTAAGTTCACTTGGTTTTGAGGCAATTTCTGATGTTGCACCAGGAGAAGCTATTTTTATTGATAATGGAGGAAATATGTTTCAAAAACAATGTTCTGAAAAGTCAACATTTTCTCCATGTATTTTTGAATATGTTTACTTTGCAAGACCTGATTCTATAATTGATGGGATTTCAGTTCATCAATCAAGATTAAACATGGGAAAAAAGTTAGCCAAACAAATAAAAAATTCTTGGCCTGATCATGATATTGATGTTGTAATTCCAGTCCCAGATAGTGGAAGGATTTCCGCCATACAACTAGCGAAAGAATTAGGTGTTGATTATAGAGAAGGTTTAGTAAAGAATCGTTATATTGGTAGGACATTTATAATGCCAGGACAATCTATTAGAAGAGACTCCGTGAGGAAAAAATTGAATACAATAGATCATGAGTTTTCTGGAAAAAAAGTACTATTAGTCGATGATTCAATTGTTAGAGGTAATACCTCCAGAAAAATTGTAGAAATGGCTAGAAAATCAGGTGCAAAAAAAGTGTATTTTGCATCTGCAGCCCCTCCAGTTAGATTTCAAAATGTATACGGGATAGATATGCCAGCTGTAAGTGAATTTATTGCAACTGGAAATTCAATTGATGAAATTGCAGAAAGCATAGGTGTTGATAAATTATTTTACCAAACATTAGATGATTTAATTGATTCAGTAAAATCAGAAGATGGACCTCAAAGATTTGATAATTCTTGTTTTAATGGTAAATATATCACGGGAGATGTTTCTTCTGAATATTTAGATACTCTAGAAATGAACCGTAATGACGATACAAAACATACAATAAATTCTGATGAATCAATTGGACTTCATAATCAAGCTTAATCGATAGGCTCTTAGGTTTAATAGTGAATTGAGTGTTGAGAACGAATGCCATTGATTATCCAGCCCCTCGGTAAAGAATCTGTGGATTCTGAAATCGCAAATATTGCACTTAGTAATGATGGGGAATTCGTTACATGGTCTACGTACAACGGTTTATTATATGTTTTATCAAGAGAAAATAATCAAAAAAGAGAGTTACAACTTGATAGTTTCGCTAATAATTTAGGATTTATTTCCCGAGAATTATTTGTTGTGGGTCAAGAAGAAGGAAATGTTATTTGTTTTTCAACAAGTTTTGAAAAAGTTTGGGAAATTTCTTGCCCTGGTGGGTGTGAATTAATTAAATGTACAAAAAATGGAGATTTAATTGCATTAATTGATGGAACAAATTCACTAAGATTAATTAACTCACAAGGTGAATTATTAAGTAAATTTTCTGATAATGAACTCATAGGGTTAACAATTAATGAAAACGGTTCAGCAATCTCTTGCTGGGACGATGAAGGTAATTTATTTGTATTAAATAGAAATGGAACTATTATTTTTAAGAGAAAAATAAATTCAGATGTAGGTGAAAGAATTATAACGGCAAAATATACTCAGAATGGTATCTTATTGGTAAGTAAAGAATCCTTAGATATTCCTGATGAAGGTGAACAACATGAATTAGAATTTTGGAATCCTCTCGGTCAAAAGATTAGAACTATTGGATTCAATTCTAAATGCGTAACATTAGCAATAAATAAAAATTTAATTTGGGCTGGTTTATTCTCGGGAGAGGTTTTTGTAATTGACGATAATAATAAAAAATTAATTTGGAAATCTGAATATTCAATATCTTCATTAATTGCAATTAATAATGATGTTTTAGTTGCATCTTGGTTTTATTTATTTAAAATTAGTAAAGAAACAAGCGATTCTTTTTGGCAATATGAACATAGTGGAATTATTGATTTTTTTAAAATGGATTCAGATGGAAATATTGCAATATTAGCAGGAAATGATAGAAATGATTACACAAACCCTTCTCCTTTGATAATTTTAAATCCCAATGCAACTCCTATTTGGGAAGAGGAAAGTGACGATGAATTTCAAGAAGAAGAAATTTTAGAAGTAGAACATACAGATATTTATGATAATTCTGATGATGACTTAAAAGATTTATTAGGAGATGATTTTGAACAATATCAATCTAAAAATGACATGGGAGAAATATCTTCAATGGATGATTTAATGGCTGCTTTTGATGAAGAACTCTCATTAGAACCTAAAATAGATGAGAGTAAAGAAGAGGAATCGTTAATCGAGCATCTTCTCTCTGCTGATGAAAAAAGAAATCAACCACCCATTTGTAATGCTGGAAATGATCAAGTTCTTGAATCTGGGGATGATGGAAGTTGCACTGTAATTTTAGATGGTAGTTCTTCACATGATCCTGATGGATATATACGTACTTGGAATTGGACTAGTGAAGACGGTAGGACTTTGTCCTCTGGACCAAAATTAAAATTAAGATTACCAGTAGGAAATCATAGATTTACTTTAACTGTTGCAGATGATGATGGGGCAATGTCATCAGATAGTGTTAGTATTGTTATCCGATAAGGGTGGAATAATTCTATTCAACCATTCACCAATATCAGATATTTCTTCATTACAAACTTCGTGACCCATTTGATATTCATACCAATTGATTTTAATAGATTTAGATTCTAATAATTCATGAGTATATAGTCCAGAAAAATAAGGAACTACCATATCAAATCTACCGTGTGCTTGAAAAATAGGGATTGTTGTATTTTTTAATTCTGACTCAAATTTTTCCCGAACAGGTAAGTAGCAAGATAATGCAACTACTCCTGCAAGATTATATTTAGAACGTAATGAAAGATGTAAAGCAAGTGCACCTCCTTGTGAAAAACCTGCAATCACAATCCGATCTTCTGGGGTTCCATTTTCTATTTCATTTTCAATTAATTTTTCAACTAATTTAGTTGAATGAATTACATCATCAGAAGACTCTCTAGGGGCGTCTCTAGCACCCGGATCCATAGAAAGAATATCGTACCAAGCAGGCATCCACATACCTCCATTAATTGTTACACTCATTGAAGGTGCATGAGGAAGAATATATCTCCGACCTGGAGATGATAATATCTTTGCAACAGGCGCAAAATCATGGCCATCTGCACCTAAACCATGTAACCAAATCACTACTGCATCACACGTTTCCGAATCTGATCCAACTTCTACAAAAGTTAAAACATCAGCCATTAATAATCACATTATCCAAGTAATGCACCTAATTCTTGCTCTAAGATAGGAAGAGCTTCTTCCCAAGTTGCTATAATCCCATAATCTGCGTGTCTGAAAATTGGAGCGGTTCCATCTTTATTAATTGCAACAATATATTTGCTCGTCCTCATACCAGCTAAATGTTGAATTGCACCAGAAATTCCTACTGCAATATACAAACTGGGATTCACTGTTTTACCTGTTTGACCAACCTGCATACTATGTGGAATTTCATCCCAAGTATCAACTGCTGCTCGACTTGCACCTACAGCCGCACCCAATTTATCTGCAATCCCATACAATTTGTCAAAGTTTGAAGGTGAACCCATTCCTCTTCCACCTGATATTATTATATCTGCTTCTGAAACATCAAGTCTTTCACTTGCTTTTGCAACCATTTCTTTCAAACTTGCTCTTAAATTTGAAGAAGTATTTACATTTGATATTGATGCATTACCACCTTTTCCGGTAGGTTTGAAAATATTAGAACGAATTGTCATTACTGATGGACCATTTAATACAACTGTTTGATGCGCTTTACCTGAATAAATAGGGTGCGTAATATTTTGTCCATCGATTTTAATTACATCTTGTATTATTGTTGAATTTCTTGATACTGCTAATCTAGCAGCTAACTCTTTACCTATTGCAGATGATGAAGTTAACAGATGCCCTTCTGGGGCGATAGAAGATATTGCCTCACACCACGCCGCTGAATCAAAATTTGCAAAACAATCATCTTGTAATGCAATTACGCTTCTAATTCCTTCATAGGTTGATGCTATACCTGCTGCTGATTCTGGTGAAGTTCCTGGAACAATTAATGTTAAACTATCACCTAAAGATGATGCTGCAGAAACTATCTCTGCTGTAGATTCTTTCAATGTATTGTTTATTACTTCTGCTAAAATTATTATTTCACTCATAGTTTCACCTCAAATAACATTCGCTTCATCTCTGAGAAGCTTTACGACTGTAGGAACATGTTCAGATCCCTCAAATGATTTACCAGGTGGTTTAGCAGGTGGAGATGCATGACCCAGTACTGAAGTGTTTCCCTCTACATTTTCAACATCCATCAAATCTACAATCGCTCTTTTTGCCATCATTATTCCTTTTACATTAGCCCTTCTTGGTTCACCCATTCCTTTATCACAAGTAACTACTACTGGTAAATTAACTTCCATTTTTGCTTGTCCTTCAGAAGAAGGTTGCATTAACTCTAAAGAGGATTCTCCGAAATCAACATGTGTTACATTTGCTATGGAAGGCCAACCTAATTTTTCTGCCACTCCAGGGCCTGTAGATCCAGCATTGGTATCTGCTGCTGCTTTACCACAATAAATCATACCAGCACCTAATGATTTACAAGCTTGAGCCAACATAGATTGTACAGAGAAACTATCTAAATAATCCTCATCTACGTCGATTCTAGCAATATTATCTACACCTAATGCTTTTGCATCTTTAAGTATTTTATCACATCTAGCAGGGCCTAAAGTTAACGCTGTAACTGTTCCTCCAATTGCTTCTTTGTGTTGTAATGCAATTTCTAAAGCATACTCATCATAAGGGCTAGTAATCCACTTAATCATCGATAAGTCGGCCTTACCATCCTTTATCTCGATCTTAGCATTTGTATCTGGTACTTGTTTAATTAATACTACAATTTCCACCATAATTAATCACGATAAACCGTCCACTAGAAAGCCGTTATTCAAACTTACCAATGGCTTAGAAAATATTTGGGCGCTACCCACCCCAGAAATTCTGAGGTAGGTAGCCGTTTCAAAAACTAATTAACTTAGTTTTCTTGTTTTCTTCTAGATAATACTAACACTGCACCAAGCATTGAAATTATGCTTAATGTGGAAGTAAATCCAGGTATTGCACCTTCATCAGCTGCAGCAACATCATCAATGATGTCACCCACATTATCTGGTGTTGGCATTACACACTCTGTAGCGTCAGCATTAGGTACCATTCCAGTAGGACAAGTTCCATCATCATTGATTGGTGCTGTAGTGTTTTCATCAACCACAGTATTATCATCAACTGGATCTGCAGAAACAACGACTACTGTCATTGTACCTGAACCTGAGTGTCCACCTGTTGAATCCCAATGATATTCTACTGGTATTGTTAATCCAGGTAATAATGTAAACTCTCTAACTGCGTGAACTTCTGATTCATCTAAGAATTCAACACTTACACCAACTGCTTCGATGTGTGCAAATACCATATCTCCATCAGGATCATAACAATGTACACTTAGGAAATAATCTCCTTCAACTAGTTCAATGTCAAAATCTCCATTTGGTGCTGTAAATTCTTCAATTATTTCTTCACCCATGTTAGTCCAATCTTCTGGTACTCCAGGCATAGTAGCATCATTTGCTTTCAATGTAGCAAATAAATGACATTCTGGTGCTAAGTTGTCTGAAACATCTTGTTCCCAATCATTTTGTGGCCCTTCTACAACTTCATCTAAATTATCTGCATTATAATCTTTCACAGTCTTAGTAAATGTAACAGAAAGTGAGTCTAACTCTCCTTGATCAACACAATTGAAAGGTGCATTCCATCCCCAGTCGCCATCCGCTTCTGGTGTATCTTCCCAACCGTCTCCTGTCATAATTGGTTTTTCTGGACTCCAGGACCAACTATCATAAACAGCAAAAGTTCCATGACCCATGTCGTCTTCACCTCTATATTCACCAGCTTCATCACAAGCATCTACAAGAGCTCCTTCAGAATGTGTTAGAGTAACTACATGTGAATCAGTGGTTGACCAGTCATCTAATGAAAGATCCCAAACCATTCCTGATCTCAAGACTACTGGTATTCCATCAGAACCATCTACTGGACCTGCTAAACCATCAATCCATTGCCATTCGTGGTTAGGTTCTCCAAGTACTGTTCCATCTAATGTTACTATCATATCGCCGTCATCATCGTGATCTCCATGGTCTCCATGGTCTCCATGGTCATGCCCATCATGATCTCCATGGTCATCATGGTCATCATGGTCATCATGGTCATTACCATCTTCTTCTGGAACTGATTGATGTCCTTGTGTTCCATCGTCTTCATGGTCACCGTGGTCTCCATGGTCTTCATCACCATGATCTCCGTGGTCTTCATCACCATGATCTCCGTGGTTATCTCCGCTGTCTGCTGGAACCCACATGAATCCTGCATTTTCACAGTCATCCTTATTGTCGATCGGTTCAATATCATGTTCTTCAATGTCATAACAAACCATTTCATCATGGTGGTCATCATGACCATTCATTTCATTAACTAACATATTCATGAACTCCATAGCTTCCATTTGATCAACTTCTCCATCTTGGTTCATATCTGCAAACATTCTGTATGATGCGTCAACATGCTCAACTGAAGTTAATTCTAACATTCCATTAATGATTACCTCATTACTATCTGCATCAACCAGTACATGGTCTTCCCACTGATCAAAGTGCATTTGGTAATGTCCATGTCCTGTTGTATAGTCCCAAGGATTAATGTCACGGTCTACCATTTCACACATAGGTTCTGCATAACAGAATGTTTCCATCGGAGACATAAACATATGTCCTTCTTCATCCATTACTACATAAGCTACTCCATACATTCCAGATTCTAATGTGCCTGCAGGGATTATTAAGTCACCGTGGTGCATATCCTCTCCCATTTCTCCAGATGTTGTGAAATTGTCCCAATGCATCATCATTGCTTCCATGTGTTCATCATGATCGTCTTCTTTATCATCTACCCACATGTGTCCCTTTGCTTCACAATCTTCTTTATTCTCATCTTCAGTAGCTACATGATTATCCATATCGTAACAGTATGGTTCATCGCTACCGTGGTCATGATCTCCATCGTCTCCGTGATCTCCATCGTCTCCATGGTCGTGGTCATCGCCACCATCTTCAGGGCATACTTCACCATCAGGAACACAGTGTCTTCCATCAGCGCTTGAGCCTTGAGTTCCGGAATCATCCTCAGTTAATTCGCCATCTCCACCTTCGTGGTGACCGTGGTGATCTTCTGATTCATCTTCTCCATCAGCACAATCAGCAACACCATCATTCACTTGTGAAATCCAAATTTGGTCTCCGTCGTGACAGTCAAACCAATTGATTGGGTTACCGTCAACATCATATTGTTGCTCATCAGCTCCATCTGCACAATCTTGCATGTCGTCATTAACCATATGGAATGGAATTTCTGAACCATCTCCACAAATAAACGTCATTTCTCCATGTCCGTGATGGTCTCCGTGGTCATCATG
>DAGQ01000017.1:27770-29897 GCA_002498205.1 Euryarchaeota archaeon UBA596
TCATCATGGTCATCATGCATTTCGAACGGGCCATAAACTTGTAAAACTGTGTAATACATTGTATTTACTGCTAATCCATATGCACCATAATGAATGTGTACATCTTCATCAGCATCATAAGAATCATACATTTCAAAGTCAGGGTTGAATACCTTATCTGGATGTGCATGAACACTAATTTCATGATCAGGTTTATCGTCATGGCCACATTCAGTCTCAACTTCTCCTACAGAGAATGTATGATGAACTCCGAATATAGGCTCGTATTTATCAGGTCCCATATCTGAAATATTAATCCATAATTCTGCATCAATGTCATAACAACCTATTCCTTGGTCCAGAATTAATGCGTCTACAGCTCCATTGTTGTAATCAATTCCTTCTTCAACATCATAATAGAATACGCCTTCTCCATCTCCATTGTGGTACGAAGCAAGAATGTCAAGATCATAAGTTAATGATGGAATAACCCAGGTGTAAGTACCATCAGAATTGTCACAGTTTGCCTCATCGGCGTCTGTAGCTTCTTCGTTGACAGTATCCCAACAGTATGGTTGTGGTGCATCCATCAAATCGTGAACTGTTATTGAAATATTGTTCATAGCATGTTCAACTGAATCAAAATGTGGATGACCCATAGTTCCATCCCAGCCTTGAGAGAAGTCTATCATTACATGCTCATGTGGATGATGCATGTCGCAATCATAATCTCCAAATCCGATTAATTGATGCATGAAAGCAACGTCTTGTATAGTTCCATCTGCATCATGATGGAACAAGAATGCCATTGCATCATAACATGTATTATTATTGACGTATTCAATGTCTGCACCGTCAATTAAGAATTCTGAGGAATTATCAGCAATTCCGTCACCATCATAATCTGTAGCAGTCCAAACAAAGTATTTGTCAACTACTTCCATTCCAGTAGACATTTCCATTAGTCCTAGTACAATTTCATATTCTTCGCCAACTTCTAATCCATCGGAAACAAATCTAAAATCATATACAGCATCCCAAGGGTCTGCATATTCGTAAACATGTTCACCATCAGCATGTGTAACGTGGTTACCATCTTCTGCTTCCCACATCACTTCTTCCATGCCACTAGGTCCAGCGGCGGTCGTTCCTATCGCTGCAAAAGTAGATGTTATCATCATCAATGCTAACATCACTATTTTGCCGCGGCCATAATTTTTATCGTTAATACTCATAGCATTCACTGGGGGGCCCTGCAAATGCTCCCTAATAATAATATAGATATCTTATATATACTAAGACATTCTTGATATATGAGGTTGTTACTTTTTTATTTAATTAAATATCTCTAGTAAATGATTGAATTCCGGTTATATGCCTACCTAAAATCAAATTGTGAATGTCATGAGTTCCTTCATATGTTTTCACAGATTCAAGATTAGCCATATGCCTCATTATAGGGTACTCGTCTAATATACCATTTGCTCCGTGAATATCTCTTGCCACTCTTGCGATCTCTAATGCAATATCAACATTATTCATTTTCGCTAAACTAATGTGTTCAGGTATCCACGTTCCGCTATCTTTCTTTTTCCCAAGGTGGTATGCAAGTAATTGTCCTTTTGTGATTTCTCTTAACATCCAAGCAAGTTTATTTTGCACCAATTGAAATGAAGCAATTGGGTGTCCGAATTGAATTCTAGAAAGTGCGTATTCTTTAGCGGAATTAAAACATGATTGAGCAGCACCAATTGCACCCCATGAAATTCCAAATCTTGCATTATTTAAACATGAAAAGGGCCCTCTAAGTCCCTTAACATTAGGCAATAATCGATCCTTTGGTATTTTACAATCTTGGAATACTAATTCGCTAGTTACGCTTGCTTTCAAAGAGTGTTTGCCTTTCATTTCTGGTGCACTGAACCCTTCATCGTCTTTTTCAACAATAAATCCTCTAATGACTCCATCTAATTTTGCCCAAACAATAGCTAAATCTGCAATTGTTCCATTTGTTATCCACATCTTCGCCCCATTTAGAATATAACCATCCTCGGTTTCTTCTGCTCTAGTAATCATATCGCCTGGATTTGAACCATAATCCGGTTCGGTAAGCCCGAAACAACCTACGTATTCTCCTGTAGTCATTTT
>DAGQ01000037.1 GCA_002498205.1 Euryarchaeota archaeon UBA596
GGTCACTGTGGTCACTGTGGTCATCACCATCATCCGCAGCAGGGAAAGTTAGTTGATGCACAATCTTTTCAACATGAATTTCTAATAGGGATGATTGATTCTCATAACTCATTAAATTATGAGATTCTTGCTGACCATCTACCTGTACAGTACATAAATCATCAACTAACAAAGATTCATAATCAAGTGTTATTTCTCCAAAAGGCATTGCATGAGTCTGAATTGCAGGTGGCATACCATTTTGAGATAGGTATTTGTCAACCCAAGGTTCTAAATTTAATCCATGATAAAAGAAAATGTCACTATTTCTCAATCTATTCAAATCATCAGGTGTAGGTGCATAATCGTGAACTGGTATATTTGTAGTGCTCATTAATTCAACTGTGGCTGTTGAACCAACTACTGCCAAGACAAGTTGTTGAACATGGAATGTTGAAACCATTATAGTTTTTCCTTCGAGGAGTTGGCGCAATTCTTCTACAGGAGTTGGCGCACTCTCATTTTGAGTTTGATTTTCATTCATTTCATTATTTCCATCAATTGAATCTATAATTATATTTTCATCAGGTGACGTACAACCTGCAAGACTTGAAAAAATCAAAATAATACAAGTAAGCATTGCTTTATACTTAGTTTCCATGCTTGATTTCGGTAAATAATACATATTTAAAAAATGTTATTAAATAATCATTGAGAAATTATTATTAATATATACTTTTTAGTTTATTTTATGAGTCGTGTGGTATCTTTCAGTACAGATAGTGAATTTGCTAACAATCTAGATAATCTTGTAAAAAAATCAGGATATCAAAATAGAAGTCGCTTCATTCGTGATGCTTCATTATATTTTGCAGATTTAAAACAACGTGGTCCTTTAGAAGATATGAAAGATGAAGAAGAATTAGAAGGTCTACTAATAATTTATTATCAACATGGTATTGAACAAAAATTACTTAATGTTAGGCATTCTAATGATCTTAAAATAACTTCATACAATCATTGTTGTTTAGAACATAGCCATACTTGTGTGGATACTATGCAAGCTTTCGGTACTGCGGCTGAATATCGTAAAATCATCGAAAAGATTCAAAATACACCAAATGTAGACAAAGTGGCTTTTATCAGTGCTCCTATGAGAGAAGAAGGTTGCTGCTGAAAAAAAATTACAATTTTCTTAGCAATCAATAATAACCCCCTAAATTATGAAATGTTATGTTCAATAAAATTGAATGGAATAACCCACTAAAATGGCATCTAGGATTTTCTTCCGAATCTGCAAGCATCTATGAAAGAATTATCACTATTCTTTTCTTTACTGGTTTTACTGCTCTTTGTGCACAAATAGCATTTTCAGTGCCTTGGACACCCGTGCCATATACTTTTCAAACATTTGCCGTTTTAGCAACTGGTGTTTACCTAAGACGTAATGATGCTTTTACTTCAGGTGTGTTATACCTATTATTAGGTGGGTTTGGAGCCCCAGTATTTGCAGAAGGTGGAGATATATTATTTTCTGAAGGTGCATTAATTGCTTCTGGTGGCTATCTTCTAGCATTCCCATTAGCATCAGCAATTGTTGCAGAAGGAATTGATAGATCAAGAAAAAAAGGATTTGCTGAAATTAAAGCACAATTGACTTGTTGGTTTATTGCTATGATTCCAGTATATATTTTTGGAACGCTATGGCTTGCAGCATCCTATGATGTGGAATTTTCACAGGCCTATGAATGGGGAGTAGCTCCATTTTTATTATGGGATGCTTTTAAAATTATAATTATGGCAATAATAACAACCAAATTGTGGTCATATTCTAACGATTAAATTAATTATTCTCGCTCAAAAAATCCTTCGGATGTTTCGACAATAATATTATTTGTATTATTTTTAAACCAAGAGGGGGCCCACCAATTCCATTTACCCATTAAACGCATCGTAGATGGCACTACAAGGGCACGAACCAAGGTTGCATCAATAAATATTGCAAGTGCTAAACCTAAACCTATCTGTTTGAGAATTACAATTGATGATAGGCCAAAGGCACTAAACACTACAACCATTATTGCTGCAGCTCCCGTAATTAATCCACCTGTCTTCTGCAATCCATTTGCAACTGCTAATGTATTATCTCCTGTTCTCTCCCATTCTTCATGTATTCTAGACAACATCAATACTTCATAGTCCATTGATAATCCAAATACAATACAAAACATGATCACAGGATTTCCAGAATCAATTGGCTGAGGTGTAAAATTAAGTAATTCTGAACCATAACCCCATTGGAATACCCAAACTAACATTCCAAAAGATGCAGAAATAGAAAGAATATTCATTGCTATTGCCTTAATTGGAATAATCACGGACCTTACTTGCATGAAAATTAATATGAGTGTTGCAATTAAAATAAAGGCCAAAGCCCTAGGAAGATTATCTGAAATTGCCTTAAGATTATCTGCATTATAAGCAGCAAAACCTGCCACCAACAATTCATCATTTTCACCACTGAAATTTGTTAAAAAGTCTCCCTTGTTATTTCGTATTTGTTCTACCATTTCTCTAGATTCAACACTAGTTTGCACACCTTTCAATTGTATAGACATCAATGTAGCATTTTCACCAACAAATGAGTTGCGTAAATTCTCTCTGACTGCAATTTGTTCAGAAGATAAGAAAGAATCGGGGGTTGACCAAAACTGTACTACCTGATCAACAGACATTGTAGAGTCTGGTAGTCCAACTCCAATTCCTCCGCTAACTCTTGTATCGTTCAATAACTCTACAATATAGGAATATTGAACTCTAAGGTTCTCTTCTGAAAGTGGATCTTCTCCATTTGTTTCAATCACAATATAAATTGAGTTTGCCGCTTGATCAGGCCATTTTTCGTCAATTAATTCCATTCCTTGCCTAGCATTTTCATCAGGAGGTAAAGCCTTCCATGAACTTAAAGAAAATTCAGCATAAGCAAAAGGAAGTCCTGCCCCTACCAATAAAATCAGTGTTGGAATTAATACCGCCCAAGGCCTATCCATCACTTTTTTTGCTATTGAGGCCCAAATTCCATCATCTTTAGCACTCATATCAAATGAATATGGTATTTTCCATTTATTGATACGATGTCCTAGAATTGCCATTACTGCAGGAAGAACAATCGTAGAATATATCATTGCAATTGTTACTGCTATAGTACCACCAATCCCTAATGAAGGTAGTGAAGTGTTCGTGAAAAATAGCATTCCCATTAAACCAATAGCAACTGTGATTCCTGAATAAAATACGGCTTTACCAGCGGTCGCACAGCTCATTGCAGTTGCTATTCTTACATCATGACCCCTATCTAATTCTTCTCTGAATCTATTAACTAAGAATAAAGAGTAATCAATTGATACACCAATTCCAATTAATGATACAATATTAGTTGCATATACTGTTACATCAGTTACATTAGACAACCAAATAGTCATACCTATTGCTGCTAATACAGTTCCAGCACCAATCCCAATAGGAAGTACTGCAGCTACAGCTGAACCGAAAATTAAACCAAGAATTAGAGCAGAAAGTGGAATAGCTACTATTTCAGCTTTAATAAGGTCTTTTTTTATCAAGTAATCAAACTTCCAATCGATAGAAATACCGTCTGTAATCCAATCTTCAAAATCGCCACCAATAACAATATCTTCGTGTAAATCATCTAATATTTGCTTGGCTTCTTTTCTTCCAACGGAAAAATATACATCATTTATTGCATAAAATCCCGTTTCATCTTGAACTACAAATTTTTCTCTATCTATTTCATCAACTTCCCATGAATAAGTTATATTCACATCAGGGTGAGATTCAAGCCACTTCATTGCTGCGATAACCTCTGTCTGCCAGGACAAAGTGCTATCATTGTAAGTAGGGTGAAAAACAATGTATCTAAAATGCCCTCCACTTTCATTACCATCTGTTGAAAAACGTTCACTTATCAAACGTCCAGCATTTACTGATTCTACATCATCTTCTCCAAATCCTTCAGCCCAATCGGCTCCAAGAGTCATTAGACTTGACATTAATACACAAGATATTAATCCAAAAACTACCATTAATTTTGAATAATCATGAATTAATAGACCCATTCTAAAAAAAAGGCGCTTTTCTAAAAATTTTGGGTCTGTAGCACCTTCCATAATTAATGGCGAAAAAATCAAAGATATATACTCATGTATTTGACTTTAAAATTTTAATTATTCGAATAGAACTCTGCCTAATCGATTTAATGTTGCACCACATTTATTTGCCAAATGATAATCATTTGAAGTACCCATTGAAAGTATTGAATAATCCGGATATTTGGAAAATATTTTATTCATTTCATTAAAATATCTAATTTTTTCTTCGTTAGAAAGTTCAATAGGTGGATGAAACATAAAACCATTACATTTAATTTCAAAATTAGTGATTTTTTTAATTACAGAATCTAATTCATTCAAATTAATACCATTACGACTACTATCATCTACTAAATTAACTTGAATTAATATTACTATATCCTCTTTAAATTTAGATAGTTTCTCTAATAAATCAGGCCTATCAAAAGATTGGATTATTGATGCAAATTGGCAAATTTTTCTCAAATCCCTACTTTGGATATTTCCAACAAAATGCCATTCAATATCATCAGGTAAATTTTGAGCCCTTCGTACTAATGAATCTACTCTGTTCTCTCCAAACTTTCTATAACCTAAATTATATAGTTGCATTAATTTTTGATCATCCCAATATTTAGAAATTAAACAAATATCAATACCTGAATTTGTGATCTCATCTAATAATTCAATTATTTTTGAATCCAATTTAATCCCTCAATGATTCTAATTCTTTCAAACGATCTCTAAAATATGCTGCTTTTTCGAACTCTAATTCTGATGCTGCTATTTCCATTTCATTTCTTATGGCTTCAATCGAAGAAGTTAAATTATCAATTTCATTTGACATGTTTTCTTCTTTAATATTTGAACTTGCAAATTTTCCCGCACCTAACTTAAATTTATTAATAAATTCAGATTGCTTATTCATTCCTTTTTTACCTACTAATCTACGGACTCCTGTTTTAGAACCTTGGACTGTTCCTGTAAGAATATCATGAGCATCCTCGCCAAGAATTGGTAATGATTTTTGTATTGTTTTAGGAGTAATATTATTCTTTAAATTATGATTATGTTGTCTATGTCTTCTGTCAACTGTTTGAGTAATTGCTGCTTTCATTGATGGAGACATCTTGTCTGCATACATCAAAACACGTCCGTTTTCGTTTCTAGAAGCTCTACCAATCGTTTGTAAAAGACTTCTTTCATTACGTAAAAATCCCTGTTTATCGGCATCAAAAATCGCTACCAAACCAACTTCCGGAATATCTAAACCTTCTCTTAGGAGATTAATTCCTACGATTACATCTATATTTCCATGCCTTAAGTGCTTAATAATTTCAGTTCTTTCAAGAGTATCTATTTCACTATGTAAGTAATGTGATTTAATGCCCATTTTCTGTAAATATTCAGATACTTCTTCTGCAAATTTAATAGTTAGAACTGTAACCAAGATTCTTTCCTTTCTTTCAATACAAGTATTAATTTCTGACATTAAATCTTGAATTTGACCTTCTGTAGATCTTACTTCTATTTCTGGATCTAGGAGTCCTGTTGGCCTTATTTCCATCCTAGCGATACCTTTTATTTTTTGTAAAAGTTCAAACATACTTTCTGCGTTAGGGTCCTTGGATTGTAATTCGGGAATATTAACACCCCCTCCGCCTTTAACATGCATTAAACTTGAAGATATTTTTTGATTAGTAGTTTCACATAAATGCCTTAATTCTCTTTCCCCCGGTGTTGCAGAAACATAAAGCATTTGAGGTACTAATTTTTGAAATTCTGAAATTTTCAAAGGCCTATTATCGGCAGCACTAGGAAGCCTAAAACCATGTTCAATTAAATTTAATTTTCGACTTCTATCACCAAAATACATACCTCCTACTTGTGGTAATGTCACATGACTTTCATCCATTAAAACAAGGTATTTTTTTTCACTACCGTGAAATTGTTTTGCACAAGCGGATAAAAAATCAAGAAGACAATAAGGACGCTCTCCATTCTTTCTTCCATCAAAATGTAACGAATAATTCTCAACACCTGAGCAATGGCCTATTTCTCTAAGCATTTCTAGATCATATTTTGTTCTCTGTTCTAAACGTTGAGCTTCTACATCAAGACTATTGTTTCTAAAATTTTCAACTGTTTCTTTTAATTCTAATTCTATTGATGTTAATGCTCTTTCAAATCTTTCGGGGCTCGTCATAAAAAATTCTTTTGGATGAATCCAGGCTTCATCTAAATCATCATAAACTTCCCAAGATACTGAATCACACAATTGTATACTTTCAACTCCATCGAAATTAAATTTAATTCTTAATGGGTCATCTCTACTTGGCATCCATAAATCTAATACTTCTCCTCTAACTCTAAATTGACCTCTAGTTAAATCAGTGTTAGAACGAGAATATTGTAAACTTACTAATTCCTTAATTAAATCAATTACTTCAATTTCTTGATTTACAAATACTCTACAGTGATGTTTGAGAAAGGTCTCTGGTGCATTTAATCCATAAATACAAGATACTGAACTTACTACCAATACGTCCGGTCTTGATACTAAACTTGCAACTGTTGCAAACCGCTCTTGATCTATCCTTTCATTAATTGAAAGTTCCTTATCAATATAGAGATCTCTTTTGGGCAAGTATGCTTCTGGTTGATAATAATCATAATGCGATACAAAATATTCTACAGCGTTATTCGGAAATAGCCCTGAAAATTCTTGATGAAGTTGCCTTGCTAATGTTTTATTGTGGCTCATTACTAAAGTTGGCAAATTCATTTGTTCAATTATTTGTGCCATTGCGAAGGTCTTTCCACTTCCGGTAACTCCTAACAATATTCCTCTTTCTTGATTATTTTTCAATTGGAAAATTAATTCTTCAATTGCTTTTTTTTGGTCGCCAGCGGGAAGTAAATCGGTCTCTAGTTTAAAACTAGAGATGTTGGGATCAAGGGCTTTTTTTGATGCGCCCTCTAATGCCTTAGATAAATCGAAAGGGTCATTTTTCAAACCAACACCTCAGGGAAGATATAAACCACCATTAACATGAATTACAGCCCCTGTAATGTAAGCTGAATCTGGGCCGCATAGAAATGCCACAACTCCTGCAATATCTGAGGGTTGGCCGATTCTTTTCAAAGGTACTTCTAATTCTCTTTGATTTCTTTTTTCGTTAGTGTCTCCCGCCAAAATTGCAGTATCTACATAACCTGGTGCAACTACGTTAACTCTTTTTCCAGAAGTCCCAATATCTTGGGCTAAGCTTCTAGCCCACGCATGTAAAGCAGCCTTACTTGCAGAGTAATCAGCTCCGTGGGGAGACCCTCTAATTCCTAATTGTGACCCTATTGCAACAATTCTAGCTTCCTCCAATAAGTGTTCTTTAATTGAATTCCAAACGCCAAATGCTCCAAAGAAATTGACCTCCATTGACTTTCTTAAAATTTCATCAGTTAATTCGTATGCTGAAATCCTATTGTATGCTCCGTGGTTTAGTATTAAAACATCAATTCCACCCTTACACCATGGATGCTCGGACAATAATAAAATTTCTGAAGGTACGGTGCAATCTATTTTCAATGCTACCGCATCCGAACCATTTGATCTGATTTCATCAACGGTTTCTTCTGCTGAAAAACTATCTGAATTATATGTTAACAAAATTTTGTATCCCTCGGAAGCGAGTCTAATTGAAATTCCTCTGCCGATTCCTCTACCTCCTCCTGTAATGATGGCAAGTGGCTGTGGTGAATCCATGTGTGGCCCTCAGTTGGCACGTATACTTCCCTCTCTTGAACCCATGCATTAACAAACACTGAATTGATAAGACCGGTAATGATTTGTTAACTCAATGGGAGATGCTGACTGGGATGTCGTCGTGATTGGTGCTGGACCAGGAGGAGGTACCGCAGCTCTTCATTGTGCAAGATTGGGGTTACGTACACTAATACTAGAAGAGCACAAAGAAATCGGCGTACCCGTACACTGTGGAGAATGTCTGTCTGAACTTGCCGTACAAAATTTGGAATTGGAATTACCAGAAGAAGTGATTTCCCTACATGTAAAAGGGATTAGAGTTCTTTTTCCGAATAAGGTAGAAAAAAAATTAACGGAACCTGGTTATGTATTAGAAAAACATCTTTTCGAACAATGGCTAATTGATGAAGCCGTTAAAGAAGGCGCTCACTTTAAATCCTCGCATAAAGTCAAGGGGCTAAATAAAAAATTTCAATTAGAAAATCAATTTTCTAATTGGGAAATTACAGGAAAGGGAGATTCGTTTCCAATTAATACTAAAATCATTATTGATGCAAGTGGAGTTGCGGGAATCACTTCAAGAATTCTTAAAAATTCCAATAAAATTGATGTTATTTCGGGATATCAATATGAAATGATTGAAGTAGAAAATGACCAATATCTAGATTTTTATATCTGGCCGAAATATGCACCAGAAGGATATGTTTGGATGATTCCCAAAAAAGAAGGGCGGGCGAATGTAGGATTGGTCACAACAAAAAAAAGTGATAAAATAAAGTCTTTAGATTCATTTATTGAAGATACATACCTCAATAAAAAAGATAAAGTCGACCCCACTTGGAAGAAATCTGGATTGAAAATAAAACCATTTGGGGGGACAATTCCAATTAGTGGGCCTAGAAATAATACGATTGATGATGGATTAATTATGATTGGAGATGCAGCTGGATTTACATCGCCTCTTTTTGAAGGTGGATCTCACCTTGCAATGAAATCTGGAAAGTTTGCATCCTTAGTAGCAAAAGAAGCATTGACTAAAAATGAATTTTCAAAAGCTAATTTAGAAAAGTATGAAGCATTATGGAAAAAAGAATTCCCACCATATCATAAAATTTTGAAGGGTAAAAAAGCACTTTATAATCTCTCAGATGAGGAGTTATCAATTATGGCCTCATGTATGCCTGATGAAATGAATGGTATGTCCATATTTACAAAAATTGGTGTCGCGCTAAAAATATTAATTAAGAAACCTAGTCTATTGATTCGGAAAAAAGTAATTTCTGTACTTTTATCCTTTGGATATAGTCGCGCTAAATTTTATGGGTGGTGAT
>DAGQ01000076.1:0-212 GCA_002498205.1 Euryarchaeota archaeon UBA596
AAGGGTAATGTTAGTGTGGGATATAGAGTGATTGAAGAAATTGATGGCGTGTCAATTACGGCAACTAAGGGTTCTGATTTCAAAGATATATCTGGAACACTGACATGGAATAATGGAGAAGTAGATCCTCAAGTAATCTCTCTCCCTCTAATTGATGATAATGAGATTGAGGAAGACGAGACTTTGTACATTGAAATATTTGATGCTAAGGG
>DAGQ01000076.1:596-2753 GCA_002498205.1 Euryarchaeota archaeon UBA596
CGGTAAAATAGAATTTGGGTTAGCTGAATATTATGTAAATGAAAATGGAGGGGCGCTGAATATTGCTGTTTCACGAATTGGCGGATCTATTGGTGAACAAAGTGTAGAGTTAGCGACTAAAGATTTTACTGCAACTGCCTTAGGTGATGCCCCAGATTACTTTGGTGAAAATGTTATTTTAGATTTTGAAGAGGGAGAAAGAGTTAAGGAGTACAACTTGATTATTAATGATGATTTAGAGTTGGAAAGTAATGAGATACTAACACTAAATCTATCTAATATTATTGGCGGAGCAGAATTGGGTTCTAATAGTACATCCATAGTAACCATCATAGATGATGAGGATGTAAATATGGATTCAGGAGCAATAGTTCCAACTAGCGGTAATTTGATAGGGCCAGATGGAGATATAAGATCAATTCATTTAGAGGATGATTCAGTAATTTTAGGCGGTAATTTCCAGAAATTTAACAATTTGCCAAATGGTTATTTAGTTAGAATTAAAAATGGAACCGTTGATGATACATTTTTGCCTTACGGTGGAGCAAACGGAACTGTAAATGTAATTAAAAAATACGGAGATGGAGTTTATCTAGTTGCCGGTGAGTTTGATCAGTTTAATGGAAAAAATCATGGAAAACTGGTGCGATTAAAATCGAATGGATCTGTTGATGACACATTTAATATAGGTTCAAGTGCTGAGGGTGATATTCATGATATGGCAATAGACTCAAAAGGAAGGATAATTCTAGTGGGCGACTTTTCGTCCTTCAACGGAGATCTTTATAGTAATGTAGTAAGGATAAATTCAGACGGGACTACAGATAAAACATTTCAACTGTCATCTGGGATAGATGGAGCAATAAATGCATTAGAAATAGATTTAAATGGAGATATTATTCTTGGCGGCGATTTTACAAGTGTGAGAGGTCAAGAGATAAAAGGTGTCGTTAAAATAACAGATAAGGGGCAAGTAGTATCCGGATGGAGTTTGGGGGGCTTTAACGATTCAGTAAGAGATATAGATTTGCACCCAAACGGAAATATCTTAGTTGGAGGTTTCTTTACCAAGCATAATGACAATGAAATATCCAGGGTTGCGATGATAGGCCCTCAAGGTAATTTAATTGAAAGCTTTAACCCAAATGAAGGACCTGATAACCCAGTTTATGCGGTATCATTTCAAACAGATGGAAAGGTGATAGTTGGAGGGAGCTTTTATAAATTTGCAGAAATGATTCGCCCTGGAATTGTAAGGCTTAATTCAAATGGATCAATTGATCCGACTATTAATTTTGGATCTGGTTTTAACGGGACAGTACAAAGCATTAATGAACAGAATGGTGAAAGCATTCATGTGGGTGGTGGTTTTAGCATGTATAATGGTAATGAGTGCTTAAATTATATAGAAATATACGGAGGGATAACTGAAGGAACGGGTAAGTTAGAATTCATGGATTCAGTTTATTCAGTTCCGGAAGGAGGAACAAATGCAGTTGTGCGTCTTATTAGACGAGGAGGTTTAAATAGTTCTGTTACTACTAGAATTAAGACGGAAATTTCTTTAGAGGCAGCACCAGCGGTACCTGCTATTGATTATATACCTATTGATCAAGAGGTGAATTTTGCTGAAGGAGAGGCAGTGAAAGAAATCATGGTGTTTCTAATTGATGACAAGGAGGTTGAGGGTAATGAATCAATTGGTTTGAGCTTATCAGATTTTAGTGAAGGTGCAGAAGGGGATCAATCTGTTGCATCAATAGAAATTGTTAATGATGATAGCATGATAACGTTTTCTAACTTAGATTTCAGCGTGTCAGAGGCAATCCCAAGCGGCCAAGCAACTGTTAAATTTAGTAGATTAGGATCAGCAATCGGAGAAGCTTCAGTAACATTTCAAACTGCAACAAATGGAACCGCACAGGCGGAGCTTGATTTTGTAATGCTGACAAACAAAGTGGTATTTGCGGATGGCCAAATAAGCCAAAGTGTGGCAGTAGAAATTATAGATGACAACAAAGTCGAATTAGAAGAGAGCATTGATCTTTTAATTTCAAATGTTGAAGGTTCTGCAGAGCTTGGATTAGGAAGATCTTCTTTAAGAATTGTTGATAATGATGTGTCTCCCGGCGAATTCCTTATTTCACCTTCAGCCAT
>DAGQ01000076.1:3071-3900 GCA_002498205.1 Euryarchaeota archaeon UBA596
CAAATTGCAGAAACAGCTTCCTTTGCAACAGTGAGTATAATTAGAACAAACGGTTATACTGGTTTGGTAGAATTAAGTTATGAAACGACGCCGCTTACAGCAGAAGAGGGGGTTGATTATTCTCCTGTTAAAGGATCAGTAGTTTTTGCTGATAGCGAAGACACGAAATACTTAGATATACCAATCATAGATAATGATACAATTGACGGTGCTAAGGCCTTTCGATTTAGGGTTTATGATGCAACAGGTGGAGGAGTAATCACTCCTGAAAATTTTGTTACTATTATAATTTTAGACAATGAATTGGGCGGATCATTGCCGGGTCCAAAAGGACAGGGGGCAAACGGGCCAGTGTATGCTGTTGCGATGGACCAAAATAACAATGCTTTATTAGCAGGAGAATTTAATGAAATTAATGGGAAGCCTGCTTTGAGGGTTGCAAAGGTAAATGGTAATGGTGCTGTATTAAGTAATTATGATACGGGTTCTGGGCCAAATAATACAGTGTTTGCTGTAGAGATTAATCAATCAGGTTCGGTGTACTTGGGTGGATTGTTTAACGAGTTTGACGATTATACTAGGAAGCACATTGTAAGACTAAAACCTGATGGGAGTGTCGATGAAGATTTTGATCCTGCATCCAGAGTTAAAGGAACAGTTTTTGATATTGATATAAATGGAGAGTATATATTGGTAGCCGGAGAAGGCGGGGCAATTGTTCTAACCCTAGATGGGAAAAAATGGGAAGGATTTACTCCTCCAAATGTAGATGGAGAAATCTATTCTGTTGCTTATCAGCCTGATTATAGAATTATAATAGGCGGAAATT
>DAGQ01000107.1 GCA_002498205.1 Euryarchaeota archaeon UBA596
GTGGTTTTATGGTATGCATATCAACAACTGAAGCTTCAATACCTTTTTCAGAGAGAATTTCTGCAGCCTCAAGTGATTTTGAAACCATTACACCACAGGCAATTATTGCTATATCTTCACCATCTCTAAGAATCACACCTTTCCCAATTTCAATTCTAGGATCTTCTTTAACATAAACCCGAGGTGTTTTATTTCGTGCTGTTCGAGTATAGGATGGTGAATTTAAATCTAATAATTTTGTTGTTAATATTTCTGTACTAACATCATCACAAGGATGCATGACAACCATATTAGGTAATGAACGATAGATTGCTAAATCTTCTATAGACTGAGCACTAGAGCCATCTGTGCCTGTGTGTGTACCACCGTGACTACCGCAAATATGTACTGGCAAATTTGGCCTACAAATCCCATTCCTAACTTGTTCAAATGCTCTTTCTGTAAATATTGCAAATGTACTAGCAAACGGCTTAAAACCACTAGATGCCAAACCTGCAGCAACTAACATCATATTTTGTTCACCAATACCACAAGAAATTGTTCTTTCAGGAAATTTTTCTCTGAACCAACAAGATTTTGTTGATTTTCCAAGGTCCGCCTCCAACACAACTAATTTAGAATCTCCCGACATTGAAATTAGAGCAGTACCATACCCATCTCTTGAAGCTGCAAATTCAGACATTATTAACCACCTAACTCCGTCATTGCAATTTCGAATTGTTCTTCATTTGGTGCTGCTCCATGAAATTTAGGATTATTTTCCATATATGAAACTCCTTTTCCTTTAATTGTATTTGCGATTAATACTGAAGGGCCATCATTATTTGTTTTCAACCACCTCAAACCTTCAATTATTTCATGCATATTATGCCCATCTATCTCTTTAACATTCCATCCAAAACTTAACCATTTATCAGGAATACTAAACATTCTCATTTGTGATTCTACAAAATCATCATTCTGGATTCTATTGCAATCAAGAATTACATTTAAGTTTCCTAATTCATGGTGTTTTGCAGCCATCATTGCTTCCCAAACCGCACCTTCTTGAATTTCTCCATCACCTAACATCACATAACATTGCCTTTCGGAATTATCAAATCTAGATGCTAGAGAACATCCAATTCCAAAAGATAATCCCATTCCAAGTGATCCTGCGCTAAAATCAACACCCGGTGTGAATTTCATATCCACATGACCTTGACAAACTCCACCTAAGACCCTGTAAGATTCTAAATCAGAATGTTCAATAAATCCCATTTCTGCCAATATTGCATACATTCCAGGGCTAGCATGCCCTTTTGAAAGTATGAATCTGTCCCTATCATCCCAATCGGGTTCATCAGGATTAATTCTTAATTGCATGGAATATAGTGCTGTAAGCAAATCAATTTCAGAAAGAGAACCGCCAGGATGGCCCGCCTGAGCCCGATATACCATTTTTATAATTTCAATTCTACATTTTCTAGCAATATCATTTAATTCAATAACTAAATCATCATCACCAAGACCATTTAATCGGCTAAGAACCATAAGAAACAGTTAATCCTTATCTGTCAAGCCTTTGATTCTTTCTTGTGAGAAAATTAAAATATTTTTTATTTTTTAACTACTAAATTATAATATAACCTTAGTATAGACCTTCTGATTATCAAGATTGTTTCTTCACCTAAAGAGATTATTTTCTTGGGCAATGATAATGCAGTTAAGAAAATAAATACCCCTACAAACCATAAAAAGAAGAGTAAGGTTGAGAACTGACCCAATTGAGGAATTCCAAACCAACTTGATGGTTCTCCCACCGTCACAATCAGTAATGCAATCAAAACACCTACCAATGACTCTCCTGCAATAAAACCTGCACCAATCAACACACCTCTTGAAGTCACATCATCTGCTGCTTTAATAGCTGATTTTGATGGTTTTTCATTAAGATGACCATCTGTACGTAAGATCGCTAGGTTAGTAATATAGTAATGAATTAAACCGCCAGCGAAAATTGGTGCAGATAATTCCAAAGGTAGATAAATTCCAATTGCAACAGACATTACAGGTAATTTCCTCCATACTAAAAGTGCGGCAATTAAACCACCTAAAATTAACATTTCAACATTGGCACTACCACCAAAAATACTTTCGATAATTGTTCCTATCAAATCTGCTTGAGGGGCTAACAAAGCATTACTGCAATCATATAATTCATCTACACGACCCGCCTCTTCCAATTTTAAGTTAGAAGATTCGCAATGTGTAACCGTAATTTTAAATGCCCTATTCAATAAAAGCAAAACTGGCCCTATTACTGCTGCACCTACAATTACACCAATAGTTTCTGCTATTTGTTGCCGCCATGGAGTTGCACCAACCATATTCCCAGTTTTCAAATCCTGCATTACATCACCCGCAATTGCTGCATTAACTGCTACAACAGAGGCAATCATTAAAGTTGCAAACATCATTGTAGAATTATCTACTCCCACCAATGTTCCTACTATGAAAACCAATGCTGCAGTAAACATTAGGGTGGCTATTGTCATTCCAGAAACTGGCGAATTACTAGACCCAACTACTCCTGCGATATATCCAGCCACGGCCGAAAAAAAGAATGCTACAGCAGCAATAAATAATGTTCCCGCAATAGCCAAAGCAAATCCTAGATTAAACATAAAAAATAGCAAGGATAAAATTAATATTAATCCACAAACTGATAATACAAGCCTCATATCAGTGTCTTTATCTGTCCTTAAAACATGCTCCCCCTCACTAGAATTACTGAAATTTAATGCTTTAGAAAACCCTGTAAAAATCGTATTTCTCATGGACCATAAAGTCCAAACACCACCAACCACCATTGCGCCAGCGCCAATATATCTTACCTGCCCACTCCATACTGCGTAATATGAAGGTCCTGAATGCCATTCACCCCTAATTGCCGAATCCCAACCTACGGGCTCCGAAGGAAAGCCATGAAGAAGGCCAAAAATCGGAACTAAGAAACCAAATCCCAAAACGCCCCCAATAAATATGAATGAGGCTATTCTTAAACCAACAATATATCCTACAGATAATAATGCCAGTGACATTTCGCTACCTGCATAAAATTTTGTACCCATGAATTCAAAAACTGAATGAACTCCCTTTTTAGTAACTTTAAAACCCTCTACTACCCAACCATAGAGTGCGCCAATAATTAACGCATAAATAATTGCAATAAGTCCTGAACCACCCTTTTCTCCTGCAATTAATACTTCTGTACATGCAACACCTTCCGGATAGGGCAATGCCTCTTCTACGATAAACACCCTTCGTAAAGCTATTGTGAACATAGTTCCTAAAACTCCACCTAAAAATGCAATAATGAATGTTTGAAGTGGATCTATATCATCCCAGATCCCCATGACTAATAGAGCGGGAACAGTAAAAATAACTCCTGCAGCCAAACTTTCTCCTGCAGAAGCCATGGTTTGAACAGCATTGTTCTCCAAAATTGAAACGTCTTTAAATCTAAACCCTCTTAATATCAACATAGACATTACTGCGGCGGGAATTGATGCTGAAACGGTCATCCCTACCTTCATTCCTAAATATGCATTAGCAGCCGTCATTACCATGCCTAAAAATATTCCAATAATTATAACTCTAGTAGTCAATTCTGGCAATGTTTTTTCAGCAGAAACAAAGGGCCATTTTTCATCTGCCATGTTACCCCGTATTGGTTTCAATTTGTGAAACCTTTGGATGTTGATGCATGTTAACGCTTCATATATTGAATACTCCTCCGAGGGCTAGTGGTGAAACTTGGGTAAAGATTGGTCTTCTATTGATTCCGAGGATGTACTCCTCGAATTAAGGTCCTCATTACAGGGTTTATCGGATGATGAAGTCGAATATAGACTGAATAGAGATGGAAAAAATAAATTAGTTGAACCACCATCAGTCCCAGAATGGAAAAAGATTCTGAATCAATTCATCGATCCTTTAGTTTTCTTATTAATTGCTGCTGCAGTAATAGCCATCACAGTTGTTGACGAATTAGGAGATGGTTTATTCATTTTGTTCGTAATTTCAATGAATGCTATTATGGGTTGGTGGATGGAAAGACAAGCCGATCAAGCTATGACTGCATTGAAAAAAATGAATGTTGACACTTGTGTAACAATTCGAGATGAACATGAAGTAATTATCAATAGTGAAGATTTAGTGATTGGAGATATAATAAAGCTGGAAGATGGTGATAATATTCCTGCAGATATTAGAATAATAACAAGTTATCAATTTTATACTGATGAATCTTCAATGACTGGTGAATCTAATCAAAGAAGAAAAATCGGAGAACGTATAGAAGGCAAGAGGGTATTAGCTGAAAGGGATAATATGTCTTTTATGGGTACTGTTGCAACAAATGGTAGGGCCCTAGGAGTAGTTATTGCAACAGGAATGGATACTGAACTAGGAAAGATTGCCGACAATATTACATCCGTAGAGACTCCAAAAACACCATT
The DNA here is from genome assembly GCA_002498205.1 of Euryarchaeota archaeon UBA596. GTDB lineage: Archaea > Thermoplasmatota > Poseidoniia > Poseidoniales > Poseidoniaceae > MGIIa-I. The sequence goes on from DAGQ01000107.1 coordinate 4,503, forward strand.
AGAGATTAAATTAGAATCGCTAGGAAGATTCTTAGGAGGTATTGCACTAACTGTAGCAATCCTATTATTGACTTTGACATTGTTATTTTCATATATAGATGGTAATTTTGATACTGAAGACGGCAGTGGATTAGCCATTGAACCAATTAAAGAAGAATTAGTTGCACAATTCACAATCGCTCTCGCTATTTTTGTTGCCATAGTACCCGAAGGTTTACCAATAATTTTAGTTATCACATTAGGATTAGGGATGAGAAATATGGCCAGACACAGAGCCATCATCAGGAGGATGAAGGCCGTTGAAACATTAGGTTCTACGACAGTAATTTGTACTGACAAAACGGGAACCTTAACTAGGAATGAAATGACTGTAGTACAATTATTTTCTGGTTCTAAAAGATATATTGTAAAGGGAAGAGGTTATGATCCTTCAATCAAGGGAATGACTGATAAATTCACAAAAAAACCCGTTGACATAAATAAATTATCTGGAAATATTGGTCAAAGAATGGCATTTACTTGTGCTGCATTGTGCAATAATAGCCAAATTAGTAATGAAGAAGGATCTTGGGAAGCCATAGGAGACCCTACATGTTCTGCAAGTGCAACATTTGGCTGGAAAACTTTAGGACCTAATGATGAATTTAAGAAGGAAAATTCTAGAATTCATGAATTCTTTTTTGATGCGGAAAGAAAAAGAATGACTACAATTAATAATTTTGAAGGGGGTATTTGGTCATTTACAAAAGGTGCTTTAGATCCAATGGAAAACCTATTTACAAAAATTTATGAAAATGGTGAACTTGTAGATATTACAGAAGAACACATCAAAGAAATTAAAGAAGTTAATCATTCAATGGCATCTGGGGCTCTAAGAGTTCTTGCATTAGCTTGTAAGAAGATAGGTGATGATATTGACGTTAAAGACATTAATGAAATTG
>DAGQ01000079.1 GCA_002498205.1 Euryarchaeota archaeon UBA596
GAAGAATTAAGATTATTACTAAAACAAAAATTACCAATTGTTGCTAATGTTTGTTTGGTTCTTTTCATAGGTGGTTTTGTACTTCAATCATTGGCACCAGTATTACAACCATTTGCAATGGCAGTCTTAGTTTATCTAATCTTAAGGCCTGGTGCATTATACTTAATGAAAGAATTTAAAATGCGAGAAGGTTGGTCATATTTCTTTGTACTATTAATGTTCATAAATATATTAGTAGGGGTATTTATCGCAATTGCATATAATGTTCAAGTATATATGGAAAATGGAGGTATTGAGACTCTTGAAGAAAATTACTCTGAACTTTATATCTCTCTAAATAATACAGGACTCAATGTTAGTGGTCTTGAAGACCCATTTAATTCCATTGGAGCAGAACAAGGAGCTGGATTCATTGGCACTCTCAGTGGTTACGCATTTAGTTCAATTACAATGATTCTATTCTTAGTGTTTATAATTTATGAAATGCCATATTTAGAAGGTAGAATTGCTAGAGCATTCCCAGGAGATAAAGCAAAAGGAATTTCAAAAGTTACTAGAAAAATTGAAGCGAGTGTTAATGCTTACTTGGTTACAAAAACAAATGTGAGTTTAGGAACAGGAATTTGTACAAGCCTAATCTGTTTGTTATTGGGAGTTCCTCTTTGGTTTGTATGGGGAATCTTAGCATTTTTATTCAATTATATTCCATATATCGGTTCAATTATTGCATCAATGCCTGCCATTGTTTTAGGTTATCTTGCAATTCAAGATCCACTATTTGGTTTGCTTGCATGGGAGGATTTAGGAGGACAATGGGTAGCTGGAACAGTAGTATTAGTTGTAATCATTTTTAATCAACAACTTTGGGGTGCTGTAATTGAAACAAAATGGACTGGTAATCAGTTAGATGTAAGTCCTGTATTATTATTACTAACATTTGCATATGGAGGTTTTGTTTGGGGCCCTATCGGAATGATACTGTCTGCTCCAATCACAGTAATTGCGAAAATTATTCTTGAGAATATTGAACCGACTAGGCCAATCGCAATTTTAATGCAAGAAAAAGTTCGTAGTTTAAGAGAATTATATGAGGATGCATACAATGACGGGAAAATGGATAAAGCAGAAACAGGAACTATTGCTCTAATGTGCTCAGATTTAGGAATAAATGAAAATGAGGCGATATTAGTTGCTGCAAGAGCGGCATTTGACAGTGCTGCAAAAAACAACAGAGTTTATCCAAACGATGTAGAAATGAAAATGATTGCAAAAGCTTGTAAAATATTAAAACTAACTAAGAAAGAACAAGAAGAAGTGTTGGCTGTATTAGATGATGGAATAATTACAGAGACAGAATCTGAGATGTTAGATGAGATATTCTCAGGTAAAATCGAGGACTTCATTGTAGAAGAAGAGTGATTAATAAAATATAGAATCATTATCGCCAATATGTGATTTCTTTTTGAATCCAGGTGGTGCTGTTCTTTTTCTTTGACCTCTAGATGAGGGTCTTCTAGGACCGCCAACTATTCTATCATCATGTTCACTTGATTCAAAAGCCATTCCTTCATCTCTTGCTTGAATTACACTTGAAGACATTTTCTTTATACCATCATATTTTTGTCTTTTCTGAATTTTATTTTTATTAATCATAGAGAGTACAGCAGACTTAGATACTTGCCCCCTACCTTCAATTCCTTTTGATTCTCCACCTAAGCGCTCTTCAAGTTTTTTCTTTCTTTTTTTATCTGAACCTCTTCCTAAGTTTAATCCTGGCAACCATTTATCACGTTTACCAACCAGAGGGTCTACCCATAAAGGATAGCCTAAATCTATTGGGATTTCACCAATAGGGACTATTATCCCACTTAACATTAAATGCGTACCTACAGGTAAATCATTATACTTAACCATCGCTCTTTTGGTTCTTAATCGTGATGAATAATCCCTACATAAGGGCATATCCCTATGCCTTACAACTTGACGTTTATTTCCTGCTCTTGCCCATAAACCAATTGCTCCAATAACCAAAGGTATTCCTAATGCACCTTCCATGTAAATTACTAAAGAACCTGCTAAAACCATACAAATAAATAAAGCATTTGATACTGCAAACGCACCTCTAACAACCGGCCACATATTCTTCTTTAATGCAGGGCCCATTGTAACCCAAGCATTTGATGCCAATGCTTCATCTTCACCTTTACGTCCTAATTTTAAAGCCGCTACAGCATTTGTAGGCATATTATTCACAATTCTAGACCATTCTAATCTACTCATTTTCTTCGAATCAGTTGCCACAGTAACTTCAATCAAACCATCCATTCTTCGATCTACCAAGTGTGGTGCATCTTGACCTAAAGTTCTCAAAACCTCGCAAAGACCTGCGACATAAGGATCTTCAGACTCTGATTTACTTAATTCATGATGAATTCTCATCGCTTCATTTATTTTTCCTAAATCAATTAAACATAATGCCTCAGCAACAAACCATCTGGCTCCCAACATATCAGGCATCATCGTTTGTACCTCTCTAATTTTAGCCAAAGCATCTTCACTTCTACCACTTAAACGTAACCTTGCCACATCACCAAGCAGCCCTCTTCTATCAACAACATTATCGATTCTTGGTTTTTTAGAAGGCCAAGCCATCAACATTGGAAATCTTGAAACTAAATCTTCCAATCTACGGCCACCAGGGGTTAATTGTAACATTTCATCAACCTCAAATTTTCTTAATTTCCCTTTCATTGCAAATAATGATGCCACCCACCTTAATTGGTCAGATTCAGCGTCATCAACAGGAAGATCATCTAATCTTATTCTTGCCTCCAATAAATCCCTATTGGCAAGTGCTGCTGCTGCCAATAATTTACGACACATTAAATCATCACCTTCTTTCTGGGCTAGAAGGTTAACTGCATAATCCTCGGCTCTTTGCCAATCACCACGACTAGCTGCAAAAAGCATCTCAGTTCTGGCATGTAATTCTCTATCTCTTGAAGCATTACTACGATCTAATCTCTTCAAAACAGTTACTAAATCACTTAATCTATCTGATTTCAGCAATGATAATGCATCATCTCCAGGTTTAGTTCTAGAAAGTAATTTCGCCATTTCTTTTTTATCTTCAATAATTATTGGTCCGCCTCTATCTTCAATTGCTGATAAATCAAAAATTGCTCTTTTCATCTTAAACCATTTTGGCAATGATATCAACCAAAATGGTATGAAAAGCGCCTGCCCCGCAGCATTTATTGCAAAAGTCAATTGTTCAACAACAAGAGGATCTAAAACACCACATGCTTCTGCATGAAGAGACGTACCCCGATACTCTGGGGAAAAACCTCCCACAATCGATCCTAAGTTTGTTGTGCACATTTCTGCATTAGGCAATACATCTGGAAATCTTCCAAAAATTGCCATTACTAGCATTAAAACAGTATATCCAGTAAATGCAGAAAAACAAAATGAAACTAATAATCCTCTATGGGATGATTCGGCTCTTAAAGATCTACCATCCGCAATTACAACACCACCAATACCTCCAATTGTTCCAAGGCCAATAAATTGCATTCTAACCATTTCATAAACGAAAGCCAAACCAATTAATGTAACATTTAAGATTAAGAAAAGTACTGTTAATTGTGATAAAAATTTTGCAACAAATACATCAGGAACTTGTGAAAATAACTCTATAGAAAGATAACCTATTACCCCTCCCTTCTGAGATAAACTCATTGTTTGAATTTCAGGATATACAAATAATGCTTGTTGGGAGTGAGTAAACAAATCATCAGGTGTAAATTGATACAAAAACCAGTCATATAGATAAGACGAAAAACCATTTAATGCCGTAATTGGCATCAAAATAATATTTACTAAAATAAATAATGCCAATAATCTTGCAAAGAATCTTGGAGGATGTGGATTTAAAGCAGAAGCTTGACCTTTCGCTCTTTTCCACTTCTGTTGTACTAAACCATTCCAAGAAGAACCCATCACCCTTCCATAAACTAAAACTGAAGGGAATAAAAATAGAACCAATGTCCAAGCTCTACTTTCTTCGGGAGACAACCCTAATGTTCGGGTTAAATATACCCAAAAACCTAAAGAAAGTGCGATCATCATTACAGTAACAACAATAATCAAAACTCTTCTATTCTTCTTATAATCTATTAAATCGGCCTTTCTTGAGGATAATGTTCTTGTAAATTGCCCTATTAGAGAAGATACAGGTGAAATTAACACAGGAATTGCAAGTAAAAGCATTATTAATACCAACACATACAAGGAATATTCTTCTGGCTGGTAAGCAATTTCTCCTGCTAAAATCATTAAACCTGTAACCGCCATTCGATAAAGAGTAACTCCGAAAATAGCACCATCTTCCCCGAGTAACTTTCTTGATTGTTTGAACGTATCAGTAATCCTGTGTACTTCATAAATACCATCATCAGTATAAAATGCAATTTGTACCCTTCTTAATGCGAATGGAACCCAGAATCTGAAAATAATAAATGATAAGACAATTCCAAATAACACAGGTATTAAATCGGTAATAATGAATTCAGAACGGATATCTGCTACTGCCATCACCATACCCGAAAACCTCTAAGCACTACAATCCTTCTATCGATTTTTTAAGAAAAATATTCAAAATATATCGGTCATACTAAAACTTAGTTCTTCTTGGTTGACATGCTACTGTGATGAACGCTTAATCCGACTGCTGTTTTAATGACGACTGATGGGCGAACTGAGTAGCCAATTTTTAAGAATCCTTACTAATAATAAGTTTATCAGAGTTTATGCTCCCGAGCCAAGAAGGTATTCGAACCCTGGCTAGTGGAACCAATCAAAATGTAACAAATAATTTGTTTAGAGAAAAAATGACTCACCCCCGAAATGAATTAGTTTTATCTCAAATGAGTAAACCTTGGACGATAATAAAAAGAATTGTAGGTTTAGTAATTGTTACATATTTATTGTCCAATTCAATTCTAATGGTTTTTTTTGGAATGTATTTAGGAGATCTTGACGGGTTTTTGTTATCATTTATTGGATTGTTTTGTTCATTGCCACTATTATTCGTATTTTTTTGGATCAGAAGACCACGACTGATCCATATTCAATTGGCCATACCTAATGATAAAGGGAAAAAAACTCATATTTTACAGAATAATGAAACACTCGTAACTCCAATTCCAACCCTTTTTTCTCATCATCTCGTAAAGGATTCTGGTCTGTTAGATTTACCTCCATCGAAAAATCTTTGGCTGATTTTCTTTTCAGTCTTAACCCTTTCAATATTAATTTTTATAGCATTACTAAATAAACCATCAGATTT
>DAGQ01000075.1:0-872 GCA_002498205.1 Euryarchaeota archaeon UBA596
ATGTCGCTCAATCCAGAAATGATTCTTCCAGATTGGTCTTTAGCTACGACTGCATTACTTAAACCTGTAGAAGAACCCACAATGTTAGCTAGTTCGGGAATTGATCCGTTAACTGGTACACAGACATTAGCACTGAATGCTCCAGCTAATCCTCCTCTATATGAAGCCTCTTTGAAAGTCGCAACAACTATTGTAGTTCTTGATAAATCTGCTACTGGCATTAATTCAAAAAATAATCTTACAAAAATTACCAGCCAATATCTTGCATTGATGGCGAACGTAGCGGCAATTTATGAAAATCAGTTAGGAATTAGATTATTGGTGCAAGAAATTATACTTACTCCTGATACTCCTGATTATGAAGATATACCGTTTGAGGATAATGGAGAAACTTTAGAGGAGTTTGCTAGTTGGATTCAGCTTTGGCGGCCAGAATCAACTTTCGGACAGTCAGCTGCAATTAAATTTGGGGCAGGCCTGAGCGGAGGGACATTGGGTATTGCCTACTTAAATTCAATTCATACTAGAAATGGTGTTGGAGTGTTAAGAGAGGGCTTTGGCTGGGCGCTGCCAAGTCATGAGATAGGGCACATGTTTGGTGCAGATCATTCACTTGGAGGTGTGATGAACGCTCAATATAATAATTCTTCAAGATCGTATTTTAAAGATATTGAAGGGCAGCAAATTACAGCCGCTAAACAAATCCATGATAGATCTAGAAACAAGTTAAGTGGTCCAGCCGTAATGCGTAATCCAGAGGAAATACCATTTGCTAAAGATGATGTAATTTGGTGTGCGATGGGGGATGAAATAAGGAGTGCTGTTCTATCCAACGATGCTAAGCAAGTTTATCGAGGGGAGGAGAATATTCT
>DAGQ01000075.1:1202-2777 GCA_002498205.1 Euryarchaeota archaeon UBA596
GTAGGGCAAGTAACACCTCGATATGCTGGTTCTGTTTATGTAGAGGATGAGTTTGTCGTGTTTAGGCCTTCGAGTGATTTCAAGGGAACTGCATGGTTTAGTTATAGCGTGCAGGGAGATGTTGGGAGAGGTTGGCTTCACAAGGGTGATGTGGCTGTTGTTGTGGGGGATCTTAGTAGTGATGTTTACGAAATTGATTTAGCAGCGGGCCAATCCAAAACACTCAAATTACCCGGAGATGGTATAATTTCCCAGTTGAAGCCCCCTGAACAGGCCGCAATGCACGAAAGTAGCAGCGATTCTGCTGTGTATATTATACGGGTTAACGCAGATGCTAGTGGTACTGATTCCATTCAATATAGATCAGGAAACAGACGGCAAACTATAAACATCAGTTATACTGATTATTATCCAATAGCTGAGCCTGATTATTTTAACCTTAGTGCAGGTGAAACCTTAAATTTTAATCCTATGGTGAATGATTGGGCTGTAGGATTAAAAGGGGCCTATAAGACTGATCCAATATTAGCTGTGGGAACGAACGGTGAAGGTAGAATTAGTCAGGATTTATTACCGAGCGGATTTAGATTGATAAGTGCTCGTTCAAAAGCCTCGCGGCTTGGATCTCTAATTATTCATCGGTCTCCAGTTGTGCGCGACGGTCGTCGTCGTAATGAGCCCAATGGCCTTCTTAGTTTTAAGGCAAAGGATAACGCAACGGGTTTAGGTACTATTGAATACATAATTGAAGACGCTATTGGGCAACGTTCAACTGGTTATATAAAAATCAATATTACAGGAGAGAAAAACACTTTCATAGATTCTAGAAATTACGCCAAAGGTTGGGTTCCTACTAATGATCAATATGATAAAAATTGGACTGAAATCGAATTTAATGATGCTGGTTGGAAAAGGGGGCTAAGCGGTGCCGGTTATGAGAGAAGTTTTGGATATCAGTCCCTAATTAGTTCAATGCTAAATTTTAGGACGACAATGTATAATAAAAACGAGTCGCTTTATCTTCGATACGCATTTGATGTGGATAAATTAGTAGAGGTTGACAAGTTGATGTTACGCATAAAATTTGATGATGGCTTTATTGCTTATCTAAATGGTAAACGAGTAGCGTCAGCTAATGCCCCTATAAATGCTAAATGGAATTCCGGGGCAACTGAACTACATAATGATCAGTTAGCTCTTGAATTTAAAACGTTTGATATTTCTTCTCACAAAAAGCACCTGCTCGAAGGAAAAAATGTTTTATCGATACATGGATTAAATTTTGGGCTAACCAGCTCAGACATGCTTATTTTACCAGAGTTAGTTTATTCCATTGAAGAGGGCTCGGGGCTTATTGCGCCATTTTGTGATCCTTCCTCCGAACGGACTTTTGAGTCAATTATGTTAAATGGGCGACTAATTAATAATAGTCAAGATGTTGATGTTTACTTTGTTTGGGGCAAAACAGATGGAGGATCTAATCAGACAAGTTGGGATTACCAAGCGCAAATTGAGCCAAATTTATCGGGTGAATGTAATTATTTAGTGACTGGGCTTCCTGCAGGAGAAGTCTTG
>DAGQ01000053.1:0-12287 GCA_002498205.1 Euryarchaeota archaeon UBA596
AGATGCATTGCGAACCGCAATGGGCATGTCACTGATTTCGATGATTGCCATGGAAGCAGCGATGAATATTACCGATGTTATTTTGACAGGCGGTGCAATGTTGACGCCAGAAGTAATCATTCCAATGTTGATTGCAGGGTTTTTGACTCCGTGGCCATACAATTACTGGAGATTAAAAAAATATGGGGTATCCTGTCATTAGTTGATTATTTATTACAAGACTTTCTACATGTAATATGGCGAGAGATTATGTTGATGAAGAGATATCTCGAGCATTAACTTTACATTCAGATTATTATACCAATCTCGAACTATTTGAAAAAATAAAGACTTCTTTTTCTAATCATTGGCATTTTGCTGTACATAGTTCAGAATTTGATGATATTAATATTATTCCACTAGAAAGAATGGGAGAGATAATTAATGACGAATTAATATTGACCAAAACTGAGAGTTATAATTGTATTTCTAATGTTTGTACACATAGAGCGATGTTATTAGTAAATGAAAAATGTAAAAAATCAAGAATACAATGCCCATATCATGGCCGTACTTTTGATTTGAAAGGTCAATTAAAAAATATGCCTAAATTTGAAAATGTAAAAAATTTCCCTACCGAGGGAGATAATTTAAAAAATTTTGAATTAATGAATTGGAAAAACTTACTTTTTGTAAACAAGGGTAAACAAAAATTTGATGAATTCATCGAATTTTTAGATAACAGAATTGGGTGGATGGATATTGAAAAATTCAAATATGATTCGAGTAAAGATCGAACACACTCTATCAAAGCAAATTGGGCATTATATGTTGATAATTATCTAGAGGGGTTTCATATTCCCTTTGTTCATGGAGATTTGAATAATATTATTGAAAACGACTCTTATAAAACAGAATTATTCTCTAATGGTGTATTGCAAATTGGCTATGCAAAACCTGGAGAATTATGTTTTGATTTACCCAAGGAATCAATTGATTATGGCGATAATATTGCAGCATATTATTTTTGGATATATCCCAATATGATGTTTAACTTTTATCCGTGGGGGGTATCTGTGAATATTGTTGTTCCTTTAGATTCTGGAAATTCAAAAATTATATATCGAGGTTATGTAAATAATCCAGGTTTAATCTCAAAAGGAGCTGGTGGAGATTTAGATAAAGTTGAGGAAGAAGATCAACAAATAGTAGAATCAGTTCAAAGAGGAGTACATTCAGAGTCTTATGAAAGAGGTCGGTATTCGCCCGAAAAAGAATCTGGTGTACATCATTTCCATAGAATACTATTAAAAAATATAAACAGAATCATTCCTCTTTGATAAAAATCGACCAATCTTCATAAGTTAATCCTTCTAGTGCAACTCCAGTGACAATTCCAATCATCCATGCTTCAGTTTGATCCCAAAAGAATAGAAAAATTAAGATTGTTGTGGCCCAAATCCAATGATGAATATGAAAAATATATATTTTAATTTGAGGCGTTTTTCCAGTAAGATATTTTGCTATAGCAAAACCAGCAATCAAACTAATTGAAAATATGTATAAACTATTTATTATATCCTCCGACATTCTTACTCCCCTACAATAAATCCTCATAACTTTCCATTATCATTATTGTGGATAATTTTAATTTTCAAAATGTATGATTTCTTCTAGACATTCCATTAAAGAAATCCTTATCGGTGTTTGAGTAACCCAACCGTTTCCATTTTGTATCTTTAATAAATTGTGTAAATCAGAAAGATTCGGGGGTTTAGAGTTATAATTTGTACTAGTATTCCGAATTTCTTTAACTTCTAAATCAATAATATCGATTTGATTTAATTTAGAATTATTTATTCTTCTCCATAACATTTTCAATTCTAAAAATATATCATTTGCTAGCCAAGGTCTCCTTCCACAAACCTCAGTAACTAAAGTAGGGATTTTGGGAATTTCAATAAGTGTTTCAATTAAGTTAATAATGTCATTTTTAGAAGTCCAAAATCTAATTGGGTAATTTTCTAAATCTAATGTTTGATTAGATTCAAGGGCATTGATCCAATTAGAAATATCTTTTGGACCCCATTTACCTTGAGGATCTATGCATAATAAATCTCTGATGTGTAGTTCTATACAACCATCTAAATCAAATGGAATGATTTGTTTATGCCAGGGCCGAATGATAATAGATGGTGTAGTAATTTCATTTTTTAAATCATTTCCTATTTCAAAATGAATATTCAATCCGGAATCAGAATTTTCCTTAATTTCATGAATCATTCTGTCTGAAATTCTATTTTTTATTAAATCTTTTAGAAAATTAGAATCACCCGATAATGAAATTGTTTTTCTAATCATTTTATCTCCATTTCCCTAAACAATCCCTCAAAGCATCTTCAAGATTTTCGTGAGTGAATTTGAATCCAGATTTCATTAATCTGTCGGGCAAAACTCTTTGACCTTCAAATAAAAGAGGTCCTGCTAATTCCCCAAATAAAATCTTCATCGGAAATTTTGGAATTGGAGCGAAAGCGGGCCTCCAAAGAACTCTTCCTAAAGTCCTTGAAAATTCTTTCTGTCTGACTGGATTAATAGATGTTAAGTTATATGGTCCACTACATTCTTTTTTCATTATTAGGTGATTTATTGCATATATTTGATCATCTAATGAAATCCATGACATCCATTGTTTTCCCCCTCCAATAGATCCCCCTCCACCTAATTTCCAAGGTAACAACATTCTGTTTAGAGCGCCACCAGTTGCAGATAAGACGATTCCAGTTCTAATGTTAATTACTCTTACACCAGCATTTTTTGCTGAGTTAGCATATTTTTCCCATGCTAATACAGTTTCTGTAAGGAACCCCTCTCCCGGTTCACTTTCTTCAGTTAACTCTTCATCTCCTCTATTTCCATAAAACCCTATAGCGCTTGCTATCAGAAAGACTTCTGGTTTTTTATCTAATTTGCAGATTGTATCAGATAATAATGTGGTGGTTTTTTCCCTAGATTTTTGAATTAAATCCTTTCTTTTTTTAGTCCATCGTTTATCTCCAATTCCTGCTCCCCCAAGATGAATTATTGCATCAAAACCTTCAATTTCTCTAGAATCCAAGATGTCATTTTCAGGGTCCCATTTTATTTCATTAGAATTAGGTTTAGCTTCTCTTCGAACTAATCTCCAAACATCATGTCCTCCTGTGTCAAAGAATGCTACTAATTGAGTTCCAATCATACCTGAAGAACCTGCAATTAAGATTTTTTTGCGTTTTTCGGATCTAAATTTTTTATGATTCTCTAAATCTCTAATCAACCTTAGTTCTCTAGAAATGAACATATTTTTAATCCTTTTTCTAACACTTCTTCCGGCGAATAAATATCCAAATGCACCAAATGGGACTTGATATTCTACGGAATCCTTTACTAGAGTTCCATTATTTTTAGGGATAAAATCATGAACATGTTCCCATCTCCAAAATGGTCCTTTCAACATAATATCTTTGAATTGGTTAGGTGGATTATAAACTGTATGTTTAGCTACCCATTTCATCTTCAATGGACCAAATGGAATTTCAAAGATTCTAATTGCCCCTTCTTCAATTGATTCGTCTGCTCTTACTTCCTTTAGAACTTCCCAAGGAGGCATTAACCTTCTGAATGAACCTTCATGCTCAAACCAAGAAAAGGTATTTTCAATATTTTCATCAACAAAGGTTTCATGTTCGAATTTGTACATTATACAAGGCTAGTATATTTAGCATATAAGATACTGTATGTTTTCATGAATAATTTAATTTATTCGCCGTTATTTGAAATGAATCAAAGCTTTTCGAACAACATCAATAATTATATCAATTTCAGAAGTAGTGATTCCAAATCTGGGGGTAAAACGTAATGCATTTTCACCACCATGTATCACACCAAGACCATTTAAACGGCACCATTCTTCAACGCAACCAAATCCAATTACGGGTAATTTTTCGGGATGGAGTTCTGCACATACAAGAAGCCCAGTCCCTTGCACTGAGATAATTGATTCAGGAAATTCAGACATTAATTTTTCCAGTTTATTCTTCAGTTCTTTTCCTCGTTGTCGAATATTTTGCCTAAGTTCGGGAGTAATGCTCTCTAGTACAGCCACTGCAGTCTCTAATGCTCGAGGATTTGTGGTCATTGTATTCCCATAAATTCCAGTTACGTATAATTCTGCAGCTTTCTTGGTCATGCCGACTACAGAAAGCGGATATTGACCAGCATTAATGGCTTTAGACCAAGCTTCCATGTCGGGTGCTTCAGCATCTTGAAATCCTTCATAATCTACAATGCTTAGACATCCTTGCCCCCTTAGCCCTGCTTGTACAGAATCTATGATTAGCATTGATCCATGTTCTGTTGTAAGACGTCTAGCCTCATCATAGAATGCCCTCTCAATACAGACTCCTGGTGCACCTTCTCCTTGAACAGGTTCAATTGCCAGCAATTCAATAAAGACTCCATCTGTATTGGCTTGTGTAAAAGCATTCTTTAGAGCGTCTATATCATTTGCAGGTATTAGTTTTAGATTATTTCTATTTTGAAACGTTTTCAGATTTCGATCATAACCGTCTTTACAGGAATGAGAGATTTGGGCAGGTCGGTCTGTTCTTCCATGAAATGCCTTTTCTATTGCTATCATTTGTGTAGGTTTACCTTCATGTTGACCTCCTGGGCCAGTCATTTTCAAAGCGTTAACGTCTGAAATTCTCATCCCAACAGTCATAGATTCTGACCCTGAATTCATACAAATAAAACGTTCAAAAGGACATTCATTTCGAGTATGTCCGATTTCAAGTTTCAACTTATCTGCTAATCTTTTTTGGCTAAATGATGGCGTCATTACATTAGCCATAACCCAATTTTTTTGCATTGATTGAATCACATTTTCGGGACCGTGTCCCATGCCAAGCATTCCATAGCCCCCATTGTCATGCAAAACAGCACCATTAGAAGTTACGATCCATGGGCCTTTTGCTGATATAGCAACGTATGGATTAACTGTTGGAGCGGAGTAGAAGTTGACATAGTCTTTTTGTAAATATTCAATTAATTCTGATTCATCCATCTTGGTAATTTTTTCGCCGAATTCTTTTGTTAGGTTCTGATGGTTGTTGTAAGCTTCATCGATTGCCGCATTTAAATCTTCAAATGATTTTAAACATACTCCGATTATTTCGTCGGAGAGTCCAATCGTGTTGGCATTACCTGAGTTTTGTCTAATGTGTTTTAATTTTGAAATTTTAGAATCCATAGAACTCATCCCAATTAACACGCCCACTAAAACGATACTCATCAATAATTCCCTTTCTCGTTTCCAAGGACTATCAAAATTTCATATCTAATTTTATAATTTAATTCATAATTAAAATTTCAATTGAAAAATTAATTTTTTAATTGAAAAATTAAATACACTTTTAATATATTTTCAAAAATCAATTATGAATACTTTTAATTGAAAAATCATTTATTTTACATGGTATTTTCTTTACTAAAATCAATTTCAATAAATTATTATTATCCGCCTATAAATTAGATTTTTCAATTGAAATCATATATTTTTTTAAACTATTTCAATTAGACAATTAAATATAACTAATTACGGATAGTATATATACTGTATTGATTAAAGTCCGCGCTAAGGAGAAAAATAGGACGGGATGCGAATGGCAAGAAATGAATATACAATACAAGAATTATTGAGAAGAGACGTGTATGTCGGAGAAACAAAGGTAGGAGTTATAGTTGGAGAAAGAAATCATCCAAATACTGATAGAGTAAGATCTATGAGAATTGAGGTTGAATCAGACATAGCGGATGAGTTTATGAGAAAACCAGCAGAAATGGCACCACTATCTAAGGAACTAGTGCACAGTATAATGGATGATGGATCTGTTAAATTATCTAAATCAATGAGAGAATTACAAAGAAGATGGAGAAACACAGTTCGTATAGATGAAAATTTATACGCACCAGATGAGATGGAAGATAGAGCAGTTCAAGATAACCAAGGAGATGAAGTTGGAGTAATCGTAGGCTTACTAAAGAAAAAACGTACATACAGAGGTGTAATTGTCGAAACTAGGTTAAGTATTAGGAGAGATTTTGGTTTGCCAGAAAGAATCAATATCCCAATTAATGCTTTTGCAAAAACACGAGAAAGTTTAGATGAAGTAGTTTTATCAAGAACAATCAGTAAATTATTAACATTACCAAGTTATATCCAAATTAATGATCCAGATTTTATTGATGAAGATGAATAATTTAATTGATTAAATCAATTAATTCATTTAATGATAATGATTCAATCAAATCATTTTGTTCTAACCAGCAATAGGTTTCATCAATAGATATTGTATTATTCACAGATTTCATTGCCTGATTTACAATTTCTTTTGAAATTGGTCTTAATGTCTGAATTTCTAAGTGTCTAATGTTTTCTTTTGAATTCTTAATAATTTTCTTAACAAATAAAGAATGTTTACCATGTGAAATAATCAAAATTTTTGCTTTGTCCCTTGGGCCTTTATTATTTCCATAATCTATTCTTTTGAAACTCAATGCTGGATGATTTGGATATATTTTATCTGGTTTCCAAGATTGCTCACGAATAATAAACTTTGGAGGGAAAGGAATATGTTCTGGTTTAAAATTTAATTTTTCATTAAGACATTCCCTTGAGATTATTAAATAAATTGGTAGAGAGAATCGTTGTGCAATTGTATGTGATATTGAAAGTAGTCTTGCACAATCTTCTCCTGATGATGCTTCTAAAATTATTTCACCTGGATGTTCCATTGAAATTTCTTGATTCATAATTATTACTTTTGGAGCTTTTTCATTAGAATGAAATTTATTATTGGTAAAAATAAGTTTGACTTTTTGAGCCGGATTTATTATTTCTTGATCAGTTGAGATTTTTTCAATCTCGGGTATTATATTTTCCCAATATTTTCTTGCTTCAGTATCGGAAAATTCTATTGAAGAGAAAATAAATTTGGATAGAGCATAAGAAAGTGCATCTTTACCTTTTGCCATTAGTCCATGAGCAATAGAGGCACTTCTTAGAATTATTCTACCGTCATCGTTATGAAATGTTCCTGATTGGACAAACTGCCTTGGGCGGGTAGCTTAGCTTGGCTGGAGCACCCGGCTGATAACCGGGAGGCCGCAGGTTCAAATCCTGCCTCGCCCATTCTAATTAGTCCAAGGATTAGATTAATTATGAAATTTTTTAGTAAATAAATCCAAGTGTGGGATACTTGTCCGAGGGTCTGAGGGAATCAATTTGTTGGTAGTTTCAGGGAGTAGTTGTAAGCATATCGCAGAAGACATGGCTCAAATTTTAGGCTGTGAACATCATTCATTGGAAGCCAGGCGCTTTCCAGATACGGAAGGATATTTTAGAGTTCCAGAAAAGAGTATAGAAAAAATTCGTTCTTCTCCCGTAATCTTAGTTTCAAATACATTTCCAGATAGTTGTATTATTGAAACCATTTTGTTATTAGAAGCGATAAATGATGTAAGGGAAGGTAAACTTGAAGATATTAGAGGTAAAGGTATTGATTGTGAACCTACAGGACCTGGGATTTTTTTAGCAATACCATATTTTGGTTATTCTAGACAAGATAAAAGATTTAATCAGGGAGAAGCAGTATCTGCAAGAGCAATTGGAATGTTATTATCTTCAAAGTGTGATGGGATTACAGTTCTAGATTTACATGCACCTGAAGTTTTAGAAAATTTACCTGTACAGGTTTCTTTTGCATCATCAATGTCCGAAATAGCATTTTATCTTCAATCTGAAATTAATCCTGATTTTATTCTTTCACCAGATAAAGGTGCAATAGAAAGAGCAAGTTTTGTTGCAGAAACTATTGGATGTAAATTTTCATATTTAGAAAAAACAAGAATTGATGCTCATACAATTGTCCACAAAGCAAAAGATTTGGATGTTAAAAATGCAATTGTAACTATTGTAGATGATATGATTTCAACGGGTGGTACTATTTGTAGAGCGAGTGAAGCGTTAAGAGATCAAGGTGCAAAAGCTGTATATGCGGCTTGCTCTCATGGATTGTTTACTGGTGGAGCAATTTCAAAGTTAGATAAATTCGTTGATGGTATAATTGCTTCCGATTCTTTAAAAAATCCACGTTCTGTAGTATCTTCTGCCTCTGCTTTATGTAGGGGAATTGCTAAATTAATGGAAAATTGAAGAAAGACTTTCCTGCGTTGGGTTTATACCCATCATGTCGTGGCGCAAGTGCCAAGAGGTTGTGAATCCAGTGACTGTGCATGTAAGATTTGAAACACCAGAAGATTTAGAAGACGCAATATTTGATTTAGTATCAAGTTGCAAAGAAGGAGCCATTTGTAGAGGTAGTAACGAAGTTACTAAAGCTGCAGAAAGAGGCGTAGCTAAGTTAATAGTTATGGCTGAAGATGTAAATCCTCCCGAATTGTTAGCCCATATACCAATGATATGTGAAGAAAAACAAATACCATTTGGGTATGTTAGACACCAAGAATATTTGGGCAAAGAATCAGGTTTGCCCGAGGGTGTTAAAACAGCATCCATTGCTTTGTTAGAAATACCAAAAAGTAATCAAGATAAATATGATACTGTAATTGGTAAGATAAAAGAAGCAAATAAATGAGGTGTAATTTGTGAGTGAAGAATTGGGTTGGCCAGCAGAAGTTGTTGAAATCGTAGCTAGAACAGGTATGACAGGTGAAGCAACCCAAGTTAAAGTAAGAGTTAATGATGCACCAAATCCTAGAGATGTTGGTAGAATTATTACTCGGAACGTAGTTGGAGCGATTAGAATTGGTGATATTCTAATGTTAAGAGATACAGGACGTGAAGCAAGAAAGTTAGGAGGGCGTTAAGTTGCCTGAACGTCGTATATGTAATTTTTCAGGAGAAGAAATTGAACCTGGGACAGGTTTGATGTATGTTAAAAGGGATGGAACTGTACTTTGGTTTAAAAGTTCTAAAGCTAGAAAAAACATGGTAAATTTGAACAGAAATCCTAGAAGGGTTAAATGGACACGTCATTATGTTAAAGGCGGAATTAAATAGAAATTTTATTTTTGAAGTGAGATCATGGAGACAACATTTGTTATGATTAAGCCCGACGGAGTTCAAAGAGGATTAGTTGGAAATATTATTTCTCGTTTTGAAAAAAAGGGATTAAGGTTAGTAGGGCTTAGAAGTTTTACTCCTTCTAAGGAATTGGCCTCAAAACATTATGAAGTTCACAAAGAGAGACCTTTTTATCCCGGATTAATAAATTTTGTAACATCATCACCGGTAGTTGCAATGGCTTGGTCAGGTAAAGATGCGATTTCAGTTGCAAGAAATATCATAGGCCCTACAAATGGAAGAGAAGCAGCACCAGGAACTATTAGAGGGGATTTAGGAATGGATATTGGATACAATTTAGTTCATGGTAGTGATGGTTCAGATACTGCAGAATTTGAATTAGGTTTATGGTTTCCAGATGGAATTAATGAATGGACCCCCCATCGTGAGCGATGGGTTTACGAAAGTAGATGATGGCCCCTTAGATTGGGGGAATCGGTCTTGGCTAGCGACAATCATGTAAAACAAAGGCAACCTATAGTTGCCGTATTGGGACATGTAGATCATGGGAAAACTAGTATTTTAGATCATATTCGTTCATTAGGAATAGATTCTCAATCATCTGTAATGGCTAGAGAAGCAGGAGGAATTACTCAACATATTGGTGCAACAGAGATACCTTCTGACCTTCTTAATGATGTATGTGGAAATCTACTCGGTGGCAAAAAATTCGACTCACCTGGTTTATTATTTATTGATACACCTGGGCATCACTCATTTACCGCTTTAAGAAGTAGAGGAGGTGCTTTAGCAGATATTGCTATTTTAGTCGTTGACATTATGGAAGGATGTCAGCCACAAACATTAGAGTCTATTCGTATTTTGAAACAACAAAAAACACCTTTCGTTTTAGCATTAAATAAAGTAGATAGAATACATGGTTGGGAATGTAAATTTAATAGAAGTACAGCTCAATCATTAAAAAGTCAATCTAAAGAAGCACTTGGATTATTTGAAAAAGGGTTCTGGGAACTTGTTGGAAAATTTTCAGAACATGGATTTAATGTCGATTTATATTCAAAAATAAGTGATTTTACCGACACTATAGCAGCAGTTCCTTGTTCAGCCAAAGAAGGAGAAGGAATTCAAGATTTATTGGCAATAACAGTAGGGTTAGCAGAACGATTCCTTATTGATAGACTAAAAGATGTTGCAGGAGATGCTGAAGGTACTATTATTGAATTAAAAGATGAACAAGGATTAGGGAAAACATTAGATTTAATATTATATAAGGGCCAATTATCAAGAGGGGATGAAATATTATTAGTTTCTCAAGAAGGACCCTTTTGGTCTCACATAAAAGGTATGTTCTCTCCAAGAGGTATGAGTGAAATGCGTGATGCTGGTGACAGATGGGATTCAGTAGAGCGCGTAAGTGCAGCAGGGGGAATTAAGATTAATGGCCCAAATTTTGATAGGGTGCTTGTAGGAACAACATTACGAGTGTTCCCTAAAAATCAAGCTTTAAAACTTCAAAAAGTACAAAAATTAACTTCTGACATTGCTAGGGCTAATGCAGATGGTAAAATGGAAAGAGTATCCGAGATTAAAAATCAAAGATCTATTGTTTTAGAAGATATATCTTCTGAAGCGTTTTCCAGATTCAAATCTGCAAAAAGCGAATCAAAAATTTCAGTACAATTAGAAGAAGAAGGAGTTGTAATTAAATCAGATACATTAGGTGGTTTAGAGGCTTTAGCATTTGAATTAGAGAAAATTGGAATTCCGATACGTTCAGCAACTATAGGAGAGGTTAAGAAAAAAGATATCAGAGCAGCAGAAGTATCTTCAAACCCATTATATTGTACAATTTTATCATTTAATACAAATGTCAGTAAAGAAGCTAGTGAAGCATTAGAACAAAATAAAGAAGTTAAGTTAATCTCAGGTCAAGTAATTTATCATATTTTAGAAAAATTTGAAGAATGGTTGGAGTTAAGAAAAAGAGAATTAGCAGAGTCAAAAAGGGAAAATTTAGTTCATCCTGGGAAAATTAAGTTATTAAAAGATCATGTATTTAGGAGAAATAACCCTGCAGTAGTTGGAATAAAAGTTCTTGGTGGAAGAATTCAAGTAGGCCAATATTTATTGAAACTAGATGGTAAAAGAGTAGGTCAAATTCGTTCGATTAGAACTGGTGAAGAAACTTTGAAAGTAGCAGAAAATGGAGAGGAAGTTGCTTTAGCAATTAAAGGTGCAACCATAGGTAGACAAATCGACGAAGAAGATATGCTTTTGGTGGACATTCCAAGTGCTCATGCTTCTAAATTGCAACAAATGGATTTAAGCTCTTCAGAAAATGAAATATTACAGGAATTAATTGAAATACACAGAATTAAGGACCATTTTTGGGGCAGATAATTATTTTTCTTCTAATTTTTTATTGATGTATTGATACCGAAGGTTGAAGTATAAACATCTTAGCACCATGCTTAGGTTAGTAACATGAATGCAGGTTATAGTGCATCCGCGGCAGGTGGTGATGCCCGGTCTAGAGAATTGATTAACACCGTGAGTAATATCTCAAATCAGTTGATGAATGAAGTAGGAAAAGTTATTATTGGTAAACAAGAAAATTTGCGAAGAGTAACTGTAGGAATTTTATCCAACGGTAATATGTTGTTGGAAGATTTCCCTGGATTAGGGAAAACTATGCTTTCAAATACATTTGCAAAGGCACTTGGATGTAAGTTTAAACGTGTACAATTTACTCCAGATTTATTACCTTCAGATATTATGGGTACTTACATGTATGATCAAAAATCAGGAGAATTTAAATTAAGAGCAGGGCCATTATTTACTAATATTTTATTAGCAGATGAGATAAATCGTGCACCACCTAAAACACAAGCAGCATTGCTTGAAGCAATGGAGGAAAAACAAGTAACAATTGAGGGTATAACTCATAAATTACCAGCACCTTTCGTAGTATTAGCAACTCAGAACCCAATTGAACAAGAAGGAACTTATCCTCTGCCCGAGGCTCAAATGGACAGATTCTTGATGAAAATGAGTATGGGTTACCCTGAACGTGCAGAAGAAAAAGCAATTTTAGCCCGTAGAAAAATTAGAGGGAAAGATGATCATGATGTTGAACAAGTTACTTCTCCAAAGAAAGTTGTAG
>DAGQ01000053.1:12596-15724 GCA_002498205.1 Euryarchaeota archaeon UBA596
AAAGTTGTAGCAATGCAAAAAGCATTAGAAACAGTACACGTAGATCCAGCAATTCTTTCTTACATTGTAGAATTAGTTCAAAGAACACGTGAAGATCATCGTGTAATTACAGGAGCATCTCCTCGTGCTAGCCAGTCACTATTCAAAACAGGACGTGCAGCAGCAGCAATAGAAGGTAGGGATTATGTTACTCCTGATGACATTAAAGGAATTACTTTACAAGTAGCAGCTCATAGAATTGTACTAAAGCCTGAAGCAAAAATACGGGGTATTACAGGTA
The DNA here is from genome assembly GCA_002498205.1 of Euryarchaeota archaeon UBA596. GTDB lineage: Archaea > Thermoplasmatota > Poseidoniia > Poseidoniales > Poseidoniaceae > MGIIa-I. The sequence goes on from DAGQ01000053.1 coordinate 12,877, forward strand.
TGCACATTCTTCGTAAAATTTTATCAGAAGTCCCAGTTCCTGTAATTCAAGCGTAATTTATTATGCTTTTGGAGGTAATATAGCATGGATCCATATAAGATGGTAATTGCTGTTACAAATCAAAAAGGTGGTTGTGCAAAAACAACAACTTCTGTAAATTTGGCGACTGTTTTGGCAGAAGGAAATAGAAAATATGGAATTCCAGCATCTAAGGTATTATTGATTGATTTAGATCCACAAGGTAATGTTTCAACAAGCTTTGGAATTGATAAAAGTAAATTGAAAAAAACAGTTAGTGATGTTTTAATGAATGATCTTGGAGATGAGTTACCATTAATGGAGGATTATATTATTCCACCAGAAGGGTTAACTGAGGCTATGAGGAGTGCATGGTCAATATCAAATTCAAGTGAGAAGATACCTGAAAAACTTAAAGTCGATAATTTATATCTACTTCCATCAAATATACATTTATCTGGAGCCGATATAGAATTATCAACTAAAATTGGCCGAGAAACTAGGCTTAAAGAAGGAATTTCTCACATTATAAATGATTTTGATTATATTATAATTGATACACCTCCTAGTTTAGGTCTTTTGACAATAAATGCATTAGCTGCATCAAATTGGGTATTAACTCCAGTGCAAGCAGAATATTACGCATTAGAAGGAATGAGTTTGTTGATGAATACTATTAAATTAGTACAAAGACGAATAAATCCTAATTTGAAATTATTTGGGATTGCAATGACTATGGTTTTACCAAAAAGCACACTTTCTCGTATGGTTTGTGATGAAGTTGCCCGTTTCTTCCCAGAACAAGTATTTAATACGGCAATTCAAAGATTAGTAAAGATTGCTGAAGCACCTTCTGAAGGAAGCCCAACTGTATTATTGCATCGACCAGGAAATGATTCTAAAGGAAGAGGAAGCCATCAATATTGGACTCTAGGGAAAGAAGTTCATCTTCGAGTGCAAGATTTGATGAAAAAACATGGAGTAACCAGAACAAGCCAATTTTTATTAAATAGAGAATAAGAATGGGAAATCAAAATCACTCCTAAAAAAGGCATTTTAATGAGATTATAAGGCATCAAATTAAGTATGGTTAATTATCGAAAACAATTGTTAATCATGACCGCGGAAGGAATGACATCTGTAAGTGTAAGCCTTGAAACTAGAAGACAATTGAACCAAATGCGTTCAATGATGGAATTTAAGAATATAGACCTGCTTTTAGGGCATTTATTAATGGAAAAAAGATTAAGCCGATTAAGTGCAGAATCTAAACAATTACAAGAACATTTAGAAAAATTAGATAATGTTAATGTAAACGATTTAATTGAAAAATTAGACTTATCTCCTTTTTGAGTTGAATAATATGGCATACCATCCTCAAACATTTACTATTAGCGCCCCTCAAATAGTGAGGGGGTTATTCGATAGTGAGAGTTCAGAATCATTACTATTAGAAAAAGCAGCATGTGGTAATATTAGACTTGTCGCAAAACCAGAAGAATGGAATAAAATACTTTGGTTACTAGTTAATTCCTTTAAGAATTCTGAGGGTAAATCATTAATTCTAGGCGCAAAATTAGGAGAAATAAAAAAATCTCTACCCATTGAGTTTAGATAGAATCATTTATTTTTTTCTAACCATTCAGCACCATACCATTTCCATTGTTCCATAGTCCATCCATCGGGTAATCCAGATTCGGGAACTGGTGGTATTTCTGCTGGTTGTTCGGGACTAGATTCTACAGATTGTTCTGCAACAGTTTCTACAGATTGTTCTTGTACAGATTCATCATCAGAATCTTCGTTTTCTGATAATGGATCTTTTTTGACCTCATCATCATCAAAAGCAGCATCCATTGCTTCTGAGTTAACATTCAATTCTTCTGCAGGGTCATCACTCCATGCAGAATCATCAGAAAACGAAGAATCATATTCAAATCCTTCTCCAGATTGAGTAGCCATAACTTCTTTATTTCCAATAGAATCTTTTTCAATTTTAATTCTTTTATTGGTACTCACTGCTTTGAAAATTTGGCCGACAATTAAAATTGCTGCGATTAATACTACAAATGCGATTGCTCCATATAATGCAGCTTGTTTTATTGATGCTTGAAGTTGTTCTTGTTTCAACTCTTCTTCAGATTTAATATTGTCTTCTGGTACTACACAATCTTCAGAAAGATTGTCTTGTTCCTGTAATGCACACTTACCTTCTAATGTTGAATATCGATCATCATTATCGTTGTAATCTGAATTTCCACCAACGCCATCATTGTCTGCATCTAGCCATTCGTCAGGATCTTCATCAAATTGGTCTGTACTATCTGCAAAACCATCAGAATCTTCATCTTTACACCCAAAGTAACTCGGAGTAAGCCAAAGCCCTGTTTCTTCATTAAACTCTAGTGTTTTATTGCTAGTTCCAAAATCTAATGGGCAATCATCTCCACCATTACCATCGGGATTATCTCCAAATCCATCATCGTCAGTATCTCTCCATTGAGTTTCATCATTTGGAAATAAATCAGCATTTTTATTATCTTGACCTTCAATTGGATTACTGTAACCATCTCCGTCAGCATCAGCACAACCGTAACGATCTACACTTGAGCTTCCAAATTGATCTGGACAGTCATCTGGTTGTTGCCCTTCAGGGTTATCTCCATATCCATCTTCATCAAAATCAGACCATTGACTATCTTCATTAGGAAATGCATCACTATTGTCTCCATATCCATCTTCATCAGAGTCTTCCCATTCGTTACTATCATTGGGGAAATCATCACCATTATCTCCAAATCCATCTCCATCAGTATCAACACATTCAAAC
>DAGQ01000114.1:0-806 GCA_002498205.1 Euryarchaeota archaeon UBA596
TTCTTGGTGTTGTTTCTGAACAAGAAAAACAATGGTTATTTGAAAATTCTACGGGTATTGTAATCCCATCTAGATTTGAAGGTTTGCCAACTGTTCTGCTAGAAGCAATGCATAACAAATTGCCTGTAATCATGTCTGATGTTAATGGACTGGGGGAATTAGTGGATAATGCAAAATGTGGATTGTCATTTAATTCTGGATCTGATATTGAACTATCAAAAATAATGAATGAATTAGTTTTAACATCAAAAAAACAACTAAAAGAATGGGGAGAAGCTGGAAATATTGCAGCGGAAAAATATCTTTGGAAAAATGTCACCAAAGAAATTCTAGAATTATATTATCGAATATTAAAAAATTAGAGGGAATATCATGGAAGAATTACCGTCTTTAATTTGGTTTCACAATGATATGTCTCCACTAGGGGGTGCGCAAAGAGAAATTCTTACAGCAATTCCAACACATAAAGAAAAATGGAATATCACCTTTGTAACTCTTAATGCGCCAAAAGAAGTTTCTGATTTCTTGAATGAAAATAACATTCCATTAATTACTCCTAAAAAACCATGGATTAATCCAACTGGAGGATTTAATGAGATTACTGCAAAAACCGGTAAATCTCAATTAAAAGAATGGAAAAAACTGGTTGAAGATATAGAAAATAACAATTTAAAAAATACTATTGATAATGCTGATGCAATTCTTATTTCAGCATCTGGTTCATTAGAAATGTTATCAATTATTCCAGATCACATTCCACTACATGCTTATCTTATTGAAATGCATAGAGGATTACATGATGATGT
>DAGQ01000114.1:1189-5360 GCA_002498205.1 Euryarchaeota archaeon UBA596
ATGCTTAGTTATCATAAAAAATGGGATGAGAAGTGGCATAGATTATTGTGGAATCGTCCAAATACTTCTATCTCTTCAAATACACCTACAAGTGCTAGACGTTTGGCAAAAGCACATGGTTGGAATGTAATTGAAAACGATTCATTAGCAGGAAATTATCCTTCAAGAGATAAAGAAAATAGATCTGGTGGTGTTGGTGTTTTATGGCCCGCCGTAAATACAAATTTATGGACAAACAAACCTTCTTCACATGAATTAAAAATATGGGAAGAATTTGAACATAAACCAATTGATGAATACCTTATCACCGTTGGTCGTGCTAGTTTTATGAAAGCCAGTTTAGATGCTTTGAGAATTGCAAATTATTCAAAATTACCTTTAGTGCATATCGGTGGAGGGAATACTTCTGAACTAAAGAAAGAAGCCGAAAAATTATCCGCTGAATTAATTGTGATGCCGAGAATTTCAAATGAAGAAATTACAGCACTAATACGTAATGCTACAGCATTAATTGGAATTGCTCACGGTGAAGGTTTCGGACTTACGCCGATGGAGGCGATTCTAGTTGGAACTCCTGCATTAGTAGTGAATGAAGCAGGATTTACACATACAATTACTGATAATGAAAATGGGAAAAGATTGCCTTGGCCGAAAAAAGATGAAGATTTAAACGAATGGCAAAGAGCAATTATTCAAGCTCAAAAAGATGAAAACCGAATTAAATGGTCTGAAAATGGAAGAAGAAGAATAGAGGAAAGATGGACTCCGAAATTTCAATCTGAGGCTGTTGCAAGAACTATGAATGATTTAGGTGTAAATGTAAAAACTAATACTGATATCAAAATATTACCAGGTTTAGATCCTGCCTAAATTATACAAGTGGTAAATGCTTAGTTGGAGGGGCGATTCCTAAATCTTTAGGGAATTCTTTAACAATTTCTGGAATGGGTAATGGTATTTTTTCTTTCCCAATTAGAGCGACTCGACTCGGTTTGGAATCATCTAAAACCTCAAGTCCGGTTAAATTTGCTAATGTATTAGAAAATTCTAAAATTTCATCGTGATAAGGCATATTTGTAATATCTAAATTATTCTGAGAATGGCCAACATGAACATACCCTTTTGCCTCAATCCAATTTGGTTCTGCTCTCTCATCTATTTTTGCATATTCTTCTTCATATCCAAACATATTTTCATCTTTAATCAATGTATGTCTAACTACTATTCTAGTATCTAAACTAGGCAATAAATCAATAGTTTCTTCAAATTTATGCCAAGCGCCAGAATTCCATTTAGGTTTACAAATTCTATCAAATACTTCTTTATTTGGAGCATCTGCACTAACATATAGTTGGGTTGGAAGAGGATCTAATTTTTCAAGTACTTTTGGTAATGTACCATTTGTAACTAACATAGTAGTCATACCGTGTTTATGACATTCATCAATATATTCACCTAACCTTCGGTATAATGTAGGCTCTCCATTTAATGAAATTGCTACATGCTTAGGATTTTGAGCATCAGCTAATTTTTCTTTATTCACTTTGTCATTTCCTCCAAATCCAGATAATAATCTTCTTTGGGCACGAACACTTTCATGAAGTAATTCTAAAGGGTCTTGGTCAGTTAATTCCAAAGTATCCATATGTGGTTCTCTCCAACAATAAGAACAAGCCAAATTACATTGGTCTACAACTGGAGACATCTGTAAACAATTGTGGCTTTCGACACCGTAGAATTTACCTTTGTAACACATTCTATCTCTCAATAGAGATTCTTTAGTCCAATGACAGACTTTAACGCCACCATGTTCACCAACTAAATGGTATCTTTGATTTTGTAATCTGGCTTTTAACCGTTCATCCATACCCATTTTTACACATCCTTGAGTCATTTTCCTACTGTCATCTTTCGATAGTCGAGGTTGACTCGGATATTATATCGTTAACAATGCTAGTATTCAAGAACTGTGTAGGAAACGGATATTTGTGAACGAACTAAATGAAGTCAAAGATTCTGATGGATTACTGAAAAGCCCTGTATTATCTTCTGAAATTAAAAATTATTTGATTGATATTGATGGTACTATTGGAGATGATATCCCAAATGAAGAGCCATGGCGTATGAAAGATGCTAAAATATACTCTGACGCTTTAGAAATGATCAATAAATGGTATGATGAAGGACATGTAATTTGTTTTTTTACCTCAAGAACTGAAGAACACAGAGAAGTTACAGAAGAATGGCTAAATAAAAATGGATTCAAATATCACGATATTATTTTTGGAAAACCAAGAGGTGGTAATTATCATTGGATAGATAATCATGTAGTAAGAGCTACAAGGTTTAATAGTAAATTTACAGATTTAGTTATAAAAACAAGAGATGTGCAAGTGTTTGACGATTGAAGCGGAGAGTGATTATATTTCTGAATTATTATCAAATCAGGAACAATTTAGTTCTAATCATGAAGAAAAATGGTTTTTTCATTTAATCGGATTCTTTGCACCAATTTTAGTCATTACAAGTAACATTATTGGAGGATGGTGGACTGCTAGTGGAGCGATTCTCACATTGGGAATTTATCCAATTCTTGATAGTTTATTAGGCGAGGATAAACCTGTAAGAAATATTCCAAAATCTGGAACTCCTTACGAAATAATGTTGCATATCCATTCACTAATTCATCCAATTGTGATTATTACACTCTGTTGGAGGGTAATGTTAGATGGTAATGTTTGGACTTCTTGGGCTGCAGGATTAAGTTCTGGAGTAATAACTGGAGTTTGTAGCATTATTGTTGCTCATGAATTAGGCCATAAGAAACCAAGAACAATTTCGTGGTGGATGGGAAGAACAAATTTAGTAATGTCACTTTACGCTCATTTTACTACAGAACATAATTTTAACCATCACAAAAATGTGTCAACAAGACTTGATCCTGCAAGTGCCCCTAAAGGTAGAGGCCTTTGGTATCATGTTTTACAAACAATCCCGAATCAATTTATTAGCGCTTGGTCAACTGAAAAAAGGAGAGCCGTAAAAAAAGGAAATAAATTACCATTCTACAAAAATCCCGTATTCATTGGAGTATTAATTCAAGTTTTACTACTAACAATAATATGGTATATTTTTGGAATGTGGGCATTAATTGTATTTTCGGGACAAGCATTTTTTGCAATATTTTTATTAGAATATGTGAACTATATCAGACATTATGGTTTGCATAGAGAAGTTGGAGAAAGACAAACAATGATGCATTCATGGCAATCCGAAAAAAGATTATCCAGATGGACACTATTAGAATTAACTAGACATCCTGCACATCATCTTAAAGCAAGTGAACCATTTTGGAAATTAAGACCTTATGAAGGTGCTCCAAATTTACCAACTGGATATTTTGGACTCTTTTGGCCATGTATGATTCCTCCACTCTGGAGAAAATTAATGGATCATAGAATCCCGAAAAATTAAATTGTTTTCACTCCATTAGGCCATAAAACAAGTATCAATGTTTTTTCTCTTGTTTTTGGATTATGATGTGAGCCAGGGTTCATCCAAACAATTGAACCTTTAGGATACGTGCCTTCATCATCATATACTTCTCCTTCTAAAACAAGATATGCTTCTCCTCCAGGATGCATATGAGGCATAAATGCATCTACTTCTACTTCACATTCACAATCATACAGAACTAAACTAATTTTATCTTGTCTTGCTAGCTTCCCTAATCTTACTCCAGTTCCAAAATCTTTCCACTTAACATTAGTATCAATCCATTCGCGATTTATATTCATATTAAGCCAATCTGACATATCATGTGAAAAGGACATATTTGAGCCGAAGAGGCCTTCAAACATGAAACCTACGTACATTAATTCAAAAGTAATGAGTTCTAAGAGGCTTTGTGGTCGAACCGCTTTCATTAATTTCGATTCCGCCCGAAAATATTTGGGAAGCATATATTTTATTTCTTTTTGTTCCAATGTTAATGAGAGTTTTATTTCTTACAAATCCATTTATCAGAGTTACAAAACAATTGGTTCCACATGGTGGTTGGGCCATTAAACGTTTGAAAGAATTGCCAATTAAAGGATATAGTTTATTGATTTTTAATGAGATTTTAGCATTTTTTATTCCAATGCTAGTTGTATTTGTTAGTTGTATTTGT
>DAGQ01000114.1:5652-5890 GCA_002498205.1 Euryarchaeota archaeon UBA596
GCAATGCTAGTTGTATTTGTTTTTCGAATAAGTAGTGATCCTCTTGGTTGGTCAGAATGGAATAATACAAATTATTTTGGTATAATCATCATATTATTATTTACATCAATTTGGATTTTTCTAGATTTATTGAGGATTTTCCGTGTTAGGAATATGCTTAGTGCCATTGAAAAAAGAAATGTAGAAAGATTAAGAAAAATTGCAGATACGGGGTTTGGAATTAGAAATATTTTAAGAA
>DAGQ01000114.1:6216-6645 GCA_002498205.1 Euryarchaeota archaeon UBA596
ATTTTCAAAAAAAGAAGATGATGAAAAAGAAGAGATGGGTACCGCAATTGCAAAAAATTCTCTAAAAACATGGGGATTATTAGCATTTAAAGCGAGGAAATTTACACCTGCGGGATTATTGACATCTGTTGCTACAGGGGCTGCTATTGAAGTTGCAAGAAAAGGTGCAGGAAAAGTATCAGATATTATTGATGAAAAAATGCAAAAAGAGTTCGAAAAAATCTCTGCGGCTCAATCAAGTACACTTTTGATTTTATTTCTTAGAGATATAATAATGGGAATTGCGCCATTAGTCATTTTATGGGTTGTAGAATTATCATTTCCTTGAAAATATTCAAAGATTGTATACTTTAGCATCATTTGAAAGCAATGACACTTCTCATCTTAGTTAGGCATGGCCAATCAATTTGGAATGCTGCAAATTTATTT
>DAGQ01000114.1:6984-7232 GCA_002498205.1 Euryarchaeota archaeon UBA596
TAGAATTATCTAAAAAGGGTATTTTAGAAGCAAAAAAAGCTGCTGAAGAATTAACAAAAATTAATTTTGATTCTGTCTTTACTAGTGAATTAATTAGAGCTCAAAAAACCGCTGAAATAATTATTGAAGGTAATTCTCAGACTAAACCAAAATCAATTATTTACGATTTAAGGTTGAATGAAAGGCATTATGGTGATTTGCAAGGAATGAATAAAGATGATGCGAGAAAGGAATTTGGTGAAGAGCAG